>JBBSCG010000040.1:0-17481 GCA_038250515.1 Candidatus Limnocylindria bacterium
CATACGACGGCTACTGGGAGCAGCGCGGCTGGACGAAGGAGGCGGTCGTCAAGACGATGTCACGCCTCGACGCGCCCGCCTCGGGCGCCCCACTCGACCGCCGTCAGCCTATCCAACTTGCGGGCATCGCTTTTGCCGGCGACCGCGGCATTCAGCGCGTGGAGCTGCAGCTCGGCGATGACGCGGGGTGGGTGGCGGCAGAGTTGGACCCGCCTGTCGGCGAGACCACGGCCAGCGTATGGCGCTTCTGGCGCCACACTTGGCAGCCGTCCCGCGCGGGCAGCTACAACATCCGGGTGCGGGCGATCGACGACGACGGGGAGGTCCAGTCGGCGCAGGTATCAGGGACGCTTCCCGACGGCGCATCCGGCTACGATGGGACCAGCTACACGGTCAGCTGACGCGGATGTCGGTCCCCATGGCGTGGTAGCCGCCGTCGACGTGGATCAGCTCGCCCGAAGTCATTGCGGCCCAGTCGCTCAACAGGAAGCACACCATCTGGCCCACCGGGGTCGCATCGGTGAATGACCAGCCCAGGGGAGCGCGGTTGAGCCATTTGTCGGCGATCTGATCGAAGCCCGGGATCGACTTGCCGGCCATGGTGCGGATCGGACCGGCCGAGACGGTGTTGACCCGGATGTGGAACTCGCCAAGGTCGCGGGCAAGGTAGCGGCTGACCGCCTCCAGCCCCGCCTTCGAGACGCCCATCCAGTCGTAGATCGGCCACGCGTAGCGACCATCAAAGTCGAGGCTCACCACCGAGCCGGCGCCCGCCGCCTTCATCGGCTCGAGAAGCCCGACCGTCAGCGCCTTGAGCGAATAGGCCGATGTCTGGAAGGCCGTCGCCACGCTCTCCCAGGGCGTGTTCAGGAAGTTCCCGCCGAGCGCGTCACCCGGCGCGAAAGCGATGGCGTGCACCAGGCCGTCGAGGCGGCCCCATCGGTCCATGACCGCCGTGCTGACAGCCGCGACGTCCTCGGGGTTGTTGACGTCCATCTGCATGACGTCGGGCGGATTCGGCAGCCGGCGTGCCACCCGCTCGGTCAGCCGCACGCCCCGCCCGACGTTGGTCAGCAGGATCTCAGCACCGGCCTCCTGCGCGACCCTGGCGACCGCGAACGCGATGCTGTCGTCGGTCAGCACGCCAGTGATGAGCAGCTTCTTGCCTTCGAGCAGCACGCGGATCCTCCTGATTCCCTCACGGACCGTTGCGCGCCGCAGCACGCCGGCCGATTGTACTCGCGACCAGTCGCGGGTCGGCGACAGGCGGCCGTGCCCGCATCGGGCTATGCTCGGGAACGCCATGATGGTTCATCTGTACGATTACGCGGTGCCCGTCGCCGACGCGGCGGCGAGCGTTCCGAACCTGCGCGAGAAGCTCGCCGACCTGCCCGAGGCCGACCGAAAGGCGCTGCTCACCGGGCTCTTTCGACCGGAGCGCATCCCCGGAACCATGGAGCGCCTCTCAACGATGGTTGCCGATCTCGACGCCAGCTTCGCCGACCTGCTGGCGCTGCTCGACAACGGCGCCCGCAAGCGCAGCTTCGTGGCGATCGACGAGGCCAAGGCCATCCTGGACCGATACCTCCCGCCGGAAGCGGTCAGCGACACCCACGACTGGGACGTGGCCCGGCTGCACGAGCCGTACGGCGACGGCAGCTATCACGGGAAGCTGCTGAAGCGCACGCGCAAGCAGCTGCGATCGGTGAGCGATCGGAAGGCGTTGACCACCCCGTTTCTCTTCCGCAGGGAGTGGTGAGCTGAGCCGCCGTTCAGGCCGCGGCTCGAAGCGCCGCCGGACCTACCAGCCGCTGCCCGAGCACCGGGGCCAATGGGGAGCGAAGCTGCTCATTGGGTTCGTGGGGCTGGCGCTGTTCATCGGTGTCATCGCGATCGCCTTCAGCCGCTGACGCTCTGCGATTGCCGGGCGCGCGTCGGTCTGAGGGTCAGTCCAGGCGCAACGGCCGGACCGTCATGACCTCGTTGACGCGGCCCTCCCATTCTTCGCGCGGCGCGTCGCAGTACAGCTCGATCTCGTTGCCGTCGGGATCGGCGGTATAGAGGCTGCGGGTCACCCCGTGATCGGCTGCCCCTTTCAGCAGGCCACGCTCGCCCAGCAGCGCATTCGCCTTCAGGACGGCCTCCCAGTCGGCGAGCTGGATCGCCACGTGGTACAGGCCCACGGCGCTCGCCAGCGGCGAGGGAGCCTGGTCGCCGACGCGCAGCAGGCCGAGGTCATGGTGGTTCTCGCCGGTGGCGGTCAAGAAGATCATCACGTTGCTCATCTCGCTGACCACGCGGAAGCCCAGCAGGTCGCGATAGAACGCAAGCGACCGATCGAGGTCGCGGACCTTGAGCACGACGTGCCCCACGCGCAACGGCTGCAGCATGCGGCCGATGCTACTCCAGCGGGTCGTCAGCCGAGGTGGATGGTGACCCGTACGACGCCCATCACGCGGCGATCACCGTCGCTGATTGCGGCCCAGGCTTCCAGTGAGAGATCCGCGACCTTTTGGTTGGCCGTGCCCCAGTAACAGGCGCAGTAGTCGACGACCGGCAGACGGGCGCATCGATCGGCGCAGATGGTGACGTAGCGTGCGGCGGGCGGTGCGTCGTAGTGACCGCCAAGCGCGCCGGGGAGGGCAACCACGGCCTGACCTCGATAGCCACGCGAGCAGCAGTAATAGGTCGCCTTGCCGCTGATCGTGTCGCCGATCATCGGCGGAGGCGCGACGCTTCGAGTGCGTTGCTTCGGCGCCGGCGTCGACCGCGGCGTCGGGATGGGCGCGAACTGCGCGGAGAACGAAAGACTGGCGGGCGTCGGAAGGGCGGATGCGACCGCGAGCGCCTCCGCGGCGACGGGTTGCGCGACCTCCGCCAACGTCAGCCTCGCCGAGCGCTCACGCCCCGCGAACAGCGTGCGCGGGGCGCTGGAGGTGGGGCGTTCGACTGCCCTGAGGAGCTGCGCAGTCACGGCGCTGATGGGCGTCGCCGAACGAGTCGCGACGGGCGCGAGCAGACCGATCCCGACGGCGCTGAGGATGATCAGGACGGCGACTCGCCGCAGGAGCTCCAGCAATGTGGAACCTCGCTACAGCAGGCCGAGCTTCGCGGCGCAGGCAGGCCACGGCGAGTAGCCACGTGCGGCGCGCAGGCGCTCTGCCACGGCGATCTGCTCCTCGCGGCTGGCGAGGTCGGGCCGCGAGGCATACGCCGTGCCGCCGTAGCCGGCCCACGTGCCGAGACCGAACTGCAGCCCACCGTAGTAGCCGTTTCCAGTGTTGATCGACCAATTCCCGCCGGACTCGCATTGCGCCAGGCGATCCCATACGGCGCCGCCGGAGATCGCGGGTGGCTTCGCGGGAACCGTGGGTTTCGACGCAGGCTTCGGTGTGGCCCTGGGCGTCGGAATCACCTGGAACTGCGCCTCGAGAGCCACGCTCGTCGGCGCTGGCAGGCCCGCCTCATGATCCAGCGCCTCAGCGGCGATGAGCGGCCGGCCACCCTCCAACGACTCTGACGAGGAGCGGTCGCGACCGGACAGCAGGCTGCGTGGTGCGGTGCTCAGAGGTGCCGCTGCCGCATCGGCCACGTCGAGCAGGTGATCCACTTCAGGGGTCACCGCGGTGGCGGAGCGCGCGGCCAGAGGGGCCAGCAGGCCGATTCCGGCGGCGCTGACGACGATCAGCACGGCAGCACGCCGCAGCAGGTCGAGCAATAGAATCCTCAGCGTAGCGTGGTCGGTCCGCCAGCCAGGCTGTCCACATGCCGTACGGCATTGCACCCTTTGGCGACGGGGTCAGCCTACCATTCGTCTGCGATCGTGTCGAGGCCAGACCGCGCGCTCTGGCGCGCCAGGGATCGCTCAGTCAACCGAAATGAGGAACCGCTCATGACCTCTCGCAACCACGACAAGGAAGGACGCCGCAGCGGCCCGGTCGTCATGCGCGGGCCGCAGAAGCGGCCGACCGAAGACCAGCGCCTGCTGCAGGAAACGGCTGATGCCGACTTCCTGCATACCGATACCTGGCGCGCGCTGCGCATCCTGGGTGAGTTCGTCGAAGGCTTCGACACGCTGGCGAGCGTCGGCCCGGCGGTGACCATCTTCGGATCGGCGCGCGTGCCACGCGGCGATCCGTATTACCGCACCGCTCGGAAGCTCGCCTCGAGGCTCGTGAAGGACGGCTTCGCGATCATCACCGGCGGGGGACCCGGAATCATGGAGGCCGCCAACCGCGGCGCGCAGGATGCCGGTGGCCTCTCCATCGGCTGCAATATCGAGCTGCCCTTCGAGCAGGGCCTCAACGACTACGTCGACCTCGGCATGGAGTTCCGCTACTTCTTCGTGCGCAAGACCATGTTCATGAAGTACGCCGAGGCGTTCTGCATCTTCCCGGGCGGCTTCGGCACGCTCGACGAGCTGTTCGAGTCGTTGACCCTGATCCAGACCGGCAAGGTCGAGCACTTCCCGGTCGTGCTGTTCGGCACCAAATACTGGCAGGGGCTGGTCGACTGGATCGAGAAGCAGCCGCTCGACGAGGGCAAGATCGCGCCGGCTGATCTCAACCTGTTCACCCTGACCGATGACATCGAGGAGGCGGCGGCCACGATCCTGATGCGCCACAAAGCGCATGTCGAGGCGGAGCGCAGCCAACGCGCGACGGAGCAGGCCCTCAAGCAGGCCCAGTCGCGGTAGTTACCGCACAAAGGCGGTAGCAGGTCCGGGCGGTCGGCACGAAAAAGCGGCCGGGTGGAGCCGGCCGCTCATATCGGTTTGTCTGACACCTGTGCTCTAGCCGATGACGCCGAGAATCCACAGGATGATCAGAATCAGAATGATCGTTCCGACGATCCCCAAGCCGAACATGGCGGTCTCCTTGTGTGCGTTACAAGGGTTTCGACTACGCAAAACCCATGCCAAGGTCTCCTGGGGACGGCTCGCGGACCGGCGGCCAGGTGGCGCTCTCATCGGCTCGCGCCAGGCCGATCTCGACATGACTGCTCTGACCTTTGCTGAGGGGGAGCGGCAGTTGTCACCACAGGATCGCATTCGGGCCTTGCCACCGGGTCCGCAAGTCCGCAGCGCAGGCGTGCTAAAGGGCGGTGGGCGGGGTCAAGCAAACTGCGTACACGGGTTCGATTCCCATCGTCGCCTCCATTAGTCTGAGCGTGTGAAGAGGGCCGGATTCCCGTTATTGGGAGTCCGGCCCGTTCGTTGCTGCCTAGTTTGCAGCCTAACTCTCGCGCGCTGACCTGCTTGCGCTGCGCCCTATCAGGCTAGACGTGGCAAGGTGGCGCCGTGAATACCGGCCTAGTCCTGGGGGTCATCGGCAGCCTGCTCGCGATGTGGGCGCTGTTCATGGCGAGGGTGCGGTCGCACAAATCCCCACGTATCGGTCACCGTGACCGGAATGCCGCTGCATCCTCCCGTGCTGCGACGAGATCCCCGGGCGGCGACGCATCGCGACGGCTGAGGTCTCACTCGATCGTCGTGTCTGTCCTGATCATCGTCGCATTCGGGTCGCTACTTGGGGAACTCGCTGACCGGCACGCAGGTCGTGAAGCTCGCTTTCGGGCGCTGGCCTCGCCATGGACTCAAGAGGATTCGCGAACCGCAGATGTCGCCCCGTCTCTCGTTGACGATGCGGCGGGGAGCCCCCCAGTCCGTCCAACCGTCACCGCGACTCCGTCGCCGACAACGGAGGTTGCGTTGGCCGTTGGGGATCCTACCGAGTGTCCAAAGCAGGATCCCTCTGTGCCGAATCTAGCGAAGCGCCTCTCGGGACCGATTTTGGCTGTCGGGGACCTCGTGGACCCAGATGGTTCCCTCGCAAACTACGCAGCGTGCTACGAGCCATTGTGGGGCGGCCTGAAATCGCGCATCTGGCCCGTGCCTGGTAATCACGACTACGTCACAACCGGGGCAGGACCGTACTTCTCGTACTTCGGCGACCGAGCCGGCGAGCCAGGCAAGGGCTATTACAGTTTCGAAATAGGGGCGTGGCATGTCATTGCCCTGAACTCGGTGTGCCTGCCGGTTGGCGGGTGCAACGCCGGCAGTGATCAGGCGCGCTGGCTGGCGACAGACCTTGCGGCCCATCCCTCGGATTGCATCCTTGCATTCTGGCATCACCCGTTCTACAGCTCCGGCAACGGCGCTGAGGACAGAGTCCAGGTGTTTTGGGAGATGCTGTACGACGCCGGCGCCGAGATAGTCGTCAACGGACACGATCACCACTACGAGCGATTCGCGCCGATGACGCCGAACGGGGATGTCGACCGCGAGGGCGGGATCCGTCAGTTCACGGTCGGCACCGGGGGCGGGACCCTTACCGCCCCTGACCACTCTGCTGCGAACAGCGAAATATTGAACAACTCGTCGCACGGCGTGCTGCAACTCACCCTGCACCCCGGGTCATACGAGTGGGAATTCATCCCTGCCGGCGAGGGAGGGTTTCGTGACAGCGGCGAGCAGGCCTGCAGTGGGCCAGCGCCACGCAATGCTTCGCTTCGCGAATGACCCGACGCGTCGTCTCAGCATTCGCCGCGGCGTCCTCGAAAATCGGGCTGGCAGAGATCAAGGGGAGGTGCGCGTGACGATCTTCGTGGGCATCGACTGGGCCGAGCAGCACTGCTCGATACCGAGGGGCTGATCCTGGCGCAGCGCCAGATCCCCGACGGACTGGAAGGGGTGGCGCTGCTGCATGGCCTGCTCGCCGAGCACATCGAGCAACCGGCCGAGGCGGTGGTCGGCGTCGAGACCGATCGCGGCCTGCTGGCCAGCGCGCTGCTGGCCACCGGGTACCAGGTGTATGCCATCAATCCGCTGGCTGCCTCGCGCTACCGCAAGCGACACGTCACCAGCCGCGCCAGGGCAAGTCCCGGCATCAGTTCCGGAGCGGTCCCCGATTGCTCGGTAAGCAACCCAGCGCTTGGTGGCGGGCCCGACCGGATTCGAACCGGCGATCTCCAGCGTGACAGGCTGGCATGTTTGGCCACTACACCACGGGCCCGCGGGAGTGGCGGAGTATATCAGGCTTGTCGGTCACCTTCAGCCTGTCCTCCTGCCCTCAGCCTCAGTCCGATGAGGCTCACCACGCACGCTCCATAGCCCGCCGCCAGAAGCCCCAGACCGATGCCTCCCAGCACATAGGCGGGACCGTATGACACGCTGATCAGCGCGGCCACGGCGGCAGCCAGAAACCCCGCGCAGAGTGTCGCGGTCAGCACCACCGCGGCGGTCCAGAACCATCCCGCGCCCCGACGAAGAGCGGCGACCACGATGAGGTGGGCCAGGCCGAGCGCGACGCAGGCAGAGCCGAGTGCCGCCATCGCGCCGCCGACCGCGGCCGCATCGATCGCCAGGTCCGCAGGGAGGGCTGCGCGGACGCGCTGAGGATCGCCGACCGCCACCGCGATCGTCGCGACGCCGACCAGCATGAGCAGCGCTCCGACGACGAGCAGGAACCGCGCGACAAGGACGACCCGTCGCGACACGCGAGCCGGAGGGCGCCTAGTGGTGCGGCCGGGCGAGCACGATGGCCGCGGCCCCGAAGATGAGCGTCAGCACCACGAGAGCTCCCGCGAGCACCTGGTCGCCACCGGCCTGGGACATCACCACCACCACACCAGCAGCAGCGAGCACTCCGGCGAGCCCGCTCAATCCGGCCGCCACCATGCGCGAGTGGCGAACCTCGGCGAGCACGGCCGCCGCCGAGCCAACGAGCACGATCGAGAAGAGAGCGAGCAATCCGCCTCCGACGAGCTGCCCCATCCCCAGGCTTCCGACATTCGGCGGCGGCGTTGCGCCGGAGAATCGGCTGCCGGCGGTCACACCCGAGATGAAGATCGTGATACCGGCGATGAAAAGGGCCAGACCGAGGATCGAGCCTGCCAGGAGCGCGACGCTGCCGGCCTCGCCGATATGCTCGGGCGCGAGGGCGTGCGAGCGTGCGCGCTGACGTCCGACGGCGGTCGGGGCACGCGGCGCCTCGCGACGGCCGACGGGCTTGCTGATCTTCTTGATGACCACGAGCCCGATTGTAGCGGACCCGCCCCCAGCCGCCGATCAGGTACGCTTGGTGCCCGAGTTTCTCGCTTCCTGCCCTTGACGACCGAGGTCCCAATGTCCAGCTCCTCCTCCGACGCCGACGCCCGTTTCGACCGCACCGTCGAGCGCTGGTTCCGCGACCAGCTCGCCATGCAGCCGGAGGTCGCGACATACCTGGGGATCCATGACCACGACCACGAGCTGAGCTCGGGATCGCGCGAGCAGGTCGATCGCGAGGTCGTCTTCCTGCGCAGCTCCATCATCGAGCTCGAGCGCTTCAGCGGCGGCGAGCTGAGCGCCGATCGCCACCTCGACCGCGACCTGGCGCTGCACCAGGCCCGCCTCCGCCTCTTCACCCTGACCGAGCGTCGTCCGTGGGCGGGCCGCAGTGACGCCGCCGAGTACATCGGTGATGCTATCTTTCCGCTCTTCTCTCGCGACTTCGCGCCGCTCGAAGACCGATTCGAGAGCATTGCCGCACGACTCGAGCAGGCGCCGCGCTTCATCGGCGAGACACGAACACGCGTCACCGAGCCGGTCAAGCTGTGGACCGAGATCGACATCGAAGGCTCTGTCGCGCTGCCCGCGTTCCTCGACACGATCGTCTCGGCGGCTGCAGCGGAGCAGCACGACGAGGCCCTCACCGAGCGCCTGCGCAGGGCGGTGGAAGCGACGAATGCAAGCCTCACCGACCACGTCGCCTGGTTGCGCAACGAGGTGCTGCCCAAGGCCGATACCGAATGGCGAACGGGCGTTGACGACTTCGAGGAGCTCCTACGGCTGCGCGAGCTGGAGGCCAGCGGAGACGAGATCCTGGCCGTCGGCGAGCAGATCCTCGCCGAATCCAGAGCAGCGCGTGATGAGATCTGCACCGAGATCGATCCGACACTGACCCCGGCCGAGGTCGGCGACTTCGTCAAGAGCGATCACGCCGCGACCTTTCAGGAAGCCCTCGCGGAGTATCGCCGCGACATCGAGCGTTCGCGCAGCTTCGTCATCGAGCACGATCTGGCGACGGTGCCGCCCGACGAGAAGTTGATCGTCATCGAGACGCCCAGCTTCATCCGCCACGTCATTCCGTTCGCGGCGTACTTCTCCCCGGCGCCGTTCGACCCCGTGCCGCTCGGCATCTATATCGTCACGCCGCCGGAGACACCGGGCATGTTGCGCGAGCACAATCGGGCGTCGATCAGCAACACGAGCGTGCACGAGGCCTACCCGGGACACCATCTGCAGCTCAGCGGCGCGGCCACCAATCCGAGCCTCGTGCGACTCTTCTCGGGGGCGCCCGAGTTCAGCGAGGGCTGGGCCTTCTACTGCGAGCGGATGATGAAGGAGGCAGGCTTCGACGACACGCCGAAGCATCGGTATATCCAATACACCGATGCGATCTGGCGAGCCACCCGGATCATCCTCGACGTCCAGTTGCACCGTGGCCAGATTGGCTTCGAGGATGCGGTCGACCGTCTGCAGGCCGAGACCGGATTCGAGCGGCCGGCCGCGCTCGGCGAGGTCAAGCGCTACACCTCGACGCCGACCTACCAGCTCAGCTACCTGTACGGCCGCCACATGATCGAATCGCTCAAAGCGGACGTCGAGCGGCGCATGGGCCCCGCCTTCAACCTCAAGTTCTTCCACGACACGCTGATCTACGGCGGGACAATGCCGGTCTCGTACGCGCACCGCCTGTTCGACGCCAAACTTTCGAGCGACATGCCTGACCGATGAGGACGGCGCCTCTGCTCATCGGTCTTGCGCTGGCAGCATCTCTGGTCGCCTGCAGCACGCCGTCGCCGCCGCCCAAGCCCGATTGCCCGACCGCCGCACCAACATCGACTGGCGCCCAGCAGATCCTGACCGATGCGGACCGCGCGGCAGTCAAGACGAACAAGGGCGAATTCGGCGTGGAGCTCTACGGCTCGGCCGCACCGATCGCAACGGCCAACTTCGTCGCCCTGGCCCGATGCGGCTTCTACGATGGGATCAGCTTCCACCGCGTGCTCGCCGGCTTCATCATCCAGGCCGGCGACCCGAACACCCGGCAGAACCACGGCGATTTCGAGGGCCTGGGCGGTGGCACTCCGGGCTACCGGTTCGAGATCGAGCCGCCGGCCAACAACCTGAACTACGACCAATACGTCGTGGTCATGGCGAACGCCGGCCGGCCCGACTCGAATGGCTCGCAGTTCTTCATCGACCTCGCAGATCTCAATGGTCGGCTGCAGCGCAGCTACACGATCTTCGGCAAGGTCGTCGAGGGCACCGATGTCGTCGACAAGATCGGCGCACTGCCGGTCAATGACCCCCAGGTGGGACTGCCGCTGGACCCGGCCATCATCGAGTCAATCATCATCCAGGCGGCGCCATCGGCCTCACCGTCCAGCTGACATGCCACTCCCCACCTGGCAGATGTCGGTGCAATTCGCGTTAACTCCCTCGGGCATCGGCAAGAGCGCTTAGCTTGAGCGTGGAGCTGAGGGACCCGGATGCCCGCGATGCCGATTGGCCTGGCTAGGGCGACTGAGACCGACATTTGACGAACGAGCAGGTCGTGCTTCGCTGATTCGCTGGCTCAGCGTTCCAAATGCAGCAGCGGGGAGGCCCGGCAAGCCGCCGCGGACTCGAAAAAGCGCTTTGCCATGTAAACGAATCTTAGTCCCGAAACCCTTGACTGAAGCGAACAGATGGCCTAATCTATAGAGGCTGTTCGTACAGCGATTCACCACTGACTGCAAGGCCATGGGTAGGTTTGGGTAAGGGTAGTACGGGAAACCGTGCGTGAAAGATGCCCTTGTGGTTAGCGAATCCGGCAGCATTGAAGGCCCCTCTCCGGAGGGGCCTTCGCCTTGCCCTGCGTTTCCTGAAATCGGGGCCTATTCGGCCAGATCCCGAGATCGTGATCGACGCTGGCTGAACCGACTCACGAAGACGTGAAGCATGCCTGCGATGAGCGCCACCGCATAGAGCAGGAGCAGCAGCTCCGGAATCAGCAGCAGAAGGTTCCCTGCTCCTTCTGCTTGCCATCGTGCGAGATGATAGGTGCTGTAGACGTACCAGAACGCTGCGCCGAGCCCGTTCCAGACGATGAAGGCCGCCAGCAGCGTGGGGCTCGACCGGCGGAAGAACGCAACGGCAATCGCGATGCTCGGGATCAGGATGATCAATGCCTGACGCTCGGTCGCCTGAGCGATCTTCTCGCGGAACTCGTCGCAGATCGCCTCGAGCACGATAGGATCAGTGACCGGCTGCGAGTTAGACGGCATTGGCGACCCCATGCTAGCGTCCATCTTTGACGCGGCCGTGAGCCCATCGGCGAGTAGAACAGATGTTCGATAGTACAACGGCGTAGTGCAGGAGGGAAGGGCAATGTTCAAACGCCTGTTTGGCACGCGGGAGAGCAGCCCAACGCAACTGACGCCGCTGCCGCTGATCGGTGGGTTCGACGTGGAGGTCGTCGGCGAGTCGCACTATCAGGATGCGCTGGCACAGGTCTGTGGCGGCCGCGGGGTCGAGTCAGCGCAGTACGATTGCACTGCCGTCCTCAGGGCTGAACCTACCAACCCCTACGACCCGAACGCGATTCGTATCGAGACGCCGGCCGCCTGGTCGGTCACCTCAATCGGCACGCCGCCGAGGCGTTCAAACCGACCGCCGATCGGCTGGCAGCGGCCGGCCATGTCGGTACGTGCCATGCCGTTATCGTGGGGGGCTGGGATCGCGGTGAAGGGGACACCGGCTCGTTCGGCGTTCGCCTCGATCTGGGCATCAACTGAGGAGGCAGGAGGGCGATGAAGAATTGGGCTCGGCGAGTGGAGCAGACGCGCGACAATCTCCGTGACCTACGCGCCGGCGCCGAGGCTGAACAGCGGGGTAGGGTTCGGGATTCGCTGGCCGATGCCTCACACGGCTGGACGCTGCCAGCGGTCATGCGCCAATACGAGTCGAATCCGAAGGGTGAGGCGCTGTTCGCGGAGGAATCGGCCATCTTCGCCGACCACCGATACTACCCGGCGATGCAGAGCGCGGAAGGTAGTCACCTGCATGCAGGCCGGCTGCTGCTCACCGGTGGGCTCAGCATCTTTGCTGGACGCAAGGGCATCCGCAGCAAGGGAAAGCTGACGGTGACATTCCAACGGGCGGTCCCAACGCCAGCCCCCACGCTAGAACCACGTCCGGTGGCCGAGCCCAGTGTGATCGACAAGCTCCAGACGCTCGGAGAGCTGCGCGACGCCGGCCTGATTGCCGAGGACGAGTTCAGCTCGAAGAAGGCCGAGCTGCTAGACCGCCTCTAACCGGCAGGTACGAAGAACAACCCTGCCATCCACAATGGACGGCGGGGAAGCCAGAACTGAGTTGAGGAAGGAGTGGGACGATGCCACGCTGGCGTAAGGCAACATGGGCGCTGCTGATCTGGACGGTCCTGATGGCCGTGTGGATCGGTACGGGGATAGCTGCGACCGGCAACAACTGCGCCGGTCAGGTCGGAGACGCTCTCACAACCTGTCAGGCCGGGACGGCCATCGGCGGCGGAATCGCGGTCACCTTCATTGTGATCATCTGGTTCCTGGGCTTCATCGTGCTGGGCCTGATCTGGTTGATGAGCCGACCCAAGGACAACGTGCTGCTCTACGGCCCGCAGGGGCAGCAGGTGACGGTGTCGGAGAAGGAAGCCCAGCGGCGTTTGAAGAAGGGCTGGAGCTACCAGCGCGCCGATGTGAGATCGGAGCAGGAATAGCGGTACGAGGCGATGGGCTGGGGCGGTCTGCCTGGACACTCCCGGCTCTCCGCCTGAGCCGTTCTCGCGCCACCCCTTCAGCGCCTCGAGCGGGGTTGCCTTGGCCTTCGCCCTGGCAGTAGTCTTGGTCCTGGCCATTTCGGCCTCCTTCTACAGCGTCGCTTTGGCAGCCTCAGAAACGTGCCGAAGCCGACGCTGTCGAATCATTCCGGCATCGCCAGAACCGAGTAAAGTGGCCTCTCACACACGGCTAGAACACGAAAATCACGAAGTTTTCGTGCACGAATCCGGTTAGCCGTCCCACATAGGCGCGTGCGCCGGTAGCTCAGTGGATAGAGCGTCGGCCTCCGGAGCCGAAGGTCGCAGGTTCGAATCCTGTCCGGCGCGCCAATTCCTCCGCGGCCTCAGCCGCTATCATGCGCCCCTGACTCGGGCGCGAGCCTGACGTTGCCCAGACGCAGGAGAGTTCCCAGGGGGACCCGCGGCGATCGAGCGACGAGCCGCACGCATGACGCGGCCAGGAGGAGGTCAGATGAAACACTTCCGTCTTTTCACCGCGCTGCTGGCGATGATGGTCATCGTGGCAGCCTGCAGCGGCCCCGGCTCCGGCAGCACGTCGGCGACCGCCAGTGCATCGGGCGCGGTCGCATCAGGATCCGCTGACGACAAGGCTGGCTGGCCACAGAGCATCACCATCGGCTTCGTGCCTTCGCGTGAGGCCGATGCGCTGGTCGAGAAGATCCAGCCCGTCGCCGACGCGCTGAAGGCGGACCTCGGCATCGACGTGAAGGGTATCGTCAGCAACGACTACACCGGTCTCGTGGAGGCGATGGGATCCGGACAGGCCGATATCGGCGCCTTCGGACCGACCGCGCTTCTCCAGGCGCGCGATCGCGCGGGCGCACAGATCATCCTGCAGTCGGTGCGCAACGGCGGCGCCACGTACCACACGCAGTGGATGACCAACAATCCGAGCAAGTACTGCTCGGACACGCCGGTTGAGAACGAGCGCAAGGGCAGCGATGACAAGATGCTGACCTTCCTCAACTGCAATGGCACCGAGCACGGCCCAACGGAGGTCGTGCAGGGCCCGAAGGGCGAGGACGCCATTGCCAAGGTGAAGGGCGCCAAGGTCGCTTTCGTTGAGCAGACCTCGAGCTCGGGATACGTCTTCCCGGCGCTCCAGCTCCTGCAGGCCGGCGTCGACTACCAGAAAGACATCCAGCCCATCTTCGCCGGCAGCCACGATGCCGCGGCGATCGCGGTCTGCAATGGTGACGCCGAGGTTGGCGTCAGCTTCGACGATGCCCGCAGCATTGCCACGACCGATTGCGACCTGAAGACCAAGGCCGTGGTGTTCGCCTATTCGCCCGAGATCCCGAACGACGGATGGGCGGTTCGCGGTGACCTGCCGGATTCGCTGAAGACGGCAATCACCCAGTCCCTGCTCGACTTCGCGCACAGCGAAGCCGGCAAGAAGGCGCTCACCGAGATCTACCAGATCGACGACCTCGTGGCCGCCAAGGAAGGCGCGTACGACATCGTCGAGGAGGCGAACTCCAAGATCCAGGCAGGCGAATAGCCTCCCAGGAGGAAAGGCTGGCACGGGGCGGCCGCAAGGCCGTCCCGTGCCGCATCGGTCCATGATTCGTTTCGAGAACGCCTCGGTCGTCTATCCGGGCGGCGTCCACGCGCTCAAGAACCTCACCCTGGAAATCCCGGACGGCCAGATGGTGGTCATCGTCGGGCTCTCCGGCGCGGGCAAGTCGACCCTGATCCGCGCCATCAACGGGCTCGTGCCGCTGACCAGCGGCGACGTGAGCATCGGCGGCCGCAGCGTCACCAGGGCGAACACTCGCGAGCTGCGTGAGATCCGCTCGCGGATCGGCATGATCTTCCAGACCTTCAACCTGGTGCGGCGCACCAGCGTGCTCAACAACGTCCTGATGGGCCGTCTGCACGACACCTCGGCGCTGCGTGCGCTGTTCGGCCGCTTCAGGCCCGAGGACGTCGAGAAGGCGATGCAGTCGCTGGAGCGGGTCGGCATCGTCGAGAAGGCGTACGTCCGCGCCAGCAACCTGTCGGGCGGTCAGCAGCAGCGCGTCGGCATCGCCCGAGCGCTGGCGCAGGATCCCAAGATCATCCTGGCCGATGAGCCGGTCGCTTCCCTGGATCCTCCTACCAGCCACGTCGTCATGCGCGACCTGCAGCGGATCAACCGCGAGCTCGGCATCACCACCATCATCAACCTGCACTTCCTCGATCTGGCGCGCGTCTACGGCGAACGGATCATCGGCATGCGCGCCGGCGAGCTGGTGTACGACGGAACCGGCGCGGCCGCTGACGAGAACGTCTTCCGCGACATCTACGGCCGATCGCTGACCGCTGACGACGTGCTGGAGGCGGCTCCGGTCGTATGAGCCAGGCCGTCGGCGGCTACCCGGCCGCCATGCGCGCGGCGCGACCCAGGCGACCCGGTCGGTCGCCGATCCTGGTCATCAGCCTGCTGGTGTTCCTGGGCATCACCGTCTGGGCGGTATTCGGCCTCGGTCCTGATTTTGCGCGCATTGCGGCGAACCTCAGCAAGGCCGGCAAGATCATCTCGGAGTTCTGGCCGCCCGACCTCGGCTTCGCCCCACGCACCACCGACGGCATGATTGAGACGTTCCGCATGGCCGTGGTGGCGACGGCGATCGGATCAGCGGTCGCGCTGCCGGTGGCGTTCCTGGCATCACGCGTCTCGGCGCCGAATTCGCTGACCCTGTACGTGGACCGATCCATCCTCAGCGTGGTCCGATCGGTGCCGGACATCCTGTACGCGATCATCTTCGTATCGGTCCTGTCGATCGGGCCGCTGCCGGGGATCCTGGCGCTGATCCTGTTCAACGTCGGCGTCATCGGGAAGCTCCTGTCCGAGACGGTGGATGGCATTGATCCCGGACCAATCGAGGCGGCACGGGCGACCGGTGCCGGCCACACCCAGGTCGTCTGGAGCGCGGTCATGCCGCAGGTGCTGCCCAACTACGTCGCGTACTTGCTTTACAGCTTTGAGCTGAACATCCGGGCCTCAGCCGTGGTGGGCTTCGTCGGAGCCGGCGGCATCGGTCTGGTGCTCGATACCCAGCGCAAGTTCTTCAACTACGACAACGTCGCAATGATCGTGCTCGAGCTGTTCGTGATGGTCGTGATCATCGAGTTCATTTCCGAGCGACTGCGCCGGCGGCTGGCCTGATGACGAGCTTCGCCGCGTCACGCACGAACCGTCCTGCGAGGCCGTCGAGGTTGCGCCGCAACGTCGCATTGGTGGCCGTCGCGGTGTTGATCGTCTGGGCGCTGTTCAGCGGCGATCTGCCCTTCAGCCGCCTGGTCGCCCTGCCATCCGGCCTGGCCCGGGTCCTGGGCGACATGCTCTTCTTCCCCGACTGGGGCTATTTCCCGACGGCGTGGGAAGGCATGATGCAGTCGATCCAGATGGCGTGGATCGGCACGATCATCGGTGCCGTGCTGTCGCTGCCGCTCGGCTTCCTTGGCGCCAAGAACGTTTCGGGCGGCCCGCTGTCCATCGTGATCAGACAGATGCTCAACGCCATCCGCGCCTTCCCCGAGATCATCCTCGCGGTGCTGCTGATCCCGCCGCTCGGTTTGGGCGCCGTGACCGGCGCGGTCGCCCTCGGCCTGCACTCGATGGGCACGCTCGGCAAGCTCACCGCCGAAGTCATCGAGGGAATCGATCCGGGTCCGGTCGAGGCCGCCCGCTCCAGTGGCGCGGGCCAGGTCCAGACTCTGCGCTGGGGCGTCCTGCCGCAGGTGCTGCCCGAGATCGTCGCCTTCTGGATCTACCGATTCGAGATCAATGTGCGTGCCTCCGCCGTCCTTGGCGTGGTCGGCGCCGGCGGCGTGGGCCAGTCGCTGGTCAACACCGTCAACTTCCGCCACTGGGACAAGGCCGGCATGCTGCTGGTCGTGATCATCGGCACCGTGATCCTGATCGACCTCGCGTCGGGCCGCGTCCGGCGCCGAATCATCGAGGGTGGCGATGCGCCGACGGGCGGCGCGATGCTGGAGCAGCCCGAATTCGCCACCGAGATCAATTCCGCCGCGACGTGAGCCGCAGCGTGCTGCTCAGGACCGATCAACGCGGGCGCTCAGCCTGAGCGCCACCCGGCGTGCCAGGATCGGCGCGATCTGCACGGTGAGCGCACCGGCCGACACGAAAACCAAGCCGCCAACCCGTCTGCTCAAAGCCGGCCACCTGAGCATGGACGGATCGGTCATCATCGGTTCATGGAGAGACTGATCCGTCGGGATCGCCAGGCCCGCGAACGGGAGGAAGAACGCCTCGCCGCCGCCGCGATCCGCTCGAGCCGCAGCCGCGGTCGTGAGCGCAACGAAGCGCCCGACGAGTTCCGCACCGCTTTCGAGCGTGACCGTGATCGGATCCTGCATTCGAAGGCCTTCCGCCGGCTGAAGCACAAGACCCAGGTCTTCATCAACCCCGAGGGGGACCACTTCGTCACGCGGCTGACACACACGCTGCAGGTGACCCAGATCGCGCGGGCGTTGGCCGCCGCACTGAGCCTCAACGAGCCGCTGGCCGAGGCGATCGCGCTGGGCCACGACGTCGGGCATTCACCGTTCGGCCACACCGGCGAGGACGCGTTGTCACCGTACTTCGAGCCCGATGGCTGGCACCACG
>JBBSCG010000041.1:0-17398 GCA_038250515.1 Candidatus Limnocylindria bacterium
ACCGCCGGAGCCACGCATCACACGCTCCCTCGCTGTGCGGCTGGCGCCTGGTTCGTGTCGTCGGGCTGCTCGGGAAAGCGCAGCGACCTCTCTGGAGCGCTGAAGGGCGTATGCTTGGCTGGTCGCGGAGCCGATGCGAGCGTCCGCCCACGGAGGTGCTCCAATCACAGCCCAGGACCCCGTCCTTTACGCCGTTGATCAGCCTGAGAAGAGCCGATTCGTGCTCGAGCAGGACGGCGCCGTTGCGGACCTTGAGTACGAAATGCGCGACGGCCGCATGGTTCTGGTGCATACCGAGGTGCCCAGTGAGCTTGCCGGGCGCGGGATCGGCGGACGCCTGGTCGAGGCGGCGGTCGATCGTGCACGCCACGAGAACCTCACGATCGAGCCGCAATGCCGTTTCGCTCGCGGTTGGCTGCGCCGCCATCCGGAGGTCGTCGGAACGCTGACCGTCGACTGGACCGCCCGCGGCACCTGAGCGCGAACAGTGTCTGACACCTGCAGCCAGGCATGCAACCGCGGTCCGGTTGACGGCGTCAGGGTGCCATGAACCGATATCGCCTGACCATCGCGGTGGCTGTCGTGCTTGCGGCGTGTACGCCAGCCGGGGCCACGCCAGCGGCGGCCACATATGAACTGTCGGGACATGTCCTCGCCGGACCGGTCTGTCCGGTGGTGCGTCAGCCACCCGATCCCAGCTGCGCCGACCGTCCCGTCTCCGGCGCCTCGCTGGTCATCCGCGATTCCTCGGGTGCAGAGGTCCAGCGAGTGACGTCGAACGCCGCCGGCCGGTTCACGCTGCGCCTGGCCGCCGGCTTGTATAGCCTGGTGCCACAGCCGGTGTCAGGGCTGATGGGTACCGCACCTCCTGTAGCGCTCACCGTGCAGCCCGGTGCGCTGGTCGAGCCGGTCGTCACCTACGACACGGGGATTCGCTGAATACAATTTTTCGGAGCGGCTAACGCGGGCGGTTGAGCGGCGTTAGTCAGGTGAGCCGGGCACTGTGTTGGCGGTACGGCCGCCAGGGCCGCCACAGCCGCCCGGCATCTTCATGCTCTGGTGGCCACTGTCAGCGGCCCGGATCCTCGAAGTCAGGATCGACTGGCGCCGTGGGGCCGACGTCATTGGCGGTCGGCACGAGCGCCCAGCCGAAGAGCGCCATGGCGGCCGCGAAAACCACGAGCATGACCGAACCAGCGGTCTCGTAGCCACTGACGAACCAGTAGGTCACTCCGACCGCGAAGATGACAATCGGCAGGATCATGTACTTGGCGAGCGACATGGACCGATGATAGCCGAGCGCGTCAGTCGTTGAACGCCGTGGACGCCAAGATGAGCTGCGCCGCCCCACAGCAGGACCGGTGTTCATGGCAGGCGCAGGAAGGCGAGCATGTGGGCCTGTTGTTGCACGCGGCGCACCAGCGGCCAGCCACCGCCGGGTCGCCAGCCGAAGCGAAATGTGGGTAAATCTATGCTTTCAGGTGATCCAACCGCAATCCGTTCGGTTCATGGGCTCGTCTCCCGGTCGCAGGCCGGTGCGCGGTGGATTGCCACGGACCAGGGGGCGTGCGTTGAGAAGGCGCTCGCTCTCGGCCAGCGTCGTGCGTCGGGTACGAGCATCACTCGGCAGCACGCTCGGCTCGGAAGCCGGCGTCGCCGCCCGTTGCGTCTCGACCGCCTCGCGAGCGGTGACGACCGAGCCGTCGGGATACGACAGCCACAGACCGCGCATGCGCGCGATGAAATGCTCAGCCATGCCCGGGACGAGCATGTCGACGCCGCCACGCCCCGTGCGCCGATAGCCGCGCGGCCGCTCGTCGGCCTGCACTCGGTCGACGAAGGCGCGTTCGAGCTGCTCACCGACGGCGGTGGAGATCTCGTCCGCCGCCTCGATGGTCGACCGACCGCCGCGGAACGTGGCGCGGCCGACGATCTCGGGTGCCGATGCGCCGTGTGGGGTGCGCAGCAGCTCGTAGACGATCGTGTCACCGGTGCGCGGATCGGCCGAGCGGTTGAGCATGGGCGGAGGATAGCAGGCCGTTCGCGCCATCCGTCGGCGTCCTGCGCAGCCGGTCGGCTTCCCGCCTGCTCGCTACAATCGAAGGGTCAACCACGACCGGAGGAGCGCGTGAGCGAGACGGACGAGAAGCCGTACCGAACCATGGTCTCAGCCCAGCAGGACGACCAGATCGACATCTGGGCGGCCGACCTGTTCATCGATTTCGCGAAGCGGATGGGCGTCGGCAATGCGATCAGTGCCTTCTGCGAGGTCGCTGGGCTCGATGCCCGGGCGTTTCAGCGCGCCTTCCTGGTGGGCGGCGGACCTGACCATGTCGTCGGCATCGACACCGGCGGCCAGGTCGCGGCTCCCATCTTCGAGCTGCCGAAGGCGGTGGCGGGCCTGCGGCGCATCGACCCGCAGGCTCGTCAGAAGCTCATCGACTTCCTTGTCGGCAACCGCGAGGTCATGTCCTATACGGCCTGACCCGCTGGCGTGGCGCGCCTACTGTTCGCGCGTTGCCCGGATGATGGCGATCGCGTTCTCGAGCTTCAGCTTGGTGATCGTCAGGTACTTGGCCAGGTTGTCGCGATTCACGTCGGGGATCTCCTCGACGATGTCGGGCTGACGCAGCAGGTCGACCAGCTCCTCCACGGCATCCGCCAGTCGACCCTTGGTGTCGAGCAGCGCGTCGTCTGACGCCCGCACCGCGGCCACCTTGCCGGCCACCGTCTTGCCTCGGCGCTTCGGCACCGCACCATCCGGCTCATCGACCGTCTCGCCGCCGGTGATCAGCCGCAGCTTTGCGAGTGTCAGGTCGCCCGATGCCACCTTCTTCGCCAACCGGCGGCGCGTCCGCTCGTCGTCGATCTTCATCAGCTCGTAGGCGTGGCTGATGGTGTCCCTGCGCAAAGACACCAGCTCCCGGATCTCAATGGGCGCATCGGCCAAGCGCATCCGATTCTCGACGTAACCCTTGTCCTTGCCGATCTTCTGCGCGAGCTGTCGCACCGAGTAGCCGAGGCCGGTCATCTTGCTGAACATGGCGGCTTCCTCCAGCGGCGAGACGTCCTCGCGCTGCAGGTTCTCGATGATCGACGCCTCGAGCGCGGTCTCCTCGTCGAACTCGACGACGATGGCCGGAATCGTTTCACGGCCCGCCTGTCGCGAAGCGCGCCAGCGGCGCTCACCGGCGATCAGCTCGAACTTCGGTCCGACCGGACGCACCAGGATGGGCTGCAGAACGCCGTGCTCGCGAATGGAATCGGCCAGCTCGGCGAGCGAGTCCTCTTCGTAGGAGAGGCGCGGCTGCGCGGGGTTGGGGAGGATGCGGTCGAGGGCCAGCTCGCGCAGCTGCGCCTTCGTCGCGCGGGACTCGATGAGCGACACGATGCCCGGCGCCAGATCGGTCTCCCGCGCCTCATCGAACAGTCGGTGAATGTTCTCCCGGAATGCGGGACGCTTGCTAGCCAAGCTCGATCACCTCTTGTGCCAGGTCGCGGAAGGCCCGCGCGGCCGCCGAGTTGGTCGCGTACTCCGTCACCGGCTTGCCGGTGAGCGGCGCCTCCCCGAGTTTCACGGTGTTCTTGATCATCGTATTGAAGACGCGGTGGTCGCCCAGCTCTCGCAGGTTCGCGAGCATCTCGCGTGCGAGCACCGTGCGTCCGTCATAAAACGTCGCGAGCAGGCCCTGGATTTCAAGATCGTGGTTGATCTTGAGCTTGATGGTGTTGATCACCTTGATGAGCGCGGTGAGTCCCTTGATGGCGTAGTACTGCGTCTGCACCGGGATGATCACCCGCGAGCTTGCCACGAGCGCATTGATGGTCAGCAGCCCGAGGGTCGGCGGGCAGTCGATGATGACCACGTCGAATTGGCGCTCCGCCCAGCCGGACAGCGCATCGCGCAGAACCATCTCGCGGCCGATCGCCGTGAACAGCTCCACCTCCGTCGATGCCAGCTCAAGGGTTGACGGCGCAACGGACAGGCCGGGCATCTCGGCTGGCTTGACGATCTCGTCGATGGCGGTTCGCTCCTCGGCGAGCACGTCGGCCATCGAAAGGCGTACATCCGAGAGCGAGATTCCGAGTCCGACCGTCAGGTTGGCCTGCGGATCCATGTCGACGCAGAGCACGCGGTAGCCCAACTCAGCCAGCGCACCGGCGAGGTTGATCGACGTGGTCGTCTTCCCGACGCCGCCCTTCTGATTCGCGATCGCAATTACTTTGGCCAATGGAAAATCACCCACGTGCGGCTCGGGAGGCTGCTGGAGGTCGTGCGAACGAGAAAACCGATGATACGCGCGCCAGAGGCGCTGAGTCCATTTCAGTTATCCACAATCGCTACCGATGTCGATGTCTTTGTGCAAAGACGAGCGTCTATACTCGAAGTTGTCCACCATGCATCGGGCCCATAGCTCAGTGGTTAGAGCATCCGGCTCATAACCGGCGGGTCGCAGGTTCGATCCCTGCTGGGCCCACACCCACTTTTCGAGGACGATCCCGTTGTCGACGGCCGACAAGATTGCGCGACTCGTGGAGCTCCGTCGCGACGCGCAGCTGGGTGGGGGGCAGCGACGTATCGACCAGCAGCATGAACGCGGCAAGCTGACAGCGCGCGAGCGATTGGAGCTGTTGCTCGACGATGGCTCGTTCGAGGAGCTCGACGCATTCGTCACGCATCGGGCCACTGACTTCGGCCTTGATGATGAGCATTACCTCGGTGATGGGGTGGTGACCGGGTATGGCCGCATCGCTGGACGGCTGGTCTTTGTCTACAGCCAGGACTTCACGGTCTTCGGCGGTTCGCTCTCGGAGGCGCACGCGGAGAAGATCTGCAAGGTGATGGATCTCGCCATGGAGAACGGCGCGCCGATCATCGGTCTGTCGGACTCCGGCGGCGCACGCATCCAGGAAGGCGTGGTGAGCCTCGGCGGATATGCCGACATCTTCTTGCGTAACACGCTGGCTTCCGGCGTCGTGCCGCAGATCTCGCTGGTGCTCGGGCCGTGTGCCGGTGGCGCCGTCTACTCGCCGGCGATCACTGACTTCGTCCTGATGGTGGAGGGCAGCAGCTACATGTTCGTCACCGGACCGAACGTGGTGAAGACCGTGACGCACGAGGAGATCGACTTCGAGGGCTTGGGCGGCGCGCGCATCCACAACGAGACGAGTGGCGTTGCCCACTTTCTCGCCGCCAGCGAACCCGAAGCCATCGAGACGACGCGCCGGTTGCTGGGCTACCTGCCGCAGAACAACGTCGATGGCGCGCCCATTGGCGCCGAGTGGAGTGAGCCGACCGCTGCATCGGCGTCACTGGATGAGCTGATTCCGGACTCGCCGCAGCGTTCCTATGACATGCACACGGTGATCGGCGGGATCGTTGACGGCGATTCGTTCTGCGAGGTGCACGCGCTGTTCGCGAGGAACATCATCTGCGGTTTCGGGCGGATCGAGGGCCGCAGCATCGGCATCGTTGCGCAGCAACCGGAGGTGCTCGCCGGCGTACTCGACATCGATGCATCCGACAAGGCGGCGCGGTTCGTTCGCTTCTGCGACTGCTTCAATATTCCGCTGCTGACGTTGGTCGACGTGCCCGGATTCCTGCCCGGCGTGGACCAGGAACATCGCGGCATCATCCGCCACGGCGCGAAGCTGTTGTACGCCTACTCCGAGGCGACGGTGCCCAAGCTGACGGTCATCACCCGCAAGGCGTACGGCGGCGCATACGATGTCATGAGCAGCAAGCACATCCGCGGCGACCTGAACTTTGCCTGGCCGACGGCGGAGATCGCGGTGATGGGCGTCGAGGGCGCGGTGAACATCGTCTTCCGCGACCGCATCGCGAAGGCGCAGGACGCGGACGCCGAACGGGCCCGGCTTGTTGCCGAGTACGAGGAGCGCTTCGCCAACCCGTATGTCGCCGCGGCGCGGGGCTACGTCGACGAGGTGATCATCCCGTCCGAGACGCGGCGCAAGCTGGCGTCCGCGTTGCAGATGCTCGAGGGCAAACGACAATCGGTCCCGCCGAAGAAGCACGGTAATCTGCCGCTTTAGCCGCGGTTGTCTGTGCACAAAGACAGGCCCCGAAGTCTCATGACACCGCCGTTCCGCCGCCTGCTCGTCGCCAATCGCGGCGAGATTGCGGTGCGCATCATCCGGGCCTGCCGCGAGATGGGCATCGAGTCGATCGCCGTCTACTCCGATGCAGACGCTTCCGCGCTTCACGTCCAGATGGCCGATCGAGCGGAGCGCATCGGGCCTCCCTCGCCGGCCGAGTCGTACCTGTCGATCACGGCAATCCTGGATGCGGCGCGTCGTAGCGGTGCGCAGGCGCTGCACCCCGGATACGGCTTCTTGTCGGAGAACGCCTCGTTCGCCAGAGCGGTAGAGGAGGCGGGGATCGTTTTCGTCGGTCCGCCCCCGGCGACGCTCGAGGCCCTCGGCGACAAGCTGGCCGCGCGCCGCTCGGCCGCGGATGCCGGCGTTCCGATCGTTCCGGGTCTGCTCCTTCCGCTGGTTGATGCGACGGCCGTGAACCTTGGTGCGGTCGGCTTTCCGGCCATGCTCAAGGCCGCGGCCGGCGGCGGAGGGCGCGGCATGCGCCGGGTCGACCGGGCCGAAGAGGTGCCGTCAGCGCTTGAGACGGCGCGCCGCGAGGCGATCTCGGCGTTCGGCGACGGGACGATCTACGTGGAACGGCTGGTCTCGCCGGCGCGCCACGTCGAAGTGCAGCTGCTCGGTGATCGCCACGGCAACCTGGCCTGCCTCGGCGAGCGCGACTGCAGCGTCCAGCGCCGCCACCAGAAGCTGGTCGAGGAATCACCGTCGCCGGCGGTCACCCCGGCCATCCGCGCGGCGATGTTCGACAGTGCGCGGCGCGTCGTGAGCGGTATCGATTTCCACAATGCGGCGACGGTTGAGTTCCTTCTCGACGCAGACGGCAGCCATTACTTCCTGGAGATGAACACGCGGCTGCAGGTGGAGCACGGCGTCACCGAGCTGGTGACCGGCATCGACATGGTGGCCTGGCAGATTCGAGTCGCCGGGGGTGAGCGGCTGACCCCCGAAGTCCTGGACATCCAGCCGCGGGGCCACGCCATCGAGGTCCGGCTGTATGCCGAGGACCCGTACGACGACTTCCGGCCGATCTCGGGCGCGGTGGGCGCGTGGCGCATGGCCGACGGCCCGGGCGTTCGGGTCGATGCGGGTGTCGGTGCGGACACCGAGCTGCCGCCCCAGTACGACCCGCTGCTGGCCAAGCTGATGGTCCACGCCGACGACCGACCCACGGCCATCGCGCGTTTGCGGCGGGCACTCGACGAGACGCTGATCGGCGGGGTCCCGACCGATCTGGGCTTCCACCGCTGGCTGGTCGACCAACCCGGCTTTGCTTCGGGGGCGTACGACACGGGAATAGTTGAGGACGTCTGGGGCTCGGGTCCGACACCCGGCGACGCGGACCTCGAGCTCGCCGCTACCGCCGCGGCCGGGGCCAGGCGATCGGTTCGGGGACGCCCCGGCAGCCGCCTTGCGCCATCGAGCGGCGACTCGGCCTGGGGCCGGCTCGCCCGTCGCGAGGCGATCGAGCGGTGAGCGACCTCGAGCTGAGCATCGGTGACCGGCGCGTCGAGCCGTCGGACGATTGGACCTTCGCCTGGCTCGATGCCGATCACGGGATCGCGCAGCTCGGCCGGGGCGACGAGCAGGCGATCGTGCTCATCGAGGGAGCGGGCAGCCATTGGGTCGTCACCGTGCGCGGCCGGCGCCTGATGGTGACCGCCCGCACGTGGCGCGAACGCACGCTGGCCGACGCGGAGGTCGCCACGCGCTCACAGGCCGGCCCGCTGGAGATCAAGGCGACCCTGCCCGGACTCATCGTGGCCATCGGGGTCGAGGAGGGGAGCGAGGTCACCGCGGGCGAGCCGATGCTGACCATCGAGGCGATGAAGATGCAGAACGAGGTGCGGGCACCGCGCAGCGGACGGGTCACGACGATCGCCGTACAGGCAGGGCAGACGGTCGCCACCGGCGCACTGTTGCTGCGTCTTGGCTGACGCCGTCGAAGGGGCTCGGCCGGCGCATCGGTCTTTCATCGGTCGCCTGCCGGTAGAATCGACGTCCATGAACCAGCCCGAGACGACCGTCACGACGAGCGGGATCACCGTCGAGCGCGTCTACGGGCCGGCGGATCTGGCGCACTTCGATCCGGCTCGGCAGCTCGGTCAGCCGGGCGAATTCCCGTACACCCGCGGCCTGCACGCCGACGGCTACGCCAGCCGGCTGTGGACGATGCGCCAATACGCCGGCTTTGGTTCGGCGGAGGAGACCAACCGCCGCTTCCGCTACCTGCTCGATCGCGGCCAGACGGGGCTCTCGGTGGCGTTCGATCTGCCGACCCAGATGGGCTACGACAGCGACGATCCGATGGCCGTTGGCGAGGTGGGCCGCACCGGCGTGCCGATCGACAGCGTGGCCGACATGGAGCTGTTGTTCGACGGGATCGACCTCGCCGCGGTGAGCAGCTCGATGACCATCAATGCAACCGCGGCGATCCTGCTGGTGCTCTACGAGACGGTCGCGCGACGCCGCGGGCTGGATCCCAGGCGGCTGCGCGGAACGGTCCAGAACGACATTCTCAAGGAGTACATCGCGCGCGGCACGTACATCTTCCCGCCCGGCCCCTCCATGCGCCTGGTGACCGATACGTTTGCCTATTGTCGCAAGGAGCTGCCCAACTTCAACAGCATCAGCATCAGCGGCTACCACATGCGCGAGGCCGGCGCGACGGCCGTCCAGGAAGTTGCCTTCACAGTGGCCGATGCGATCGCCTACAGCGAAGCCGCGCTGGCGGCGGGCCTCGCCTTTGACGACTTCGCGCCACGCCTCTCGTTCTTCTTCGCGGCGCATAACGATCTTCTCGAGGAGGTGGCCAAGTTCCGCGTCGCCCGCCGCGTCTGGGCGCGGGTGGCGCGCGACCGCTTCAAGGCCAACGACCCGCGATCGATGCAGATGCGCTTCCACGTGCAGACCGGTGGCTCGACGCTCACCGCGCAGCAGCCGGACAGTAACGTGGTGCGCACCACGGTCCAGGCGCTGGCCGCCATCCTGGGTGGGGTGCAGTCGCTGCACACCAATGCATTCGACGAGGCACTCGGGCTGCCCACCCCCGAGACCGCGCGGCTCGCGCTGCGAACTCAACAAGTGTTGGCCTTCGAGTCCGGCGTCAGGATGCCGGCCGACCCGCTCGGCGGCTCCTACTACCTCGAGTCCCTGACCGATGCGCTCGAGGAGCGCATCTGGGCCGAGCTGCGCGAGATCGACGACCGCGGCGGCACTCTCGCGGCCCTGATCGAGGGCTACCAGCAGAACGCGATCGCGGAGGCTGCCTACGAGTTCCAGCGAGCGGTGGAATCCGGCGAGCGGATCGTGGTCGGGGTGAACGCGTTCGCCGAGGAGGGAGATGAGCAGCGGCCCGTCGCGCAGGTCATCGACCCCGAGGCCGAGCGACGCCAGGTCGAGCGCACCCGGGCTGTCCGCGCTGCGCGCGACGCTGCCGCCGCCGACGCTGCGCTCGCCGTCCTCGAAGACGCCGCACGCGGCACCGAGAACGTTCTGCCGCGCATCCGCTCAGCGGTCGAAGCCGACGTCACGCTCGGGGAGATCAGCCAGGCGCTGCGCCGCGCGTGGGGCGAGCACCAGCCGTGAGCATCGGTTCGATCGACCATGTCGCGGTGGTTGTGCGCTCGATCGAGCAGTCGCTGTCGCGCTACGCCGACCTCTTCCGGTTGGAGCCGGGCCCCATCCACGAGCTGCGGGCGCAGCGCGCGCGTGTCTGCTTCCTGCCGACCGGCCCGGAGCCCGCCGCGCGCCTGGAGCTGGTGCAGCCGACCGACGGCGAGAGCGGCGTCGCCCGCTTTCTGGTGGAGCACGGGGAGGGTCTGCACCACGTCTGCTTCCGGTCCAGCGATCTGCCGCGGGACCTTGCCGCGCTGGCGGCTCGGGAGGTCGAGCTCATCGATGTGCGGCCGCGGCCCGGTGCCGAGGGCGAGGTCGCCTTCGTCCACCCCCGCACGCTCAACGGGGTGCTGTGGGAGCTGCTGATGCGCGGCGACGCATGAACGACCGGCACCCCATCCTTCGCGGCGAGCGGATCTGGCTGCGCATCAGCCGGCACCGGCTTCACGGAGCAACGCGGGGATGTGCGACGGCGAGTCGGCGACGTGGACGCCGGCGGCCGCCAGTGCCTCGCGCTTCGACTCGGCCGTGCCCGCGCCACCGGAGATGATCGCGCCGGCGTGGCCCATGCGGCGTCCCGGTGGAGCGCTGCGACCGGCGATGAACGCCGCCATCGGCTTGCGCACCTCGCGGGCGATGTAGGCCGCCGCCTTCTCCTCCTCGTCGCCGCCGATCTCACCGATCATCACGATCGCGTCGGTCGCCGGATCCTCATTGAACAGCGTCAGGATGTCGATGAAGCTGCTGCCCACGATCGGGTCGCCTCCGATGCCGACGCAGGTCGACTGGCCGATGGCCGCGTCGGTCATGGCCTGCACGACCTCGTAGGTCAGCGTGCCCGAGCGCGAGACCAGACCCGCCGACCCTTCGCGGTGGATGTTGCCGGGGATGATGCCGACCTTTGCCTGGCCCGGCGAGGTGGCGCCCGGGCAGTTCGGCCCGATCAGCCGCACGCCCTTCTCGCGCAGCACCGAGCAGACGCGCAGCATGTCGAGCGCGGGGATTCCCTCGGTGATACAGAAGATGAGCGGCACGCCGGCGTCCGCCGCCTCGAGCATGGCATCGGGAGCGAATGGCGCGGGGACGAAGATGCAGGACGCGTTGGCGCCCGTCTGCCGAACGGCGTCGACCACGGTGTCGAAGACCGGCACGCGGCCGTCGAGCGCATTCTGGCCGCCCTTGCCCGGCGTGACGCCGGCCACGATCAGGGTGCCGTACTCGAGCATCGCCTCCGAGTGGAAGGTGCCCTCGCGTCCGGTGATGCCCTGCACCAGCAGGCGCGTATCGGCGTTGACCAGGATGCTCATGCGGCCGTTTCCTTCGCCGCAGCGACCGCCTTGGCCGCCGCGTCATCGAGCGAGTCGGCGGTGATCAGGCTGGCCTGCGCCAGGATCGGCTTCGCCTCTGCGGCATTGGTCCCCACGATGCGCACGACCATCGGCACCTCGCGCTCCAACGTCGAGCGCGCCTCCACGATGCCCAGCGCGACCTCGTCGCCGCGGGTGATGCCGCCGAAGATGTTGATCAGGATCGCCTTCACGTTCGGGTCGGAGAGGATGATCCTGAAGGCCGCGGCCACCCGTTCTGCCTTGGCACCGCCGCCGATATCCAGGAAGTTCGCCGGCTCGCCGCCTGCCAGCTTGACGAGGTCCATGGTCGTCATCGCCAGGCCGGCGCCGTTGACCATGCAGCCGATGTTGCCGTCGAGCTTGATGAAGCTGATCCCCGCGTCGCGCGCCTCGATCTCGGACTGCTCCTCCTCGTTCAGGTCGCGCATCTGCTCGAGATCGGGATGGCGGTACAGCGCCGAGTCGTCGAGCACGATCTTGGCGTCGAGCGCCAGAAGTGCCCCGTCGGTGGTCACCGCCAGCGGATTGATCTCGGCGAGGTCCGCATCGGACTCGACAAAGGAGGCGTACAACCCTTCCATGACCGATGCGAACTGCTTGCGCAGCTCGGCGGGCAGCCTAAGGAAATAGAAGACGCGGCGGGTGTCGTGGTCCTGCAGGCCGAGCAGGGGATGCAGCGGAAGCCGCAGAATGGCGTCCGGGTTGGTCTTCGCGGTCTCCTCGATTTCGACCCCGCCCTCCGCCGATGCGATCACCGTGATCGCCTTCGTGGCGCGGTCCAGGATCAGCCCCAGGTAGTACTCCGCGGCGATGTCGGCCGCCGGCGCGACGAGGACGGTTCGAACGGCGATTCCCTTGATGTCGAGCCCCAGGATCTCCCTGGCGCGCTGCTCGGCTTCGTCGGGATCCGCGGCGAGCTTGACGCCACCGGCCTTGCCGCGACCGCCGACCAGCACCTGGGCCTTGACGACCACGGCCCCGCCGATGCGCTGCGCGGCCGCGCGCGCTTCCTGCGGGCTCGTGGCGACCTCACCCGCGAGGAGCGGCACGTCGTGAGCCGCCAGGATCTCCTTGCTTCGATATTCCTGGAGCTTCAAACGACTCTCCTGCTCTCGATTGACCGATGCCGGCTGGCGCACGTGCTCACGGCGCTGCCAGGCAACTGCTCGGGATGCCGATGATTCTAGCCGCCAGCGCCCTACACTCGCTGCACGCAACGCCGGCGCTTTGACCGACGCGACACGAGGTGACCGAACGGGTGAGCTACGCCGTCACATTGATCCCCGGCGACGGGATCGGCCCCGAGCTGGCAGACGCCGCTCGCAGCGTCCTGGAGGCGACCGGCATCGGCTTCGAATGGGACGTGCAGCAGGCCGGCGAGGCAACCATCGCCGCGGAGGGCACGCCGCTGCCCGAGCGTGTGATCGACTCGATCCGGCGCAACGGGATCGCCATCAAAGGACCGATCACCACGCCGGTCGGCTCCGGCTTTCGCAGCGTCAACGTCGGGCTGCGGCTGGCGCTCGAGCTGTACGCCAACGTTCGACCGGCGCGCAGCATGGTCGGCGTCAAGACGCGCTACGACAACGTCGACCTGATCATCGTGCGTGAGAACACCGAGGACCTGTACGCCGGCATCGAGCATCGCGTCGGTCCCGATGCGGCCGAGAGCATCAAGATCATCACCCGCGGCGCGAGCCAGCGCATCGCGCGCTACGCCTTCGAGTACGCGCTGCGCAACGGCCGCCGCAAGGTGACGGCGGTCCACAAGGCCAACATCATGAAGCTTTCTGACGGCCTCTTCCTGGAGAGCTGCGCCCAGATTGCGGCCGAGTACGAGGGCCGCATCGGCTTTGAGGATCGGATCGTCGACAACATGTGCATGCAGCTCGTGCAGAAGCCCGAGCTGTACGACGTGCTGGTGCTGCCGAACCTGTACGGCGATATCGTCAGCGACCTCGCCGCCGGCCTGGTCGGCGGCCTCGGTGTGGCGCCAGGCGCCAACATCGGCGAGAAAGCGGCGGTCTTCGAGCCGGTCCACGGTTCGGCTCCCAAGTACGCGGGGCAGAACAAGGCCAACCCGACCGCGCTGATCCTATCCGGGGCGCTCATGCTGCGTCACATGGGTGAGACCACGGCCGGCGACGCGGTCGAGTCGGCGGTGCGCGAGGTCGTCGCCAGGGGCGAGACGGTCACCTACGACCTCGGCGGCCACGCCGGGACCCGCGAGTTCGGCGAGGCCGTCGCCTCGCGCGTGCGGGCATCGGTCTAGAATCGAAGGGCCGTCAGTCTGCGACCGCCGTGTGGGGCGGTGTCCAGCGTCGATAGAAGGGAAGCGGCTTGGTCAGCTTGTTCGGCTACCGGATCTCGTGGGCGCAGCTCGCCTATTTCGGGCACCGCGCGAGCGGCCTGGGCGTGCTGCTCTTCCTGTTCGTGCACATCGTCGAGACCGCGACCGTGGCGCTCGGCCCGGACGTCTACAACTGGACTCAGACGCTGTATCACAACCTGCCGGCGCGGATCGGTGAGATCCTGCTCATGGCGGCGCTGGTCTACCACTCGCTCAACGGCCTGCGGGTCATCGTCATGGACTTCTGGCCACGCACGACGGTCTACTACCGGCCGCTGACCTACGGCGTGGTGGCCGCCACCGTGGCCTCCATGATCCCGCTGTCGATCATCATGATCACGCCGTACGCTCCGTGGGGTCACGCCTGATGGCCGTCGGCCGCACGATCTGGAGCGAGCAGGACGCCGCGCAGGAGCGACGCCGGCACCCATCGGGCGCCGTGCGCCCCCGCCCCGAGCAGCCGGGCCGCGAGCGCTTCTGGTGGTATTTCATGCGCATCAGCGGCCTGATCCTGGTGCTGCTGGCGCTCGGCCACATGCTGATCATGCACGTCCTGGTTCAGCTTTCCGGGCAGCAGATCAACTTCGCCTTCATCACCAGCCGATGGGGCACGCCGTTCTGGCGCATCTATGACCTGCTCCTCCTCCTGCTGGCGCTGGTGCACGGCGTGAACGGTGCGCGGATCGTGATCGGCGACTATGTGCAGCAGCGTGCGGTGCGGACCGCGCTCATCGGTCTGTTGGCGGTCATTACCATGATCTGGCTGATCGCGGGCATGATCGTCATCATTGCCTTCAATCCAGGCTCGGGGCCCAAGGTCGGTCCGTTCTCATGAGACCGATGCGGTCGTCGCCACCCCAGCTCCGCACGCATGAGCTCGACGCGGTCGTGGTCGGTGCCGGCGGTGCCGGCCTGTATGCCGCCCTGGAGCTGAAGAAGGAGCTCGGCGCGGACGCGCGCGTCGCGGTCATCTCCAAGCTGTATCCGTCTCGCTCGCATACCGGCGCGGCCCAGGGCGGCGTGTGTGCCGCGCTCGGCAACACGGAGGAGGACCGCTGGGAGTGGCACTGGTTCGACACGATCAAGGGCGGCGACTACCTGGTCGACCAGGACGCCGCGGAGGTGATGTGCCACGACGCGGTTGAGACGATCATCAACCTCGAGCACCTTGGCCTGCCATTCAACCGCACGCCCGAGGGTTTGATCGACCAGCGCCGCTTCGGCGGTCACACGCGCAACTTCGGCGAGGGGCCGGTGCGCCGCTCCTGCTTCGCCGCCGACCGGACGGGCCACGCCATTCTGCACACCCTCTACCAGCAATGCATCAAGCACGAGGTCACGTTCTACGACGAGTTTGCGGTCCTCGACCTCGCGCTGCCGGCGGGCCCGGCAGGTCCGGTGAGCGGCGTCCTCGCCCTGGAGCTGGCGACCAGCGAGATGCACAGCTTTCGTTCCAAGGCGGTGCTGTTCGCCACCGGCGGCTTCGGAAAGATGTTCAAGGTCACCTCGAACGCCCACACGCTCACCGGCGACGGCGTGGCGATCGCCTATCGGCGCGGAATCCCGCTCGAGGATATGGAGATGTACCAGTTCCATCCGACCGGGATGTACAAGCTGGGCTTTCTGCTTTCCGAGGCGGTGCGCGGCGAAGGCGGCGTGCTGCTCAACGGCGACGGGGAGCGCTTCATGGAGCGCTACGCGCCGACCATGAAGGACCTCGCGTCGCGCGACGTGGTGAGCCGCAGCATCTACCAGGAGGTCGCGGCGGGACGGGGGATCGACGGCAAGGACTATGTGCACCTCGACGTCCGCCACCTCGGACGCGAGATCCTCGACAAGAAGCTGCCGGACGTGACGGGCTTCGTGCGCACCTACTTCAAGCTCGAGCCGCTCACCGACCTGATTCCCATCCAGCCCACGGCGCACTACGCCATGGGCGGCATTCCGACCGACATCGACGGTCGCGTGCTGGCCGATGAGCACGGCATGGTGATCGACGGCTTCTACGCGGCGGGGGAATGCGCCTGCGTCTCGGTGCACGGTGGCAACCGGCTCGGTACCAACTCCCTGCTCGACATCCTCGTCTTCGGCCGGCGCGCCGGCATCAGCATGGCCGAGTATCTGCGCTCGGCGCCCGAGCCGCTGCGTGACGTCGGTGCGGAGTCGGCGGCCGCCGCGGAGGTCGGGGCGCTGCTGTCATCGACGGCAGGGGAGCGTGCCGCGGTCATCCGCGAGGAGATGCAGGACCTGATGTTCAACAAATGCGGCGTGTACCGCACGGCGCGGCTGCTGGTCGAATGTCGCGACGAGCTGGCTGCCCTCAAGCAGCGCGCGCAGAATCTTCTGGTGCAGGACAAGGGCTGCCGTTACAACACGGATCTCGGCGAGGCGCTGGAGCTGCGCTACCTGCTCGAGTGCGCGGAGGCGGCCGTGGCGTCGGCGTTGGCGCGCCATGAGAGCCGAGGCGCGCACGCGCGCGAGGACTACCCGGAGCGCGACGACGTCAACTGGCTGAAGCACTCGCTTGCGTTTCGGTCGTCTGACGGCGGGCAGCCACGACTCGCCTACAAGCCGGTGACCATCACCCGCTTCGAACCGAAGCCGCGGGTCTATTGAGCATGGATGTCGAGCTGCGCATCAGGCGCTTCAACCCAGAGGCGGACGAGCAGCCGCACTGGGAGACGTACAACCTCCAGGCGGAGCCGACCGATCGCGTACTGGACCTGCTGCACCAGGTGAAGTGGTACCAGGACGGCACGCTGACCTTCCGTCGCTCATGCGCTCACGGCGTGTGCGGCTCGGACGCGATGGTGATCAACGGCCGCAACCGCCTGGCCTGCGAGTACCTGGTGCAGGACGCCGGCACGACGATCAGCGTGGAGGCGCTGAAGGGCGTGCCGTTGGTCAAGGACCTGCTCGTCGACATGGACGGCTTCATGGACAAGTACAAGCAGGTCATGCCGTTCCTGGTCAACGACGAGATCCCTGACGACGGCAAGGAGCGCCGCCAGTCGCAGGCAGAGCGGGAGGTGTACGACGATACGACCAAGTGCATCCTGTGCGCGGCGTGCACCACGGCCTGCCCGGTCTTCTGGACCAATCCCGCCTACGTCGGTCCGGCGGCCATCGTCAATGCGCACCGCTTCATCATGGACAGCCGCGACCAGGCACACGAGGAGCGGCTCGAGATCATGGCCGATGCGGACGGCGTGTGGCGCTGCCGCACGGTCTTCAACTGCGTCGAGGCCTGTCCGCGCGGCATCAACGTGACGCGCGCGATCTTCGAGGTGACGAGGGAGATTCAGAAGGCCGGGATCTCCTGACCGGACCGATGCGCCTGCTGATCCACACGGATGGCGCGGCTCGCGGCAATCCCGGACCGGCAGGCGCCGGCGCGATCCTGCGCGATGCCACCAGCGGCGAGACCGTTGCCGAGCTGGCGACATTCCTGGGCATCCGTACCAACAATTACGCCGAGTGGACCGCGGTCGAGGAGGCGCTCGCAGAGGCGCTGCGGCTTGGCGCCACGCATGTTGACCTGCGCATGGACTCGGAGCTGGTAGCACGACAAATCACCGGCCGCTATCGCGTCAAGCACCCTGACCTGCGACCAATCCACGCTCGGGTGATCGCCATGCTCGGCCGATTCACCGGGTACAGCGTCGGTCACGTCCCACGCGAGCTGAACAAGGACGCGGATCGGCTGTCGAACGTCGCCATCGACGCGCCGCTGGCCTATTCCGAACAGGCGTTCGATACGCTAGAATAGCCATCCCTGGAGGCGGTCGGACGGCCGCGGGCGCATCGGTCGAAAGGCTGCGTCCGAGGAAAGTCCGAGCTCCATACAGCAGGTTCGCGGGTAACGCCCGTCCACCGCGAGGTGAGGACCAGCGCCACAGTGACGATGCCCGCGCAAGCGGGAGTGAAACGCGGCAAGCTCGAGCCGGAGCAAGACCGAATAGGA
>JBBSCG010000042.1:0-16914 GCA_038250515.1 Candidatus Limnocylindria bacterium
CTGCTGGCCTTCCTCGGCGACGCGGACGACGTGCTCGTCGCTTCCGATGCCGCGGGCCGGCATCGGCTGTGGCATTTGCGCGAGCGGCACACCGAGGCGATTGCCGCCGTGGGGATCGTCCATAAGCTCGACGTGTCGCTGCCGCCGGCGCGGTTGGCGGAGTTCATCGATCGCATCGGTCAGGTGGTTGCCGTCGGCGTGCCGGGCGGCAGGGTGATCGTGTACGGCCACGTCGCCGAGGCGAACCTGCACGTCAACATCCTCGGCCCGGCCGCCGAGGATCAGTCGGCCGATGAGCTCGTTTTGCGGCAGGTGATCGAGATGAGTGGCAGCATCAGCGCCGAGCATGGGATCGGTGTTGCGAAGGCTGGATGGCTGGAGGCCGACCGGGGAGCGGCCGATGTGGCGGCGATGCGTGCCATCAAGCATGCGCTGGACCCGAAGAACCTCTTCAACCCGGGTGTGCTGTTCCCTGTCCCGGGCTTGACAACGACTGACTGAGGTTGACGAATCGTGCCGGTCCCTTTCATCCTGAGTTCGCCATAACCCTTGGGTCGTTGCCGTGGAGGATGAACGTCCGACCGCGATCCAATACACGCTGGCACAGTCGGCTGCCGGACAGGAGGTGTGGGTTCGCGGAGGTCATGTCTATGCGGACTCAACGGCCTGCTAGTCGTCAGGCTGACGAAACGGCGAGGCGTTTCTCTCGCTCACCACCACGGGTAGTGATAGGCGGGTGCGGCCGCGCTGCCGGCGCCACTTGGCGTCAAGACTGAGCATGATCGCGGGGCGTCCGCTCCCGGTGAACCCTCCGCGGCCCGGTTATCACCAGTGTCAGTGGTGAGGAGCGGAAACAGGTGCCGGCGGGGCCCGCAGCGGGAGCTGGAACCAGATTTCGGTGCGGCCACTTCCCGAGGTGGCGCCGACGTGGCCGCCCAGCCCCTCGACGATCTGGCGGACGATGGCCAGGCCGATCCCCGCGCCGCCCGAAGCACGGGCGCGCGACGGATCGACGCGATGCAGCCGCTCCCAGATGAGCGGCAGCTCGTCGCGCGGGATCTCGGTTCCGCTGTTCTCGACGGCGCAGCGCACCCAGCCGTCCTCGGCACGCAGGCGCACGATCACGCTGCCGCCGTCCGCTGTGTAACGCGCCGCGTTCTGCATGAGGTTCGTGACGACCTGCTCGATGGCACCCGGCTCGGCCATCAGTGCCGGCAGCCCCTGAACATCGTCCACGCGAACACTGATTCCGCGGCTCGCCAGTTCCGGTGACGCGATCGCCACGGCACGGGACACGATCGCCGTCAGGTCGATCTCGGTCAACGCCTGCGCCCGTGCCGCCGCCTCCCCGCGGGCCAGCTGATCGAGCCCCTCGACGAGCGAGGTGAGCCGCACGATCTCCTCGTGCACGGTGCGCAGCATCTCGGGGGTCGGCTCGACGACGCCGTCGGCCAGCGCCTCGGTGTAGCCCTGCAACGAGGTGAGCGGCGTGCGCAGCTCGTGCGCCATGTCCTCGACCAGCGCGCGTCGCAGCTCCTCCATGCGCTCGAGCGTGGCGGCCATCTGGTTGAAGGCATCCGCCAGGCCGCGCAGCTCCGGATCGGGCGGCAGGGGCACGCGTGCCGCGAGGTCGCCGGAGGCGATAGCGCGGGAGGCATCGGTCACGCGTTGCAGCGGGCGCAGGATGCGGCGCAGCAGCCACCAAGCAGCGAACGCGCCCAGCAGTAGGCCAACGCTGGCCCCAATGAGCAGCACCCGGCCCACGTACTGGTCGAACATGGCCTGCGCCTGTTCGGGTGATGAGCCCGCCTGAATCGCCAGTTGCATGACCTGCTCCGACGAGAACTGCTGGACTGCGACGATCATCACGCCGGCGACCAGCAGCGTCAGAACGATGACCAGCCCGATGAGGCGAAGGCGCAGCGAAAACATCGGTCTCACGCCTGGCGTTGTTCGACGGAACCGATGAACTTGTAGCCGACCGTTCTGACGGTGGCGATGAAGCGCGGATCATCGGCGTCGTCGCCGAGCTTGCGTCGCAGGCGGCCGAGGTGCACGTCGATCGTCCGGTCGATGATTCCGGGATCGTCGTTGCCATGGATCGCGTCGATCAGGTCGTCGCGGCTGAAGACGCGCCCCGGCCGACGCATCAGGCCGCGCAGCAGGCGGAACTCAAACGGCGTCAGGTCGAGCGGATTCCCGTCGAGGCTTGCTTCGACCGCGTTCGGGTCGAGCACCAGGTCGGCGCTGACCAGGACCGGCTGATCCTCTTCCTCTGACCGATGCCGCCGCAGCTGGGCTCGTACCCGCGCCATCAGCTCCCTCGGCGAGAACGGCTTCACGACGTAGTCGTCGGCCCCCAGGTCGAGCCCGACCACTTTGTCGGAATCGCCGCTGCGCGCGGTGAGCAGGATGACCGGCACCTCGCTCTCCTCGCGAAGGCGGCGGCAGACCTCGAAGCCGTCGAGGCCGGGGAGCATCACGTCGAGCAGGACGAGGTCCGGCTTCCGCTCCAGCGCCTCATTCAGCGCCTTCTGTCCGTCCGCCGCGAACAGCGCGCTGTGGCCCTCGCGCTCGATGTACAGGCGCAGCAAATCACGAATCTTGGGGTCGTCGTCGACGATCAGCACGCTTGCCATGGCTGGCCGAGAGTATGAACCGCCCATGACGGACCGATGACGATGTGTTGTCGGCGAGCTCAGCCGAGGGCGGTGGCACCCGCCAGGACGATCTCGACCATTCGATCGGCGGCCTCGGCGAGCCGTTCGAGCGGAAGGTACGTCTCCTCGCTGGTCAGCTTCTCGCTGAGGATGTCGCTGACCGTCAAGATGCATGCGGCGCGCACGTCATCGCCGGCTGCGCGGGCGCGGGAGGCAAGATAGAAGAGGGCTGCCGCTTCCATCTCGAACGCCAGGATGCCCCGCGACCGCCACACCTCGACGTAATCAGGATGCGGGTTGTAGAGAAGGTCGACCGTGGCGATCGGTCCGACGTGGGGCTCCAACCCCTGCGACCGTGCTGCATCGACCAGGCAGCGCGTCAGCTCGAAGTCGGCGGCTGGCGCATAGGGATCTCCTCGGAGGTGCGCCCGGGTGGCGCCGTCGACCGGCGCTGCCGCGGTTGCGATCACCAGGTCGCCCGTCTGGATGCCGCGACCGATGCCTCCGCAGGTGCCCAAACGAACCAGCCGCTTCGCCCCCAGCCGTAGCAGCTCCTCGACGACGATGGTCATCGACGGACTCCCCATCCCGGTCGTCTGGACGCTCACCGCTCGCCCGCGGAAGGTTCCGGTCCATCCCAGCAGGCCTCGATGTCGATTGACCTGGTGCGCGCCCGCCAGACCACCGTCGAAGCGGGTGGCGATTCGCTCAGCGCGCTGCGGGTCGCCGGGCAGTAGGACGAGGGGCGCGTAGTCGCCGGGTTCTGCCTGGAGCACGATCTGCGGCATCTCAGCGCGCCTTGGTCGAAGAAGGGAGAAGCAACGAAGCGTGGGTGGCGAGCCAGGCCCGAGTGGCCGGCGCGACCTCGTCGTTGGCCGCCTCCAGGCGTCGCGCGACATCGTGCAGGTCGTCGAGCGTGTCGACGTCCGGCCAGCTCGCGATCTCCACGGAACGCCAGCCAGCGGCGCGCAAGGCGCGGCGTGTAGCCACGGCCGCATCACCACCACCCAGTTGAAGGCTGCCAAAGGCGGTCAAGATCCGCGCCTCGAATCGGCGCCGGTCGCTTTCTCGTCGCGAGCCACCGGCCGGCAGGCGTCGCCACCGCAAGCCGATGAGGTGATAGCCGCCATCGAGGGTCGGGCCGAGCACCGCGTTCGACCGATCGAGCGCGGCGAGCGCGGCCTCCACCTGTCCGTCGGGTAGATCCGGGTTGTCGCCACTCACAACGATCGCGCGATCGCCGCCTCTCGCCGCCGCCACCCGGAATGCGTCGGCGATTGCTCCTCCAAGTCCCGGACTGGTCTGAACGATCGTCTCCCATTCGCGACCGATGTACGGCAGCACCTCGCGCGCCTCATCTGCGCAGGGCACCACTACCAGCGGCCGCGCCCGCAGCCGCTGGGCACTCGCCAGAAGACTTGCCCCAGCATCGGCCAGACATGCCTCCCAGAGCCCGACTGCGCGGCCATCTCCGATCTCGGCCGCCAGTCGCGTCTTGACGTGGCCTCGCCGCGGCGCCTTGGCCACCAGCGCGATCACAGGTCGAGGGCACGTCTCGCGCCATGCTCCGGTCAGCATGGCGGCGCCGGCACGTAGTGAGGCGCGCAGCGAGCCGGACACCTTGCTGACGCCACCACGACGACGCCGGAAGCGAACTGGCCGCTCGATGATCCGCGCATCGGGAGTGTTGAGGGCTCGCGCAATGAGCTGCACTGTCCAGGCATACCCGCTTTCGCTGAGCGCCAGCCGCTCCAGCAGCTCTGCCCGAATCGCCTTGAATGGTGGCAGGTCACGCACGATTCGGCCGGTCCGCAACCGTAGCAGCGCCGCCACGAGGTGGTTGCCCCGTTGCGCATGCCAGGCAAGAGCGCCGGGCTCGCGACCGGCGACAACCCGCCGGCCGAGCACGAGGTCGGCCCCGTCGAGCGCTTCGAGCAACGCGGGCAGATCGGCGGGATCGCACGATCCGTCGCCGTCCAGGAACGCGAGACGTGCGTGGCGATGTCCCTGCTGCGCGGCGATGGCGCCGGTGAGGCATGCCATGCCGTACCCGCGTCGCGGCTCGTTCACGACCCGCGCTCCGGCGGCGTGGGCTGTGTCCACGGTCCTGTCCTGAGACCCACTGTCGACGACGATCACGCAGCAGGCGCCGCGCGCAAGCAGGCCGCTTACCAGCGGCCCGATGGCAGCCTCCTCATCGAGCACGGGCACGATGGCGGCCGTACGGTCAGTCATGGGCGGGTCCCCACAGCTGAAAGCGTCCGTCGTCAGCGAGCAGCAACCGGCCCGAACGCGGGAGTTGGCGCAAGAAGGCATTGCGCCGCTGCGTGGAGGTGTAGCCCGGAAGGTAGCCGTCGAGGTCGATGAGGACCCACCCAATGGCCTCAGCGTCAGGCACCAGTCGCAGGTGCTCGCGGGCGGCCAATGGTGCGGCCAGCCCGTCGTCGACGATGAGCACCGCATTCTGCGGCACGATGCGCGCGATGGTGCTGAGCTCCGCCCCCGCGGCTGGACGGTCCCACTGTCCGGGCTCGGTGCGCATCGTGGGCGGCAGGCCGCCGCCGATCCAGCTGACAGCGAGGGCAGGTAGGGCCAGCAGGAGCAGTGATCGGCCGCCGAACACGACGTTGTGCTCGGCCCGAATGCTCGGCCGGCGGGCGCGCCGGGTTTGTCGGGCACGCCAAGCGAGCAGGCGTCGGCCGCCCATCGCTGCGGCGACGATGAATGGCACCAGCGGCAGCAGCGTGTAGTGGAGCTTCAGGTCGGCCTGGGCCCAGTTGGCACTGAGCAGGTCAGCGACGATCGGCGGCAGGGCCAGCAGCAGCCAGGCCGGCCTCAGGAGTGGCACAAGTGCCACGCTCAGCAGCATGCCTCCTGCGGCGAACCAGCCGTCGAGGTTGCTGAGCTGCGACCAGACTTGGTCGAGGTGGCTCAGTGGGCCACCGCCGTTGACCAGCCAGGCGTAGTACCAATCCGTCTCCAGCCGACCCTGTCCGCGCAGCCACGGCATCACCACCGTGAATGCCAGGGGCGTCCACACCAGCCCGAGCAGGGCGACGCCCAGCCCGTTCAGGCGCGAACCCCGCACCGGTCGCCCACCTCGCCACGGAGCGCCTCCGCGCCACAGCCGACCCGGTGCTCGCACCCCGATGAACGCGCCGATGACCAGCACCGTGTAGCCCTGATCCTCCTTGGCGAGCAGCGCAGCGATCGCGAGCAGCCAGAGGAGCACGCCACGCCCACGGAGTCCCGCCCAGCCCGCGATCAGCGCGAGCGGCAGCGCGAGTACCTCGGTGTGGAAGTCGGCCCTCCCCGCTTCCTGGATCGCGCTCCACAATGGCAACGGTCCAGCAAGGGTGGCAGCCAGCCACGGCGCAATCCTCGACGGTGAGAAGGCGGCACGCAGGAAGAGAAACGCGGCGGGCCCTGCGGCCGCCAGCGCCGTGACATGCAGCAGCGTCAGCAGCCGGGCATCGGCCCACACCCGCTCGAGCGCGGCTGGCAGGACGAGCAGCGGCGAGAAGTGAAGGCCAAGGAAGTTGCCCTGGCTGAAGCTCGAGGCGAAGCCGTTGCCGTGCGAGGCATTCCACACGACCTGTTCGAAGAACGCCTGGTCGTAGGCGGGCGCGGCCAGACCGTTCGCTCGATTCAGCAGCAGCGAGCTCATCCATCCGAATCCGATGATGGCGCCCGCGAAGACCGCCGCTGTCGGCACTTGGAGGGGCCTCCGACTCGACCAGTTCCCGCGTGCCCCGGCTCGGCTGCCCTGACGCGAGCGGACTACATCGCCAGGGCCCCAGAGGCGCTCGCTCACCGTGCGCTCACCTCGTGAGTTGCGTACCGTCCGTCCTCATCTGTCAACGGGTCGTCTGAGCTCGTCCGCATCCAATCGGCGAGACCGCTGGCCGCCCAGCACACCGCCTCCTCGGCGCTGTGGCGCGGCCTCCAGCCCATTTCGCGCAGCGCACTCCAGTCCAGGTCGACCAGGGGCGTATCGCCGGCCCATCCGCGATCATTGTCGGCGAAGGCGAGCTTCACTCGGCTCGCGTCGAGGTGCAGCGCCTCGATCACCAGCTCGGCGACGCGGCGCACGGTCAGGGTTCCGGCGCCGGCGACGTTGTACGCGGTGAACGGTCGCGGCGGCGCGCGACGGCTCAGGCACAGGACGGCGTCGACCAGGTCGTCGATGGCCATGAACGGCTTGCGTTGTCGGCCGTCGCCGAGCACCTCCATCCGATGCGGATCACGCAGCAATTTGGCGACGAAATCGTGCACCACTCCGTGATTGCTCCTGGGCCCGATGGTGTTGCCGAAGCGAAATGCCAGTACGCGCCAGCCGTACAGGTGCGCGAACGCGCTCAGGATTGCTTCGCCAGCCAACTTCCCCGCGGCGTAGTGGGACTCGGGCCGCAGCGGCCCGTACGACTCGGGTGTCGGCCCGCCGGCTACGGTGCCATAGACGACACCGCTCGACGCGAACAGCAGGCGGTCGATCCCGTTGCGGCGCATTGCCTCGGCCACGTTCCAGGTCCCGAGCAGACAGCCTCGCAGATCAAGCGCAGGATCGGCAAAGCCGCCGGCGATATCGGTGTTGGCGGCGAGGTGAATGACCTCAGGATGCCCCGCCATTGCCGAAGCGACCGCGGCCAGGTCGCCGACGTCTCCGCCGACGAATCGCAGCCGACCGTCGAGCAGGTCGGCCTCGAACGGCGCGTCCCAGTCCGGTTCGGCCGTCGCTAGGTTATCGAAGACGGTCACCGAGTGGCCGTCGGCAAGCAGTCGCGCCACCAGACTCGTGCCGATGAAGCCTGCTCCGCCGGTGACGAAGATGCGTCCGGCCGCCCGTGTCACTGCGCTCATGCCGCCTTCTCGCAGACGGCGTACCGATACCATCGATCCTCGTGGCGCCGGACGTTGCGCCACGGAACGCTCCGCAGCAGAACGTCGAGCCGCTCGTCGTCGAGCACACCGACCCGTTCGCCCTGCCCGGTCTGCCCGGTGACGATTTGCATGGCCGCCAATGGCACGGCGGCACGCATGGCCGAACGTGGTTCCGCGACGAAACAGCGGCCGCCGGGCCGCAGGACGCGATGCATCTCCGCCACGGCTCGATCCGGCTCGGAAAGGACCATCAGCAACCGCGAGGCGATCACTGCGTCGACGCCGCCATCGGCCAGCGGCAACTGGTCGGCATCACCCAGGGCAAAGGTGCAGTTGCGTACGCCATGTCTGGCGGCGATCGATCGCGCGCGGGCGAGCTGACGGACCGACCTGTCGATTCCCAGGGCGTGCAGCTGTGGATGACTGGCCGCGAGTCGACGTGCGTAGGTGCCCGGGCCGCACCCGAGATCGAGCAGTACGGCTCCCGGTGGTGGTCCGCCCGCCGGCCACAGGGCGGCATCGATGCGCCGTGTATCGTCGCGAAAGCAGTGCTCGCGCATGAAGGCGTACAGCCAGTCGCATCGATCGAACAGGCTGACGCTGTTCTCCTCCAGCTCGAGGGTGGTCATTGCTGCGATCAGCTGTCGACACTGACGTTGGCGGTGTCGTACCCGGTTGCGCCCTGCGGTGCGGTGCCTCGTCGCTCTGCAGTCTGCAGGCGGCCTTCGCCATCGGTCATGCGGACGGCGAGCTTGTAGTCGCCGGCGCGCTTAGGTTGCCAGGTGTAGCTCCAGAACGCCCAGGTCAGCGCGGTCCCGGGATAGGTGAGGGATCCCGGCTTCCACGTCCGCTGGTTGTCGGTCGTCACCTCCACCTTGCTCACGCCGCGATCACCGCCGAAGGCCACGCCGTGGAGCTGCACCGATCTACCGAGCGGAATGGCTTGCGACAGGTCAGGTCCGTCGATGCGGGAGCGGTTCGGGACCTCGAAGTTCGGTCCCCAGCCCTGCTGTTCGTAGAAGCCCTTTGCCGGCTGGTCCACGACCTCGATCCGCGTCACCCACTTGACGTTCTTCTCGCCGAACATGCCCGGCACGATCAGTCGGGCGGGAAAGCCATGGCGCTGCGGCAGTGTCTCGCCGTTCATGCGGTAGGCGACCAGCGTGGTGCGCTCCATCGCCTTGTCGAAGGCGAAGGAATCGGTGTAGCCATCGGCGGCATGGCAGAGCACCTCCACGGCACCTGGACGGGGGTGCGCCGCTTCGAGCAGCATCCGCATCGGTATGCCTGTCCAGACGGCGTTGCTCATGAGGCCCCAGTCGATCGGGTTGCTGATGCACATCAGCGTCGTCTCTTGCTGGATCGGTGCGATCGCCTGGATGGCGGCCAGGTCGTAGGTGGCCGGGCGATCGACGTGCCCGCTCACCTCCAGGCGCCACACGGCCGCGCTGACCTGCGGATCGATGAGGTTCTTGGTCACCTGGTAGAAGCGGTCGTTGGGCGTGATCGGCTTCAGATCGGGGCCGCTGTACTGCGTGCCGTCGTAGCTGAAGGTGGCCATTTCGAAGAGCCGCTTCAGGAGCCCGCCTGAGATGACCGCCAGGCCCAGACCGATGCCTCCGGTCAAGACCCGCCGACGGGTCGCGCCGCCGAATGGTGCCGCCATTTCTCCTGATGGGCCTGTGTCGCTGGCCTTCAACAGGCGATAGGCTCCGATGGTCACGGCGACGTATGCCGCGAGGTCGACTGCCAGAGCGACGATGGTCACGGCCATGGCGCCACCCGGCGGCAGGCCCGCGTATTCAGTGTCGAGGTTCGGCCACAGGGCGGCGAGCAGCAGGAGCCACGCCCCTACGGCGAGGGCCGCCACGATTTTCAATGGACCTCGGGCGATACCGAGCCTGGGCGCCGCTTCTCCGGGTGCGGAAGACTTCCACGCTCGTTCGGCGAGATAGCCGAGCAGCGCGCCTCCAGCGACTGCCGCCGCCAGCTGACCAGCGAGTGTCGCGCCAGCGCCCAACTGCTTGAGATGGTTGTAACCGCCGAAGAACGAGAGCAGTGAGAGGAAGAAGTCCAGCGGCAGCAGTGCCGCGATGCGGTCGCCAACCAGCTCGGCGGTCGTCGGGACGCCGAGCACTGCGCGGAGCCCGAGCATCAACAGCGTCATCGCGAGCCCACCGACCAGACCCGCTGCCGCACCGAGCAGGATCGCGCGCGCCGAAACAGGCCCTCGCATCTTCATCCGCGGATCATCGACCTCGAGCGTGACGCTTCGATGACGGCCGCATGACGCTCATGCGATTGGTGTGCGGCGTACCGGGAGCCGGACGTCCGTGCCAGCCCGTGGGCCTAGGAAGCCTCGCTACCTCGGCCAGCCATGCCGTACCGAAGCGGCAGGTCGGGCAGCGGCCGTGGATCGGGATCCGGCTCCCACTCACCGGTAAGCGGTGAAACGCGATACGTCCAGTGCGCGCCGTCGGCGGAAATCGTCGCCAGCGCATCGGCCGCTGCGTCGACATCCTCACGGGTCGTGCCAAGGCCAAAGCTCATGCGCGCGGCGCCCGGCAGCCGCGGATGCTCGCCGCGCTTCGTCTCTCTGATGAGCCGATCCGCCTCGGGCTGCTCGACGTGCAGCAGCTCCATCATCAGCGGATGGGCGCAGAAGCAGCCGTGCCGCACGCCGATACCGTGTTCAGCCGACAGGATCGCCGCCAACTGGTCGTTGGCGTAGCCGGCCAAATTGAAGGTGAACAGGCCGACGCGCGGATGATCGATGGGCCACAGCCGGTAATGCTCGAAGCCAGCCACCTGTCCGAAGCGTGAGCGGGCGTACGCCCACAGCTCGTGCTCCTCGGCAGCCAGCCGCTCCATGCCGGCGGCGGCGAGGGTCTCGCAGGCGACGCCCAACGCCACCGCGCCGACGACGTTCGGCGAGCCGGCCTCCTGGCGGTCCGGCATGTCCGCCCAGATCACCTCGTCGACGGTCACCAGCTTCACTGCGCCACCGCCGCGAAGGAAGGGCTCGCCACCGCCCAGCCAATCAGCGCGACCGATCAGCGCACCCGCGCCGAACGGCGCGTACAGCTTATGGCCGGACATCGCGAGGTAATCGATGCCGCTGGCCTGCATGTCGATCGGCGCATGCGGCGCCAATTGGGCCGCGTCCAGCAGCACGCGGGCGTGATACCGATGCGCGAGGGTCGCCACATCGTCGATCGGCACGATCTCACCGGTCACGTTGGAGGCACCGGTAATTGCGACCAGCGTCTCGTCGGCGGGATCGTCGCGAAGCGCCTCCTCCAAGCCTTCGAGGAGCTCCTCGGGCGACGCCGCCACGGGCAGGCAGGTATACGTGCAGCGCTTCCAGGGCAGCAGGTTGGCGTGGTGCTCGCCGGCGAACCCGATGACCCGCACCGTCTTCGGCAGCGCGGTGGCCATCAGGTTGAGCGCATCGGTCGTGTTGCGGGTGAAGACGACCGAGTCGTCGCTGCGCGCGTTGAAAAACGAGCGAACCGCCTCGCGGGCGCCCTCGTATGCGGCGGTCGCCGCTCGCGACTTGAAGCCGGCGCCGCGGTGCACGCTGCTGTACCAGGGCAGGAACTCGGCGACCGCATCGGCTACCGTCTTGAGTGCCGGCGCGCTGGCGGCGTAGTCGAGGTTCACATAACGCCGCGTCTCGCCCGTGACGAGCGGCACCTGCGCGTCCGCGCCGACCAGGCGAAGTGTCTCGGCCTGCATGCGCGCATCCTACCCCTCGCTTCGGACGTGATCGGTGCGGGATGCGGCCGCGGCTGTAGCCACCGGCTGGCCGTAGCCACCGGCTGGCTCCAACGGCCAAGCACAGCCCGTCGCGACGTCGTTCCTTGGCCGATGCAGCCGCGTACCGGCCATACGGCCTGAGAAACGCCGGAATCCGCCCGTTCTTGGCCGTTACAGCCATGGAGTGGCGATGGAGCCTGGGAGTTTGTCAGGGGTTGGGCGCCGAGGGCTACTCTCGTGCAGTACGCGGGACACCAAGCTCCGCACTGTGCGCCAGGAAGCAGGACATGGACGGGCGAGAACCACAGTTCGCGGAGGCGAAGGTGAGCGGCCCCACGCTGCCGCTGTTCGTCGGAGCTGTCGTGGCGGTCGGCGTCGTGGCGTTCCTGCTCGGCGACAGCCTCGGTCGAGCTCCGGCTCCGGCGCCATCGGCCATCGCCTCCGGTTCGTCCGCTCCAGCCGTCGCCGACGCGGTGGTCAGTCCCGCACTCTGGTCGGCGTATCTGAACGGCGCCTACAGCGGCTGGGCGCTCTGCGCGGTCGCCGCGGACATCTCGTGCACACCCATTGATGGACAACCGAGCCTTCGCTTCGCGAACTTCGACGCCCTGCCGTTCACCACGTCGAAGGCCGACTGGGACCTGCTCGCTCCCATCGACGTGGCGCCTGGTCACTACGTTCTTGCCGGAGCGGTGACCCTCGTTGACCCGCAGCTCATTCTGGCCCGAGTGTCAGACGCGGGCGTCGCCACCCTTCTCAGCGCAAGCCCGCAGACTCGATGGAACGGCATCCTATGGGCTGATGTCGGCCAGCTCGACAGCGGGCGCTATCTGGCGGTGACGCAGGGGCTCATCCTGGGCCAACCTGACGCCGAGGGTCGCACGACGGCCCGGTGGGCTGGCTTCGCCTCTGGCTTCAGCGTGGCTTCCCCCGCGAGCTAAACGGCGATCACGCCGCCGCAGCTACGTCACGACGATGAGCTTCAGGCCGGCGACCAGGAGCACGACGGCGAGCGCGCGGCGGACGCCCGGCGGCGTGAGACGGCGCGCGCCCAGCTCGGCGCCAATCAGTCCGCCCACAGCGACCGCGACCAGCCAGAGTGGCAGCGCGGAGGGCAGGGCCGTGGCGCCAACGGCCCCGATATTCCCCGCCAGCCCGCTCACCGAGTTGGCAAGGATGAACGCGGCCGACGTGCCAGCCGCGTAGCGCACGCCGGCCCAGCCCATCATCACCATCAGCGGCGTCAGGAAGATGCCGCCACCGGTTCCTGTCAGTCCGGCGAGCAGGCCCAGCACGACGCCGGCCATGAGCGCCTGCCACCAGGGAGCGCGTGGGGCGAACTCATCGGACGGGCGTCCGGCAACGACGAAGAAGCGGAACGCGGCGAAGACGAGCACCGCTCCGACGAGCGGCCGATACAGCTCACCGGGAAGCTGCAGCGCGCCGCCGACGAAGGCGGCCGGGATCGAGCCCGCCAGCAACGGCAGCAGGGTCATCGGTTTGACGAAGCCGGCTCGCGCGAAGCGCGTCGTCACCAGCGTCGCGACCAGGATGTTGAGCACCAGGGCCGTCGGCTTCATGACGGCCGGCGACAGCCCAATGAGTGCCATCGCCGCCAGGTAGGCCGATGCGCCCGCGTGCCCGACCGAGCCGTACAGGATTGCCGCCGCGGCGAACAGCGCGGCGAGGAGCAGCGCCTGCTCCACTACAGCTCGCGGGAGGCCCGGATGAAGAGGGAGCCGAGGACGCGCGAGACGGTCGGGAAGGCGTGGATCGTGTCGGCCAGCACGTCAAGCGGGGTCGCCGTCTTCACCGCCAGCACGGCCTCGTGGATCGTCTCCGAGACGCCCGGCCCGGTCATGAATGTCCCGACCAGCGTGCGCTTCGTACGGTCGACCACGATTGTGACGTGCCCTTGCGCCTCGACGAGGTAGCCCTTGGCGGTGGTGGCGAGGTCCTGGGTCAGCTCCACGGCGTCGACGCCCCGCTCTCTCGCCTCATCCAGCAGCAGCCCGACCGACGCGGTCTCCGGATCGGTGTAGGTGGCGCGCGGGATCGCCGACAGGTCGGGCAGCACGTCGTCGCCGAGCGCCATGCGGACCGCCATTTCGCCCTCGTAATGGGCAAGGTGGGTGTGGAGCTCCGGCCCCGCGATGTCGCCGGCGACGTACACGTTTTCCGCAATACGCAGGTTGTCGTTCGCGACGCGGCCGCGCTGCGGCTGCACGCCGATGGCCGGCAGATTCAGCTCATCGAGCGGGATCTCTCGGCCGATGGCGACCAGGATGGCATGCGCCTCCACGCCCGAACCGTCGTCGAGGATGACCCGCGCAGCTCCGTCGCGCTCGACGCGCTCGACGCGCTCGAAGCGCTCGGCGCGGGCATGCGTGCGAATCGTCACGCCATCACGCTTCAGCGCCTCAGCCAAGAGCTCCGAGCTGCGTGGATGATCACGATCGTTGATGCGGGCATGGGGATGGATCAGCGTGGTCGGGATGCCATAGCGCGCGTAGACCTGCGCGAGCTCCACTCCCGTCGGGCCGGCGCCCAGGATGACCAGGCTTTCCGGCAGGTCCCGCGTACCGGTGCCCTGCTTGTTGGTCCAGGCATCGACGTCGGCCAGTCCCGGTAGGTCAGGCATGCGAGCGTGCGAGCCGACCGCCAGGATCACGGCATCGGCCTCGAGCTCGCGAGCGCCCGCATCGGTCGCGACCGCCAGGCGGCCGGGGCCCGTGAAGCGCGCCGTGCCGCGGATCACCGTCGCGCCGGCACTCTCCAACGATGTGACGTGGCCGGAATCATCGGGCCAGTCGGTACCCTGGCGGTTGATCATGTAGTCGCGGAAATCACTGGCCTTCGGCCAGGGGTAGTTGCCTCCCGCGTGATGCACCGATGCGGCATGCAGCAAAGCCTTCGACGGCATGCATGCCCAGAACGGGCAGGCGCCGCCGAACAGCTCGCGATCGATGATCGCCACGCTTGCGCCGCGGCTGCGTGCGTACTGAGCGGCGGCCTCGCCGGCCGCCCCCGCCCCCACCACGATGATCTGGTAGTGATCCATGCCAGCCATCATGCCGGCATCGGTCAAGTCACATCAGTTGCCGCGACGCCGATGCCAGTCAGGCGGGGACCGGCAGAACGGACGTGCCGGCGAGCCAGATCTGACGTGGGCGCACGTTGCCGAGGCGCAGCGCGAAGGCACCCTCGTGTTCGGCATCCCAGGCCACCAGGTCGGCGGCGAGACCCGGAGCGATGGCGCCGCAGGCGTCCCCGAGTCCCAGCGACGCCGCCCCGCCGCGCGTCGCCGCGTCGACTGCCTCGGCGACGGACATGCCCAGCAACGTCGCGCCGAGGCCGATCACCAGCGGCATGGAGCAGCTGCCGAACGTGCCCGCGTTCGCGTCGCTCGCCAGGGCGACCGTGGCACCAGCGTCGAGCAGCGCGCGGGCCGGCGGCAGCGCGTCGCGCATGACGACCGCGGGACCGGGAAGCAGCGTCGCGACCGTGGATGACCGCGCCACGAGGTCCACACCGGCCTGATCCAGCTGCTCGAGGTGGTCGACCGAGGTGACGCTCAGCGAAACGGCCAGCTCCACGGCACCGGTGCGTGCCAGTTGCTCGGCGTGCATCCGCAGCTTCAGCCCGTGCCAAGCGGCGGCGCGCAGGATGCGCTCGGCCTGCGCGACGTTGAAGAAGCCGCGATCGCAGAAGACGTCGCAGAAGTCGGCCTCGGCCGCGACCGCGGGAAGCATGTCGGAGACGATCAGGTCGACATATGCGTCGGCCGTGATACCCGGCGGCACGGCATGGGCGCCCAGAAAGGTACGCACGACCCGCACGCCGACACGCCTGGCGGCGGCGCCAATCACCCGCAGCGCGCGCAGCTCCTCTGCCGTCGAGAGTCCGTAGCCGGACTTGCACTCGATGGTGGTCGTGCCGCCGGCGAGCGCGCTGCGCAGCCGTCCCTCGACCAGCATCAGCAGCTCATCGTCGGACGCCTCGCAGGTGGCACGGACGGTGCGCAGGATCCCGCCGCCGTCGTAGGTCGCGCCGGAGAGCCGTGCGGCCGCCTCGTCCGAGCGGTCCCCGGCGAAAACCGGGTGGGTGTGCGCGTCGACCAGGCCCGGCGTGACGAGCGCGCCGCCGAGGTCGACGAGCGACGCATCGGTCTGCGGGGCCTCCGTCGGATCGCCGACCCAGTCGATCAGTCCGTTGCGGACCAGGACCGCCCACGGCGAGATCGCGGCGCGTGCCCCCAGTAACCGGCCATTGCCTGTCAGCAGCAGCGGCGCGTCGGGCATCGGTCTATCAGGTTCGACGGGTGAGCAGCCGGTAGACGAGCACGATCAAGGCGATCACCAGCAGGACGTGGATGAAGAAGCCGGCGATGTGCAGCAGCACGCCGAACAGCCAGATCGCGAGCAGGATGACGATGATGGTCCAGAGCAACGGTGTCCTCCTCTATGGGTCGCCTGTGTTGCGATGAGGGCAGTCTGCCGCATCAGCCGATCTCCGGCTCGGCAACAGGCCGCCGCGCTTCGGCCGGTCGGCGGAGTGTGGCCAGCACGAGGCCGGCCAGGATCAGCGCCGCACCGATGAGCTGCACCTCGGAGGGCGCCTCGGCGAGCAGCACCATGGCGAGCAGCACCGAGGCGACTGGCTGCAGCGTCAGCACCACGCTCGTCAGGGCGGCTGGCACGCGCGGTAGCGAGACGCTGATCAGCAGCCAGCCGATGACCTGCGCCGAGATCGCCAGCAGCACCAGCCACAGGTGAGCTGGCCAGGTGGGTACCAGGTCGACCTCTCCCAGTGGTAGACCGATGAGCAGCGACGCCAGCGCCGCGACCAGGGTCGCGTCGAAGAGCGGCCCCGCCGGCCGTCGCAGGTCGGCGTTGCCACGGCGGAGTACGAGCAGGAAGCCGGAGTACGCGAAACCGGTGACCACGCCCGTGATCACGCCAAGGACCGGGTCCGATCCGTACGGCGTGGAGCCGACGACGCCGCTGATCAGCACCACGCCGACGAGCGCGATGGGCATCGAGGCGAGGAGCCGCCGGTTGGGCTGCTCGCCCAGAATCACCCACGCCAGCAGCGCCACGATGAGGACCTGGGTGTTGCCGAGCACGGTCGCCAGGCCGGCGCCGACGAAGTTGATGGTGTGGTGCCACACCACCAGGTCGATGGCGAAGAAGATCCCGGCGATCATCGCCAGGCGGCGCTGCGCGAAGGGGCGCGGTCCGTAGGCGCGGCGCTCCATCCAGGCGAGCAGCGCCAGCGGCGGAAGCGCGTACACGCAACGGAAGATCGCCGCCGTTGCCGGTGGAACGTCGGCCTCGCGCACCAGGATGGCGGAGAAGGCGATGGCCAGCGCGCCGAGCGCCGCGGCGAAAACCGGATGAGCGGCGAAGGCCACGAACGGGTTGGCGGGCGCGGCTCGTCGAGCGGAGGACACCAACGCAGCGTAGCCGAGCGGAAGCCCCTTGTGAGAACGGGTATTCCGACGCACACTCTGGCCTCATGGCCAAGCCGGCGATCCTGGCCGTCGACGACGACGACCTCGTGCTCAAGGCGGTCGAGCGTGACCTGCGCGCGCAGTACGCCGCCAACTACCGCA
>JBBSCG010000043.1:0-16191 GCA_038250515.1 Candidatus Limnocylindria bacterium
CGTCACGACCTCGTCGAGCCCGAGGCCGGCGAGGATGCGCCGGATACGATGCCGCGGTTCGCCGGGATCGGGCCGATACGGCGGCAGTGCTCCGGACGGCAGCCGGCCGACAATCCGGTCGTAGCCGTAGGCCCGCGCGACCTCTTCCGCGACGTCCTGCGGCAGCGCGACGTCGGGCCGGAAGCTGGGCACGTTGACGTCCAACCTGTCGCCGTTGCCGCTGACCTCGAAGCCGAGCGGGCGCAGCAGGTCGCTGACTGCCGCTGCGTCCAACGAAATGCCGAGCAGGCGCTGCATGCCATCCAGGCTGACATCGACCGCGCCGTGAGGGTGCGGTTCGGGGTCGCTGTCCACGAAGCCGCTCGCCACGCGAGCGCCGGTGGTCTCCGCGATCAGTCGCGCCGCCCGGTCTGCCGCCATGCGCGGCAGGTCCGGCCCGATCCCCTTCTCGTGGCGCACGCTCGCCTCGGAGCGCAGCGCGAGGCGGCGTGCCGCGCTGCGGATGGTCGGCCCGTCGAAGATGGCTGATTCCAGGATGACGCGGGTCGTCGACGGCTGGACTTCGGTCGAGGCGCCGCCCATGATCCCCGCGATGCCGATGGCACGCTGCTCGTCGGCGATCACCAGCATTCGTTCGTCGAGCGTCCGAGCGACGTGGTCGATCGTGTCGAGCTGTTCGCCGGCCCGCGCTCGACGGACGATAATCCGGCCTCCCGAAACGTGATCAGCGTCGTAGGCGTGCATCGGCTGTCCGAGCTCGTGCATCACGTAGTTGGTGACATCCACGACCGCGGACACCGGACGCATGCCCGCGGCGACGAGTCGCTGCTGCATCCAATCGGGGCTCGCGCCGTTGGCGACGTCCTCGAAGTAGCGCGCGCTGAAGCGGGAGCAGAGTCGCGGCTCCTCGATCTGCACGCTGACGTGCTCAGCCGTCCTCAGCGCGTCGGCTTCGGGCACCGAGGTGTCGGGCAGGCGCAGCTCAACGCCGGCGAACGCCGCGATCTCGCGGGCCAGGCCGACCATCGACAGCGCGTCGCCACGGTTGGGCTTGACGTCCACGTCCAGCACGACGTCGCCGACCAGCTCGCGCAGATTGCTGCCGAGTGCCGGTCCCTCGTCAAGCACATGAATCCCCTCCGCGTCGCTGCCCAGCCCAAGCTCGATGGCGCTGCACAGCATCCCCTGCGACTCGACACCGCGAATTTTCGAACGACCGATGCGTCGATCACCCGGCAGCACGCTGCCGACCAGCGCCACGGGCACGAGCTGCCCCGCGGCGATATTGTTCGCGCCGCACACGATCTGCAGCGGCTCCTCGCCCCCGACATCGACGCTGGTCAGCCACAACGTGTCCGCGTTCGGATGGCGCTCGACGCTCAGCAACCGGCCCACCACCACGCCGTCGATGTCGGCAGCGCCGAGCTCGATCGCGCTGATCTCCATTCCGTGCAGCGTCAGCTGCTCGGCGAGCTCCTGCGGGGAGAGGGTGATGTCGACGTAGTCGCGCAGCCAGGAGAGCGGCACCCGCATCGGTTCAGGCTCCCATGCCGAACTGCTCGAGGAAGCGCAGATCTGCGCTCAGCAGCGAGCGCAGGTCCGGCACGCCGTAGCGCAGCACCGTCATGCGGTCGAGGCCCATGCCGAACGCATAGCCCTGGAACTCGTCCGGATCGATGTCCCCGGCGCGAAGCACGTGCGGATGGACCATTCCGCCGCCCAGGATGGTCATCCACCCGGTACGGCTGCAGGCCGGGCACCCGACGCCGCCGCACACCAGGCAGCCGACATCGAACGCGACGCTTGGCTCGGTGAACGGGTAGTAACCCGGGCGGAAGCGCGTTCGAGTCTCGGGCCCGTACATGGCGCGGGCGAATTCCTCGAGCATGCCCTTCAGATCGGCCAGCGAGGTGTCGCAGTCGACGACCAGACCCTCGACCTGGAAGAACTCGAAGTTATGGCTGGCATCGACCGCCTCGTAGCGATAGCAGCGTCCCGGCGTGATGACCCGGATGGGTGGCCGCAATGCGTTCATGGCTCGCACCTGGGCCGGGCTCGTGTGCGTGCGCAGGATCGTCCCGTCCTCGGCTGGTCGCGGCTTCCCGGCTTCGATGCTGCCGGGCTCGGCAACGTACAGGGTGTCCCACAGGTCGCGTGCAGGGTGGTCGGCCGGCATGTTGAGCGCTTCAAAATTCATCGCCTCGGTCTCGATCTCGGGCCCCTCGTAGATCTCGAAGCCGAAGGCGTGGAAGATCTCGCGCAGGTCGCGCTCGACGGTCATCAGCGGGTGCAGGTGGCCGGCGCGCATCGGCCGGCCGGGTGCGCTCATGTCCAGCGCTTCGCCAGCCAGGCGCTCGTCGAGCGCCGATCCCCGCAGGGCGTCGAGGCGTTGCCGGATGGCGCCCTCGACCTCCCTGCGGACCTCGTTGGCGAGCTGGCCGAGCGCCGGACGCTCGTCCGCCGGCACGTCGCGCAGTTGCCTGAGCAGCGCTGTCAAGTCACCGTTGCGACCCAGGATTGCGGTACGCAGCGACTCCACGGCGGCTGGATCGGTCGCCTCGGTCAGACGCGCCGCCGCAGTTTTTCGCGCCTCTGTCAGTGCTGAGCGCAGATCGTCCTTCATCAGTCCCTCAATGATCACAGGAAAACAAACGACCCCGCTCCAATAATCGGAGCAGGGCCGAGGTGCCGGCGAGGCGAACTGCCGGCTAGCCGCTAAACGCGTCCTTCGCGAGCTCGACCATCTTTTCGAAAGCGCTCGCGTCACGGATCGCCAGGTCCGCCAGGATCTTGCGGTCCACCTCGATGCCCGCCGCCTTGAGGCCCGCGATGAAGCGGCCGTAGGGCATGCCGTGCTGCCGCGAGGCGGCGTTGATGCGCTGCACCCACAGCCGGCGCATGTCGCGCTTGCGGTCGCGCCGGTCACGATACGCGTACACCAGGGCGTGAATCAGCGCCTCGCGCGCCGGTCGAATGAGCGTCGAACGGGTGCCGCGCCGGCCCTCCGCCTGGTTCAGCAGCTTCTTGTGACGCCGATGCGCGGTTACGCCGCGTTTGACTCGTGCCATCTTGCGGCCCTACTCGTACGGGAGCAGCCGCTTGAGCTGCGCGTTGTGCACGGGCGAAACGGCCGCCACGCCCGCGTAGCGGCGCGTACGGCTGCTCGACTTGATCTCAAGGTGGTGTCCGCGGCCTGCCACGGGGCGCACCCACTTGCCCGAGCCGGTCTTGCGGTAGCGCTTGGCCGTGCCCTTGTGGGTCTTCATCTTCGGCATGCTTACTTTGATCCTTGCTCCGCGGTGGCCTGTGGCTCCGCGGGTTCCTGCTGTGCCTTTGCGGCGATGGCGTCACCGATCGTCTCGGCTTCGACGCCCTCGCTCTTCTCGTTCTTCCTTTCGGGCCGCTTTTCGAGCGGCGCCATGACGATGTACATGCTGCGACCCTCGAGCAGCGGCTGACGCTCGATCGTGCCGTGCTCGACCAGCATCTCGGCTGCCCGTATCAGCAGGTCGCGCCCGAGGTTCGAGTGGCTCATCTCGCGACCACGGAACTGCACCGTCACCTTGACCCGGTCCCCTTCATCCAGGAACCCGGCCGCTCGTCGGGTCTTCGTCCTCAGGTCGTTGACATCGATCTTGACCCGAAGCCGAATCTCCTTGAAGGTCTGCGACTTCTGCTTCTTCTTCGCTTCACGTTCGCGCTTCTGAAGCTCGTACTTGTATTGGCCGTAGTCGAGAATTCGGCAGACCGGCGGGACCGCGGTTGGCGCGACCTCCACGAGGTCGAGCCCCTTCTCCTGGGCCAAGGCGAAGGCCTCGGCAGTCGGCATCACACCAAGCTGCTGCCCTTCATCATCGATGACGCGCACCTCGCGGATGTGGATCATCTCATTGACTCGGAGGTCCCGTGCGATCTTCGTCCAGCTCCTTCAACAACAAGGCCACCGGCCGATACGGACGGGTGGCCCAAATTCCTGCGCGAAATGCCCGAGGACTATACACCGATGCCCGCGGAACCGGCAACCGCTCAGTGCGGATAGTCGTAGAAGATCGCCACCTGTCGCCCGTCTGGATCGGCGACGCGAAATGAGCGCGTGCCCTCCCATCGGTCACCCGATGGTGCAGCGACCAGCGCAAAGCCGCGCCGGCTGAGCTCCTGCGCCCATGCATCCACCTCGCCCGCGGTATCGACCCGAAAGCCAATCTGAATCCCGTCGCGCGTGGCCTGATCCCCGCGACGGAAGCTGAGCTCGAAGCCCCCCAGCTCCAGGTCGACGCCGCTGCCGTCGCCAGCGCGCAGCCTGAAGCCGAACGCCGACTCGTAGAACTCGGCCACGCGCTGAGGATCGGTCGACCGTAGGGCCAGCTGCCCGACCGCGCGCATCTTCCTCATCGCGGGAAGGTCAACCCGTGGCGCGCCGCCATGACTCCCTCGCCCGCAGCAAGCGCATAGCCGCGTCCCCGTTGCGAAGTCATGCGGGTCCGGCCTTCCGCCACACACCACTGATAGTAGTGGTAAGCGAGTCGGAGTCCATCTGCCTGACCTCTGGCGTCCTCGGTTGAGCGTGAGGGTGTGCGTCGCTGCTCCATCCGGAGAGAAAATTCCTGCTTATCACCATCAGCGATGGTAAGCGGCGGAAAGCCGCCACGATACGGTTCAGCTATCTGTGTCCGCGTACGGCCACAGCTCGCGGCTCTCGATGCGGCCGCGCAGCTCCTCCATGAAGTTGGTGAGCGGCACTCCCTGGCTGGACTCACCGGTGCGCAGCCGCGGCGAGACAGCGTGCGCCTCGGCATCCCGGTCCCCCACCACCACCATGACGGGGATCTTCTGGGCCTGCGCGTCGCGCAGCTTGGCCTGCATACGTTCGGATCGGTCGTCGACTTCAACTCGGACACCGGCGTCGAACAGCACCTGGCGCACCTCGTTGGCGTACTCGATGTGCCGATCCGCGATCGGCACGACCACCACCTGCACCGGTGCCAGCCAGAGCGGGAATGCGCCGGCGTAGTGCTCGGTGATGACTCCGGTGAAGCGTTCGAACGAGCCGTAGATGGCGTAGTGGATGATCGCCGGCCGTTCGAATCCGCCCTCGGCGGTGCGGTACTCGAGGTCGAAGCGCTGCGGCAGCTGGTAGTCGAGCTGGATCGTGGCGCTCTGCCATTCGCGACCGAGCGCATCGGTGAAGAAGATGTCGATCTTGGGTGCGTAGAAGGTCGCACCCCCCAGATCCAGGCTGTACGGGATCTCGGCTTCATCCATTGCCTGTCGGAGCTTGCCCTCCGCCATATCCCAAAACTCGTCGGAACCAAGCCGCTTGGCCGGGCGCGTGGCGAGCTTGAAGGTCGGCTCGAAGCCGAACGGCGCGTACTGGCGATGTACCAGCGACAGGGCCAGGTTCACCTCGTCGACCACCTGGTCGTCGCGGCAGAAGACGTGCGAGTCATCCTGGGTCAGCTGCCGGACGCGGAAGAGCCCGGCGAGCACGCCGGTACGCTCTTTGCGGAATAGGACGCTGTAGTCGTTGAAGCGTATCGGCAGATCGCGATAGGAGCGCGACCCCGTCCGGTAGATCAGGATCTCCTCCGGGCAGTTCATCGGCTTCAGGCCGGAGACATGGTCATGGTCGTCGAGGACGAACATGTTGTCCTGGTAGAGTTCCCAGTGGCCGGACTCCTCCCAGAGCTCCTTGCGCACCAGGCTGGGCGTGCGCACCTCGTGAAAGCCGGCTTCGCGGCGGACCTGTCGGGACCAGTCCTCGAGCGCCCGATACAGCGCCATCCCCTTCGGATGCCAGAATGGGGCGGCCGGCGAGACCGGGTGGAAGGTGAACAGGTCGAGCTCGCGGCCAAGGCGCCGGTGATCGCGCTTGCGCGCCTCTTCCAACCGCCACAGGTATCGGTCCAGGTCCTCCTGGGTCTCCCAGACCGTGCCGTAGATACGCTGCAGCATCGGCCGATGCTCGTCGCCACGCCAATACGCGCCTGCGCTGTTCAGCAGCTTGAAGGGGCCCAGATCGGCGGTGGACGCGATATGCGGGCCACGGCACAGGTCACGGAACTCACCGTGGCGGTAAAAGCTCACCGTCTCGGAGTCGGCCGGCGGGAGGTCGCGGATGATCTCGACCTTGTATTGCTGATCTTCGCCTTCGAGCTGTGTCAGCGCTTCATCACGCGGCAGCTCGGAGCGCTCGAAGGTCAGGCGCTGCTTCATCTGCTCGCGCATCCGCTTCTCGATCGTCTCGAGGTCGGCCGGCGTCAGCGGACGCGGCAGGTCGAAGTCGTAGTAGAAGCCGTCGCGGATGGCCGGACCGATCCCGAGCTTCGCCTCCGGGAAGAGATCGAGCACCGCGGCCGCCATCATGTGCGCCGCGCTGTGGCGCATGGTGTCCAGCCGATCATGGGCGCCCGCGTCGAGCAGCTCCTGCGCGTCGGATCGGATCTCGTTGGAGTCAATCACCATCCCGGGAAGCGTAGCGCATGGGCTGGCTCGCGGCGTCGCGCCAATCCGCGACGGCTCCTCGGCCTCGACAGCCTCTCAGCGCTGCTCCGCCTGCTCAGACCGCCTTGAACTGCTCGAACGGCTGCCTGCAGTCGGCGCAGTGATAGATGGCGCGACACAAGGTCGGTCCGAACGGATTCTCGAGGGTGGTATTGCGTGAGCTGCAGTAGGGGCAGGTCGCGATCGGCAGCACGGCCAGCAGCTCATCCGCCTCGAAGGCCGATGCCGACGGCGCGGCCCCGAGCGCCACCGGCGGCGCGAAGCCGCTCGTCCGCAGCTTCTCGCGCCCTTCGGCCGTGATCCGATCCGACGTCCAGGGCTCGGCGAAGCTGACCTCGACGGTCACCTGGTCGGCCAGGCCGCGCAGCCGTTCGGCGATGTCGTGCTGCATGACCTCGATGGCCGGGCAGCCCACGAAGGTCGGCAGGAGCTCGACGGTCAGGCGCGGTCCATCGAACGTCGCCGAACGAATGACGCCCAGCTCCACCAGGCTGATCGTCGGGATCTCGGGGTCCGTGACCTCACCGAGCGCTTCCCAGACGGCCTGTTCGCGCGTCAGCGTCACCACGTTGCCCCCTCCTCGGAGCGTGCCACCATGGTGAACTGGCCATGCAGCCAGCCGAACTCATCGGTCCGGCGGGTGCGCCCGTCCACCGGCACGGCGGCGTCTTCCACGGTAAGACCCAGCTCGGCCAGCACAAGACGCACGCGATCGAGCCAGCGCTGGCGCAGCGTGTCGAACGGTTCCGGGAGGATGCCTGAGCTCACCAGCTCGGCTTCTCCGTCCAGAGGCGTGAAGATCGCCTGCGCATCGGGCCAGGCACGCTGGAGTGCGGCGGCCAGCCGCTTGCTGGCGGAGCCCGTCGCGAGGCGTCGCAGCCATGCGTCGATGTGCATCCGGTGATAGGTCTCCTCGCGACGCATCTTGGCCGCCAGGTTGGCGAGCGGCTCGTACGAGGAGCGCGCCAGCGCGGCCAGGCGAGTCGCATCGGCCGTCTCGTACAGGTAGCGCCGGGCGATGGTGAAGGCCCAATCGCTGCGCGCGTGGTTCATGAGCGCCGCGTGTCGGAAGTCCTCCGCGGCGCGACCGAAGGCGATGGCGTCCGCGTCGGCATCGGTCAGTTCGGCCAGAAGGCCGTACAGCGCGCGGGCATGCCCGATCTCGTCCTGGCTTATCGAGCTCATCGCCACGTCCTCCTCGAGCATCGGCGCAATGCCGGTCCATTCGGAGTCCCAGAAGCCGATCACGAACTCGTCGTCGGCCACGCTGAGCAGCAGCTCGGCGAGCGCCGCCCGGGTGATGGCGTCCAGCTCGACCTGCGTTGATGCATCAGCTGCATCGGTCCGGCCAAGGCGACTCATGTCCCCTCCCCCGCTCGCGCCTTTGCCGCTTCGAGCTTGTGCTTGATGATGTAGCCGCCCGGCTTCTTGAATGATCGATCAAAGGGCGGCTGCAGCAGGTCGAGGTCGTCGAGCTCGGTGATCGCGTCGCGTGCCACGATCCATAGCCGATGGCTCTCCTGCCGTCGGCCGTAGAACTCGCGTGCGTAATGCATGGCCAGCTCCTCGTCGGGCGCCCGCACGCTGCCACCGTGGATCATTGGGTCACCCTCCGACTCCTGGCGGAAGACTTCCCAGACGCGTTCGGGCTCGGTCACGGCGCCTCTAGGCTGCGGCGCTTGCCGATCCGGAAATGGCGTCGCGTACCCATTGCGTCTGGGCGTGGTTGAAGCGGCGGAACTCGAGGCGCTCCTGCGACTTCGGACCGTGCCCGGTCACCACGCTGCGCAGCTCGTCCCAGTCCGGCTCGGTGTAGTGCCAGCGTCCATCGGCGGCGTCGTGACGCAGCTCGGGATCCGGAATGCTCAGCCCGAGCTCCCGGATGCGCGGGACGTAGATCGACAAGAACTCCTGGCGCAGCTGCTCATTGCCCTTGGCCTTGATGCGCCAGTGGAGATCCTTGTCCGTGGCCGGGTCGGTCGGTGGGCCGTGCATCTGCATCAGCGGTCCCCACCATCGGTCAAGCGCGTTCTGCACCAGGGCGCGCTGCGATGCGGTGCCGTTCATCATGGTCAGCACCACGTCGCGCCCGTGCATGATATGGACGCTCTCTTCCCAGCAGATCTTCTTCATGGTGCGGGCATACGGCGCGTAGGAAGAGTCTCGCAGCGCCTGCTGGCTGACGATCGCGGCGGCGTCGACGAGCCAGGCGATGATTCCGACGTCGGCCCACGACTCGGTCGGATAGTGGAACACGTTGTGGAACTTCGTCTTGCCGGCCATCAGGTCGGCGAGCATCTGCTCGCGCGGCTTGCCCAGGTCCTCGGCGACGCGATACAGCAGCTGCGCGTGCCCTACTTCGTCCTGCACCTTGCTGGTGAGAGCCAGCTTGCGGCGCAGCGTGGGTGCTCGCAGGATCCACTCGCGCTCGGGCAGCACACCCATCAGCTCGGAGTTGGCGTGCATCTCGACGAACTTGAGCACGGCAGCGCGATACTCATCGGTCATCCAGTCATCGGCCTCAACCTTGCCGCCCGATCCGACGTGGGCGTAGAAGGCTTCGGCGCGTTCGGTCTCGTTCATGTCCACCTCCGCGGTTCGACTAAGGGTACTGCAAGACCGATGCGAACCGGCGACGCTCACTCGTGCGCGACCGATTTCAGCGGCCGATGCCAACGTTCGTAGGCTTCGTCGGCGCTGGCATCGACCAGCACCCGCTGCGCCGATTCGACCGTCACCGCGTCGATCGGCAGGTACAGGTCGACCGGCGGCAACCCGACCGTGCGTACCAGCAGGTAATCGACGAAGACCGCATCCACCACAGCGATGCGCCGCCCGCGGTTTCCCATCACCGTTGCGCCGACCGATGCCGGGCGGGATGCCTCGTGGTCCATGGGCGAACGGTAGCAGTCCACAAGCATCGGCCTATCATTGGATGTGCAGTCACCATGGTTCTCCCGGCTGGTTCGTGTCGGGCTGTTGGCAGTCACCGCGCTCGGCGGCGTGATCGTCGTGCAGCTTGTGCGGCTGCGACGCATGGAGTTTTTGCCACTCCATCCGGGGTTCTACATCAGCCATCGCGTCCTGCCCGTCGGTCGCTCGCCGGACCCGGCTGTGCCGCCGCTTCGGCTGTTGACGTTCGGCGATTCGACCACCGCCGGCGTCGGCGTCGACCAGCCGGAGGACGCGCTGCCGATGGTGATTGCCAGGTGCCTGGCGGACGCCGAAGGCCGCAGTGTGCGGGTGCTCAACTTCGGCTGGTCCGGTGCGCGCGTCGGCGATCTGGTACGCGACCAGCTTCCGAGAGCCCGCCGATCGCTGCGCGAGGGCGAGCCGCCGTGGCTGCCAACCGCCGATGTGGTGGTCATCGTCGCCGGCGCAAACGATGCGACGCATCGTGCCGGTCTCCGTCGCTTCCGAGCCGACACGCGCGCCGTGCTCGAGACGGTATGCGTCAGTGCTCCCGGCGCGCGCGTCGTGCTGGCCGGCATTCCACGCTTCCGCGGCGCGCTGCCACAGCTCGAGCCGTTGATCTCGGTGGTGGACGCGTACGCCATCCCATTGCGGCGCATCCAACGACAGGAGGCGGGCCGTGCCGGCGTTGCCTTCGCCGCTCTGGCGGACGATGTTCCGCGCTTGGCGATGCAGCGCGGGGCGTCGGTGAGAGAGGTTCTGGCGTCGGACCGATTCCACCCCTCGCCGCTCGGGTATCGCCTGTGGGCGGAAGTGATCTTCGCAGCTCTGCCGAAGCCCTACTGAACGGTCACTCGAACGGTGTGGTAGCCGCGGGCGCCGTCGGGCGGTGGTCGGCTCGGCTCCGAAGACTGCGTCGTGCCAGTGCCATCGGTGGCCCGGACTCGAAGCACGTGCTCGCCGGCAGAGGCGGGCCATCGGTACACGAACTGGACCCAGGTCGCATCCGAGATCGGCGCGGACAGCTCAGCGGCGTTCCAGGCGCCGTCGTCCACCTGCACCTCGACTTTACGGATCCCGCGATCGGGCGCCCAGGCGACACCTGCGACGGGAACCCTGCCGCTGCTCGGGCTTGCTCCAGCGCGCGGCGTGTCGATGCGTGACTGCGTCAGAATCGGTCCTTCCTTCGACCAGCCGAGGGGAATCCAATACGCATCGAAGGCCTCGAGGGTGGTCAGCTGAATATTTGTCAGCCACTTGGTCGCGCTGACGTAGCCGAACAGGCCCGGCACGATCAGCCGGGCCGGGAAGCCATGCTGCGGCGGCAGGGCCTCGCCGTTCATGCCAACCGCGATCATCGCCTCGCGGTTCGGCGCATCCAGCCAGCTCGTCGGAAATCCCGCGGTCCAGCCGTCGAATGCGCGGCCGACGACCTGCGTCGCGCCGTCATGCACGCCTGCCTGGGCCAGAACGTCGGCGAGCCGAACGCCGGACCACAGCGCGTTGCCGACAAGATTGCCGCCGACCTCGTTACTGACGCAGGCAATGGTCACGTACTGCTCGAACTGTGGCATCGCCAGCAGCTGGTCGTAATTGAGCGTCAGCGGACGATCGACCATGCCGTTGACCGTCATGTCCCAGCGCTGTGCATCCAGGCGCGGCGTCAGGAGCTGCGTGTCGATGCGGTAGAACCCCTGGTTCGGTATCACGATCGGGGTGATTCCCGGGACGTCGAGGCTCGCGGCTGCAGGAAGCGGTGGCTGACTCACGGATGGAGCCGGCAGCCGCGGGAGATTTGCCGCCCGTGTCTCCTCGCGTTCGAGCAGCAGCCTGCCAATTCCCCCACCGATCACCGCGACGCCCGCTACCGCCAGCGAGGTACCGATGAACCGGCGCCGCGCCCAGTTCGGCATCTCCGCTTCGCGAGCATGAGGCGTGGCAAGCGCTAACAACCAGCGCACGACCGTGAGTGCGACGAGCACCGACAGGCCGGCAACCACGGCGGCCAGGATCGGGTCGATCAGCGGATCGCGCAGGGCGGCATACAGGCCCAACGCGCCGAATGCGCCGAAGCCCAACCGTGACCAGCCGGGCCGTGTCCGCGCCAGGACGCCGAGACTCGCCGTCACGAGCACGGCGACCGCTGCGACCAGCAGGCTCAGCACCAGCTTGTCGGCCGTGCCGACGAGATCGACCACCAGCTGCTTCGCCCCGGGCGGCTGCAGCGAGATCAGCAGTTGGCCGACGGCAATGACGACCGACGGCGCACCGGGCAGCACGCCCGCGATCAGCTCGGCCAGCGCGATCCCGGCGCCGCCCGCCACCGCACCCGCGAGCGCGGCGGCGCCACGGCCGGGGACAGCGTTGACTTTCACGTCCGGCAGCGTACGCCACGCTCGTGACGGTCGTGTGTCGGCCGCTACGCCAGCGGCTAATTCTTTGGATCGAGCGTCAGTGCCGCGGAGTTGATGCAGTAGCGCTCGCCGGTTGGCTGCGGGCCGTCCGGGAACAGATGGCCCAAGTGGCCGCCGCAGTTGGCGCAGTGCACCTCGGTGCGGGTCATGAACAGGTTGCGATCCGTCTGCGTCTCCACCGCGTTCGGATCAGCCGGTGCGTAGAAGGACGGCCAGCCGGAGCCGGACTCGAACTTGGTGTCCGAGCGGAAGAGCTCGGTGCCGCAACCGGCGCATCGGTAGATGCCCGGCGTGTGCTCATCCCAGTAGGCACCGCTGAATGCGCGTTCGGTGGCTTTCTGGCGCAAGATCTGGAACTGCTCGGTGGTGAGGTCAGCGCGCCATGCGGCGTCGCTCTTCGAAATCTTGGTCGTCATGCGGTCAAGGCTACGCCGATTTGATGAACAACCGATGACGACACGGCCGACTACGTCAAACGTCGTATGCCTGACTCCGAGATTGCAGTCGAATGCAGGCGCCGTGCCTACACTTGCCTGATGAACCACGACCCGGGCTCGGAAGCGGCGGCCGAGCGTGCTGAATCGATCGCCGAGACAGCGCGCGAGCCACTGCACGTCGGTCGAGCGAGCGTTCGGATCGGTACCGCGTCCTGGACCGATCCGACCATGACCAAGCCCGGGGTGTTCTATCCGCCCGGTGCCGACAGCGCCGAACAGCGGCTGCGCTACTACGCGTCGCTCTTCCCGGTCGTCGAGGTCGACGCGACGTATTACGCGCTGCCGACCCGACAGATGGGCGAGCTGTGGCTCGAGCGCACGCCGCCGGAGTTCACGTTCGACATCAAGGCCCACGCGCTGATGACTGGCCAGCCGTCGGAGGTCAAGAGGCTGCCCAGGGAGCTCCGCGAGGCGCTGCCGATGGAGCTGCAGGGCAAGGCGCGGATCTACGGCAAGGACCTGCCGCGGGAGCTGCTCGACGCGATCTGGGGGGCGTTTCGTGATGGCATCCTGCCGCTGCATTCCGCCGGGAAGCTCGGCGCCGTCTTCCTGCAGTACCCGCGCTGGTTCTTCCCCTCGAACGAGAGCCGTGACGCGATCGTCGAGGCGAAGGAGCGGCTCGGCGACATCGCCCTGGCGGTCGAATTCCGCAACGCCTCTTGGCTGAACGAGAAGAACGCGGAGCGGACGATCGACTTCCTCGAGAAGCACGAGATTCCGTTCGTGATGGTCGATGCGCCGCAGGGCATGCGCTCGTCGCTGCCGCCGGTCACCGCGGTGACGTCCCCCGACCTGGCCATCGTGCGGTTCCATGGACGTCGCACCGAGACCTGGGAGGCGAAGGGCATCCCGGTGGTCGAGCGCTTCCGCTACCTCTACTCGCGTGACGAGCTTGGCGAGTGGGTGCCGCGTATCCGCGAGGCGGCCGAGCAGGTGAAGGACGTGCACGTCCTGATGAACAACTGCTACGCCAACTACGGCACCACCAACGCACGCGAGATCGCAGACATGCTGGAGGCGTCCGGATCCGGCGGCGCGTGACAGGCAAGCTGTCATTCGTCGAGATCGCGGCCGAGAAGCGGGCCGCGGTAGATCAACGCTTCGCGGCGACTCGCTCGGCATAGGCGAGGACGAAGGCGTGTTGAGCGGCCGTCTCGACAGCCTCGGGATGGCGGACGCTGCGAACGTGAGCGACGGCGTCGTGCGGGGGCATGCCCGCCGCGACCAGCGCGCAGGCAGCCACCATGCCGGTCCGCCCCACGCCGCCCATGCAGGCGATGGCCACATTGCCGGTGCGGCGGCCGTCGCGGGTCTCGTCGAGGATTTGGTCCATCTCGCCCAGCGAGGAGGGCACGCCACCGTCGGGCATCGGGTGCCGCATGATCTCGACACCGGCACGCGCGGCCTTCTCGACGATCGCGTGATCACCCCAGCGATCGAGCTCGCCATCATCGACGAGCAGGATCAGCCGCCGGACGCCGGTGCTTGCCAGCGACGCCAGATCGGCCAGCAGCTCGCGTCGGTAGATGCGCCCTGGATAGCGCGACGATGGACCGTGCTTGCCAGGAAGGATGGTGAGACCCAGCTGTCCCCGAAGCGAGTCTTCACTCAACGCCCCGTCGAGCCAGTCGATGCGCAGCGGCGCGTCCGTCATCAGTTGAGGTGCCCGTTGCTGCGTGGGCAGAAATGGCCCGTCGGCTCGAGCGGCATTCCGCAGAACGGACAGCTCGGGCGGCCCGCGCCGACCAGCAGGACTGAGCGGTCGATGAAGGAGCGTGCATCGGTTGCCGAGATTCGGACGCGGAGAAGATCCGGCCCATCCGGATCGTCGTCAGGCGCCTCGTGATACTCGCCGTCCTCGCTCATCGGCTGCGCCTCGACCACGACCGAAGCCTGGGTGGGATCCCATGCCAGCGCCATGGCGCCTACGCGGAAGACCTCGATCACAGGCTCGTCGAGCGGCCTCTGGTCGCCGGTCCCGCCGAGCGTCATCTCGGGTGCGGGCTCGACAGCACCAAGCAGGTCGACCAGGCGGTCGGCGAGGACTGCGACCTGGGTCTTCTCGACGCCGACACTCACCACCGCACCGCCTTTGCGTGCCTGCAGATAGAAGCTGCGCTCGCCGGGAGTCCCGAGAGTCCCCACCACGAAGCGATCCGGGTCGTCGAAGATGAAGAGTCGGCGTGCCATGCCGTCATCGTAGCGGACCGGCCCGCGCCGCAAAAAGCGGGAGGGATCGAAGACGTGCCCCATCTCCGATCCCTCTCCCCCGGTGTGCGAATTGGTCCTTCGACCAGAGGTCGGGTGCCCCATACCAACTCGTCGGCAGTGAGCCTATGCGCAGCGAACAGCTCTTGTCAACACCTACTGAACAGCAATGTACGCTTACCCGACGCCGAGCGCCTCGCTGGTGAGCTCATAGGCACCGCGATGATCGCCGGCGCCAGCCCGCAGATCAGCCCACTCGCGAAGGACGTCGCGCACCCGCGCCGCCGCACGTCCAGTGCGAGCCAACGTCGCGGCTTCCTCGTAGTGCTTCTCGGCTGCCTCGACGTCACCGGCTTCGCGGAGCGCCCGTGCCTGGGTCAGCATCGCGGCCAGCTCGGCCTTCTGGTTGCCGGTGGCCTTAGCCAACTCGCGTGATCGCGCGGCAAGTGTCAGCGCCTGGTCTCGCGAGCCGGATGCGAGGGCGACCTGCGCCTCGGTCTCCAGGACTGCCGCAAGCAGGCGATCGTCGGCGCTGCGCTCCGCCTGGGCTCGAGCCCCGGCCGCCAGCTCTCCGGCGCGTCCGGCGTTGCCGGCCGCTAGGTACGCGAGGGCAAGGTCATTCTCGATGGTGGCGGACTCGAGCAACGCGCCCGCTGAGCGATACAGCGCCATCGCCTGCGTCCCGACGCGGATGGCCGCCTCGACGTCGCCGATCTCGCGATAACTGATGGCGAGGCCGACCAGGAAGTTTGCACGGCGACGATCGTCCAGGTCGTCAGCCAAGCCGCGTGCCTCCTCGAGATAGGCCAGCGAGCGTGCGTGCTCGCCGACGCGTGAATCGACCGAGGCGAGGGCCACGAGGAGCCGCATCTCGAAGTCCGGCTCGACGCGCATCCCGCCGCGGACCTGCTCGAGGAGCGCCCGCAGTAGTGACCGGGCATCCGCCTCGTTGTCGGAGAGGTAGAGCCCGTAGGCCAGCCAGTAGCGCGCCAGGGCCGCATCGGTCTCGCGTCCGAGGTCGAGGAACAGGCGGACCGCTTCAGCCGCGGATGTCACCGCCTCCTTGCCCTGATCCAGCCGCGAGAGTGCCTCGGCTCGTCCGCGCAGCAGCTCGGCGCGGGTCTGGTCGTCGGCCGTCAGTTCGAGCAGCTGGCCGTAGCCATCGGCAGCCGGCTGCCATTCGCCGGAGGCGAGCTGGAGGTCGGTCTGGAGCCGCGACCACGCGGGATTCTGCGTATCGAGGAAGTGGCTGGGAGCCAGGCGCAGGCGGTCCGAAAGATAACTCAGGGCGACCATTGACGGCCGGGCAATGCCGGTCTCCAGAGCACTGACATAGGCCTTGGTATATCGCTCGCCTGCGAGCTGCTGTTGGGTCATGCCCGCCCTCAGGCGAGCCTCACGAATTCGTGATCCGATGCGCTTGGCGAGCTCGGCATCCTCGGCGGTTGGGCGGGCAATCATCTTTGTGCGCGGCATCCGCGGAGTCTACACCCGCGAGGCAAGCATTCATTGACACGGTGTTGTTGTTCAACGACTTTGTCACCGCTAACTGCTCAGTGACTTTGTCAGTCTCCACCGATGGAGGAGATGATCACCATGAGCGGCAAGGAGCAGCGACGAGCCTGGATCCTGACCAAGCTGCTGGTCGGCGAGTTGAA
>JBBSCG010000044.1:0-15685 GCA_038250515.1 Candidatus Limnocylindria bacterium
CAACCTGCACGAGAACCAGATCAACGCGCTGCGCCAGTCGGGGATCACCGGTGGCTGCGCGCCGGGCAAGTACTGCCCGAGCCTGGTGGTCAGTCGCGGCCAGATGGCGGCCTTCCTGCACCGCGCCCTGCTGAACTGAGGCAGTAGGGGGTTCCGCGTCGGGCTGCCAGGTGTCGACCGCGGCGAACCGCCGCGCTGCGACCAGCGTCAGGTGTCGGGTTCGGCCCAATGAGTCCTCAGAGACTCCTTATTCCGGCGGCCGTGTGCAGCGTGGCCATATCGGCCCCCTCAGGACCCCGTATGGACCTGATGCGTGGGTTGGAGGCTCGTAACGGCACCGCGCGGGAGCGTTATCGAGATCATCGCCGGGCGTGCCCGAAATAGCGGCTCCGAATCGGCTCATTACGACAGCGACGCGGCACCTGGCGCGCGAGGACTGACTATCGCCAGGTGCCCGGCTTCGCGGTCTCGTTGCCGCGCTGCCCATGTGCCACGGCATCCTCGATGATCCGCCACGCGTCGTCGACGCCAAGCCAACCGCGGACATCGGTATGGCGTCGTTCGAGGGTCTTGTAGGTCTGGAAGAAGTTCTCGATCTCCAGCAGCCGATGCGGGCTCAGGTCCTCCAGCGCGTGCGTCTCGTCCCAGCGCGGGTCATCGTGGGCAACGGCCAGAATCTTGTGGTCGTGGCCCTTCTCGTCGGCCATGTCGAGCACGCCGATCGGTCGCGCACGGACCACGCAGCCGGGAAAGGTCGGCTCGGCAATGACCACCAGCACGTCGAGCGGATCGCCGTCCTCGGCCAGGCTGCCCTCGATGAAGCCGTAGTCGCACGGGTAGTGAACGCTGCTGAACAGCACGCGATCGAGCACGAACCGATGCCGCACGTGGTCGTATTCGTACTTGTTGCGGCTCCCCTGCGGAATCTCGACCGTCACCTCGATGGGGGTACGCCGTCTCTGGTCTGTCACGTTCCCAGTATGCGACGCCGTGGCCACGCAGCACGTGGCTGCTCACGCTCGTCCAGTCCGCGGTGCCTTCAACATGCGTAGTATCGCGGGGTGACTGGCTCCGAGACCGATGCGATCCACCTGAGCGGCGGTGCCGGCACGACGGCTGACCGCCTGTCCACGGGCTTCACCATCTGGTTCACCGGCATGTCCGGATCGGGCAAGAGCACCGTTACCGGGATCCTCGAGCGAGAGCTGCGCGGCCGCGGATGCAAGGTCGAGGTCCTCGACGGAGACGTGGTGAGGACCAACCTGACCCAGGGCCTGGGTTTCAGCCGGGAAGGTCGGGACACCAACATCCGGCGCATCGGCTGGGTGTGCGGGCTCCTGTCGCGCAACGACGTGATTGCCATCGCTGCGGTCATCAGTCCCTACCGGGCGACGCGTGACGAGGTGCGTGCCCGAATCGGTCGCTTCGTCGAGGTCTACATGGACGCGCCGCTCGAAGTGCTCGCGGAGCGCGATGTCAAAGGGCTCTACCGCAAGGCCAAGGCGGGCGAGGTCGCGAACTTCACCGGCCTCCATGACGTCTACGAACCGCCAGTTCATCCGGAGGTTACCTGCTACTCCGACGGGCGCGAGACGTCGGAGCAGAGCGCCTCCAAGGTCCTCGCCAAGCTCGAGGAGCTCGGCTACATCTCTCGGGAGCGAACGGGCTAGTCGGCGTTCAGCACCATCCCGGCTGCGACGGTGCGGTTCGTCGACTCATCGATCAGGATGAATCCGCCGGTGGTGCGGTTGCGCCGGTACGAGTCGACGAAGAGCGGCAGTGTCGTCCGCAGCCGAACACGGCCAATGTCATTGAGACGCAGCGACTCAGCCTGCTCGTCGCGGTGCAGGGTGTTGACGTCGATTCGGTACTGCAGCTCCCGGACGAGGGCCCGAGCGGTGCGCGTCGTGTGCTTGACGCTCAGCTGCTGGCCGGGCACCAGCGGGGTATCCGACATCCAGCACACCATCGCGTCGACATCCTGGATGGGGGCCGGAGCGTTGTTTGGTCGGCAGATCATGTCACCGCGTGACACATCGAGGTCGTCTTCGAGCCGCACCGTCACCGACATCGGCGGGAATGCCTCCTCGACCGGACCATCGGCCGTGTCGATGCTCGCGATCCGTGACTCGAATCCGCTCGGCAGGACGACGACCTCGTCACCCGGCTTGAGGACGCCGCCGGCGACCATGCCCGCGTAGCCGCGGTAGTCGGGGTAACGGCTCGACTGTGGACGGACCACGTACTGGACCGGGAAGCGCACGTCGATCAGGTTTCGGTCGCTCGCGACGTGAACATTCTCAAGGTGGTGCAGCAGCGATGGGCCGTCGTACCATGGCATCCGCTCCGAGCGCGTGACCACGTTGTCGCCGTGGAGGGCGGAGATCGGGATCGCCGTCAGGTCGGGAACCTCGAGCTTGGTGGCGAAGGCGGAGAACTCGTCGTGAATCGCGTCGTAGGTCTCCTGGGAGTAATCGACCAGATCCATCTTGTTGACCGCCACGACGAGGTGCGGGACGCGCAGCAGACTCACCAGGAACGCGTGGCGGCGGCTCTGCTCGATCATGCCCTTGCGCGCGTCAACCAGGACGATCGCCAGGTCTGCCGTCGACGCACCGGTGACCATGTTCCGCGTGTACTGGATGTGCCCGGGCGTGTCGGCGATGATGAACTTGCGGGCGGGCGTCGCGAAATACCGATAGGCGACGTCGATGGTGATGCCCTGCTCGCGCTCCGCACGCAGGCCATCGGTCAGCAGCGCAAGATTCGTGTACTCGTCGCCCATGAGCCGGCTGGTGCGCTCGACCGCCTCGAGCTGGTCCTCGAAGATGGACTTGGTGTCATACAGGAGCCGGCCGATGAGGGTGCTCTTGCCGTCATCCACGGATCCGGCGGTGGCGAACCGAAGCAGGTCCATCTAGAAGTAGCCTTCGCGCTTGCGGTCTTCCATGGCGGCTTCGCTGACGCGATCGTCCCCGCGAGTAGCACCACGCTCGGTTAGCCGCGTGGCGGCCACCTCTTCGATGATCTTGTCGATGGTGTCGGCCTCTGAGCGCACGGCGGCGGTCAGATTCGCGTCACCCATGGTCCGATAGCGAACCGTGGTCGTGAACGGTTGCTCACCGTCCCGCGGCGGGCACAGCTCGTTCGCGGCGTACAGCATCCCCTCGCGCTCGAACACCTCGCGCTCGCGGGCGAAGTAGAGGTCGGGAAGCTCGAGTCCCTCGGCGCCGATGTAGTGCCAGACGTCAAGCTCGGTCCAGTTGGAGAGGGGGAAGACGCGGATCGACTCTCCGAGGTGGATGCGCCCGTTGTACAGGCTCCACAGCTCCGGGCGCTGGTTCTTGGGGTCCCATTGCCCGAACTCGTCACGGAACGAGAAGACGCGCTCCTTGGCCCGAGCCTTCTCCTCGTCCCGCCGAGCACCGCCGAAGAGAGCGGTGAACCTGTGCGTGCGCACCGCTTCCAGCAGGACGGGCGTCTGGATCCGGTTGCGCGACCCGTTTGGCTCTGGGCGAACCAGGCCGCGATCGATCGCATCCGGGACCGATGCCACCGTCAGCTGTACGGTCAGCTCAGCAACGCGACGGTCACGGAATGCCAGCACCTCCGGGAAATTGAGGCCGGTGTCGATGTGCATGACCGGGAACGGAATGCGCGCCGGCCAGAACGCCTTCTCCGCGAGGCGCAGCATGACGATCGAGTCCTTCCCGCCGGAAAAGAGCAACGCCGGCCGCTCGCACTCGGCAACGACCTCACGAAAGATGTGCAGTGATTCGGCTTCGAGCGCCTGGACGTGGGTCAGGCGGTAGTCCGGTAAGGCGGTCATGTGGGCAATGTTCGCTCGGGTGGGTGACGGCCGCACGGCCGTTGCGATGGCTCAGGATCGAGGCGGCCGATTCGCGCCGCTTGGAACATGCAGACGGACGGGCTCCACCCGATTGTAAGGGAAGGCGCCGCGAGATGGGCCGACCCCAAAGTCCTACCGTGCGCCGGGACCCGCACAAGTCTGCGGCGCCCCTCCATGGCGTTATCCTCCGCGGCGCTCGACGCGGAGCAGCCAGTATGCGCCTGGAGGGTGTTCGACTGGCACAAGGCTGAGCGAGTCGAGGGTCGTTGGCCCGGTGACTTCCAAGAATCGATAGGCTCCGGAAGGGGCGTCGACGAGGGGGTCGTGGTAGATGTACTGACCGGTTCCCAAGAGTTCCCTTGGCTGCACGGTTCGAAAGACGGTCGAGTCGGCGAGGCGCGTCAACGAGAGGCCGAGCTCGATCGCCATCCGCCGCTGGAGCGGCCGCGGAACATAGATCGTGGCCCGTGTCGGGTCGACGATCGTCACCCCGTGGATGACGGGCAAAGCCGCGGGTGCAGCATTCCCTGCGGCGAGGACCAGCCGGCGCAATGGGGGCATGACCGCCTCGAGGTGCCGGCTCGCCGCCTGGAGCCTGTCGATTCGCGCCGCCAGCGCAGGTGTGACGGGCCCTGGGCCTGATATGGCAACCGCCACGCCGCCGGCTCCGATTGACCCGATCGTGCAAATGGCGGCGAGGATGAGCGGCGCCGCCCCACGCGTTCGAGCCATGCCAATCCCACCCATGATGAGTGCGCCGAAGCCAACGGCGGCTGCGAAGAGGATCCCGAGCATCGGCGCCTCGTAGTACCGCTCAGAGATGAACACGGCCCGCATCGCCAGCGCGCCGATCAGGCCCAGCGAACCTGCCACCAGGCCCGCCAGACCGAGCAAGATCGCCCACCTCCGCTGCCGGGCCAAGTAGATGACCCCGATCGCAGCAAGCAGCATGAGCCATGGCATGGCGGCGTAGCGGTCGACCGCCTCCTGCGCGAAACGAAGCGGTCCTACCGCGACGAGATCTGGGGTGACCAGCAACGTGTAGGCGGACGGCACGCTCGCCCAATACAGCGGGTTGCCGGTGAGCAGATAGTCGTGGACGAGCTGAAGGGGGATCGCCAGCCAGCCGAGAAGCAATGGAAGACTCGCTCGGGTAGTCGGCCAGCAGGCTGGTGCCCGCGAACGGATCCAGGGGACGCCAATGGCAAGGATCGCGGCCGTCGCGGCGGCCATGATGAGCCACGTTTCAGGCCGCGCCATGCCGGCTAGCAACAGCGCCATTCCTGCGAGCCCGAAGCGGCGTGGTCTTGAGGTCAGGGCGACGCCCGCAACGAGCCAGCCGAGGAGGGCCCACGGCAACGAGTTCGCCTGGGAGACTTCAGCGAGTTCGCTGGATGACACGATCAGTGTAATGGCGATGAACACGCCGGCCGGGAGCCCAGCAAGGCGCGTGGCCAACCGGGTGGCGAGTGCAACGCTGGCCGCGTGAACGGCAATCGTCTCCCAGACGATCGCGCGCCAGTCATGGAAGAGGGTCCAGCTCAGCCCAAAGACGAGGGTATGAAGTGGCTTTGGGGTGGTCAGGACAGTGACCTCCAGCCGCTCGCCAGCGAGCAGCCGCTGGAAATAGAGCACGGAGGACATCGAGTCCGCGTCATTCGTCCCCGTGAGCCACGCCTTGGCCGCGACGAAGGCAATCACCAGCGCAGCGAGGCCCGCGACGACGGCGAGGATCCAGGCGAGATGGGCTCCGAGGCGGGACAAGGGGCCGCTCGTCGGACTCCGGGATGGGGTCACTCGCGAATGTTAGAGCCCTGTGAGCGGCTCCCGCCGCGACTGTGCTCCCGTATCCTCAGCGGCATGAGAGTGTCTGGGCACCATTCGTGAACCGCAGGTGGATGATTGGCCTGCTCGGGCCCGTCGTCAGCATCATCGCGGTCGTGGTGGTTCTGCGGACCGTGGACGTCGGGCTGACGATCGAGTCAATCGCGCACGCGCGCCTGGAGGTCATGGCTCCGGCGCTCATGCTCGTCGGGCTGGGGGTTTTCCTTCGGGCGTCGCGCTGGCAGCGGCTCTTGCCGAGGCGTCTCCGCCCCGTCCCGGTCCGGCGCGTGATCCCGGTGCTGCTCATCGGCTACCTCGGGAATGCGGTGCTGCCCGCGCGCATGGGCGAGCCGATCCGGGCCTATCTGCTTGCGCGCCGCGAGGGATTGAGCTCTTTCGAGGTCCTCGGGACGGCGCTGCTGGAGCGGATCGTGGATGTCGCCACCCTGGCGGTCATGGCCTTCGCGGCGGCGTGGCTCCTGGCGGCGCCCGCTTGGCTCATTCAGCTCACCGGTGTGGCCGCGCTCGGAGCCGGCGCCGTCGTGCTTCTCCTCAACTTCGTAGGGCTCGAGCCGCCGATTCGTTTCGTGCGGCGCGGCATCCATGCGGTTGGCTGGGGATCCGCAGAGCGATTCCTCACGGTCCTGGAGCGCTTTGCGTTGGGCGTCGGTGGGCGGTCGCGCGCGCGGCCTGTCGCGGAAGCGTCCGGCCTGAGCATTCCGATCTGGCTTGTCGATACCAGCGTGTGCTGGCTCATCGCGGCCGGCCTTGGTGCGACGCTCAGCCCGGCGGGTGCTCTCCTCGTCGTGGCGGTGGGCGCGCTCGGGACGTTGATCCCCTCCGCGCCGGGGTACGTGGGAACTTACGAGCTGGCTGCCTCTGCCGCCGGGCAGGCGGTCGGCCTGCCAGCTCCCATCGCGCTGAGCCTCGCCATCGTCCTGCACGCGGTCACGCTGGTTCCGGTTGCCATGGCAGGAGGGATCTCGCTCATGGTCCTTGGAGGTGGGAGTCTCGGCGAGATCGCGAGCGCCGCATCGGGCCGCGCGGAGGCGGCGGAGCTTGGCGCGCGCGCCGGGTCAGCCGGCGTGCCTGCGGAACCAGAATCTGCGACCGCTGGCCTTGCGGAAGAGGTGGTCGACCACGACGCGGAGGGTCGATAGCCCGTACACCACGCTGCGCCGGAATCCGACCGAGCTGGCTTCGTCGAAGTAGCGGGTGGGCACCGGGATCTCCGCGATGCGAAACCCCGCCCGCACCGCCTGGGCGATGAGCTCCTGATCGAAGACGAAGTCGTCGCTGTTCTCGTGGTACGGCACCGTCTCGATGAGCGCGCGGCCGTAAGCCCGGAAGCCGGTGTGGTATTCGGAGAGGTGCAGCCCGAAGGCACGGTTTTCGATCCCGGTCAGGAATCTGTTGCTGAAATACTTCCAGCGGGGCATGCCGCCCGCGAGGGGATCTCCCAGGAAGCGGCTGCCCAGCACCAGGTCCGCCTGCTTCGCCTGGATCGGCGCAATGAGCGCCGGGATGCGGGTGGCGTCGTACTGGTAATCGGGGTGCAGCATGATGATGATGTCGGCGCCCATTTCGAGAGCGCGGTCGTAGCAGGTCTTCTGGTTCCCCCCGTATCCACGGTTCTGCTTGTGGACGACGACGTCCAGCCCGAGATGGCGGGCAATCTGGACCGTTTCGTCCTGCGAGACATCGTCGATCAGGATGATGTGGTCAACGATGTCGTGGGGAATGTCGCCGTATGTCCGTTCGAGCGTGAGGGCTGCGTTGTAGGCGGGCATCACCACCACGATTCTTGGATGCGGCTGTGGCTGCGTTGCGGTGGCCGGCGAAAGGTCCGTGTCGGTCTGCAATAGCTGCTCCGGTGTCTGATGTCGATCCGCATCGTAATGCGTCATCTCGCGCCGGGGAGCGCAATCGCGGGATATGCTGACGGCATGGTGCTGAAGGGAGTCGTCCTGGCCGGGGGAAGCGGGACACGGCTCTTCCCGCTGACGCTCGTGACCAACAAGCATCTGCTGCCAGTCCATGACCGGCCGATGATCTACTACCCGCTGCACACCCTGAAAGAGATGGGCGTCGACGAGGCGATGGTCGTGGTGGGCGGTCGCTCGGTGGGTGACATTCTCGAGCTGCTGCATGACGGCTCCGACATCGGTCTGCAGCTGACGTACCGCTATCAGCGCGGCGCCCGTGGGATCGCGCATGCCATAGGTCTGGCGCGAGCGTTCGCCGGCGATGACCCGATCGCCATCGTGCTGGGCGATAACGTCATCCGCGGATCCCTGCGAGCCTTTGCTGATGAGTTCCTCGCCGGAGACGCACAGGCCGGCTCGGTGCTGAAGCAGGTTCCCGACCCGGAGCGGTTCGGCGTGGCCGAGCTGGACGCCGACGGGCGGGTGATCCATTTCGAAGAGAAGCCGGAGCATCCGAAGAGCAACCTGATTCCGATCGGCGTGTACCTGTTCAGGCCCGCGGTGTTCTCGGCGCTGCGGACGCTGCGGCCCTCGGCCCGCGGCGAGTTCGAGATCACCGACCTGTTGAACTTCTTCCTGGATCGCGGCGAGCTCATCAGCCACACCTTCAGCGGCGACTGGATGGACGCCGGGACCATCGAATCGCTGCGCCATTCGACGAACTTCGCCGCGACCTTCAGCGCTGAGCTGCCGCTGGCGATCGCCCAGGGCATGGAGGCGGTGGAAGCCGAGCGTGCGGCACCAGACGAGGTGCATCCCTAGATGGCCAACCGGCCCGCCGCCGACCACCGGGCTCTGCTCATTACCGGGGGCGCGGGATTCATTGGGTCCGCGTTCGTGCGTCGCCTGTTGGGCCGCCACCCGGATCGGACCGTGATCGTGCTCGACAAGCTCACGTATGCCGGGAACCTGGCGAACTTGAGCCAGGTCGAAGCGGCACCCGGGTACCGCTTCGTTCACGGGGATATCGCCGACGCGGAGCACGTGGACGAGTTGGCGCCGCAGGTGGACGCCATCGTCAACTTCGCCGCGGAGTCTCACGTCGACCGCAGCATCGAATCGCCCGACGCCTTCATCCGCACCGATGTGTACGGCACGCATGTCCTCCTCGAGGCGGCGCGCCGCCATGGCCACGACCGCTATCTGCAGGTGAGCACTGACGAGGTGTACGGCGACCTTGCCCGTGGTTCTGCCCGCGAGGGCGACCCGCTCCAGCCGCGGAGCCCCTATGCGGCGAGCAAGGCGGCCGGCGACCTTCTCGTGGGTGCCTATCAGGCGACCTATGGCCTGCGCGCCTGCATCACCCGCGCGAGCAACAACTTCGGCCGGTACCAATACCCCGAGAAGATCATTCCGCTCTTCGTGACCAACGCCATCGACGGCGAAGCGTTGCCACTGTACGGCGACGGCCTCCAGGTCCGCGATTGGCTCCACGTCGACGATCACTGTGCAGCCATCGAGCTGGTGCTTGAACGCGGCGAGCCGGGTCAGGTCTACAACGTGGCCGGCGACAACGAGCTCACCAATATCGAGCTCACCCGGCTCATCCTCGAGCAGCTCGGCAAGCCGATGTCGCTCATCCGATCGGTCCCGGATCGGCCGGGCCATGATCGCCGCTACTCGCTCGACGCGGGGAAGATACGAGGTCTCGGATGGAAGCCGCGGTCATCATTCCGAACGGCACTCTCCGATACCGTCCAGTGGTATGTCGAGCATCCAGAGTGGTGGCGCCCACTCAAGGATGGCGCGTACCTCGACTACTACCGTCGCCAGTATGCGGAACGGCTGGCGGCGAGCACATCGGTCGAGTGATGGCAGGACGCGCGGCAGTCACCGGGGCCCGAGGCCAGCTCGGCCGGCAGCTCACCGCAGCTTTTTCGGCGTCCGGATGGGAGGTGCTTGGATCGGGCCACGAGCAGCTCGACATCACCGATGATGAAGCGCTGCAGCAGCTCGAGGGCTGGCGGCCGACCGTGGTCATCAACGCGGCCGCCTGGACCGATGTCGACGGCTGTGCCCGTGACCCCCAGCGCGCATTCCGGATCAACGGGATAGCGGCGGGGCGGGTGGCCGAGGCAGCCGGCCGAGCGGGTGCCCTCGCGGTGCAGGTGAGCACCAATGAGGTGTTCGATGGGTCCACGGTCCGACCGTATGGCGAAGACGACCAGCCCAATCCGCTGAATCCGTACGGTGCGTCGAAGCTGGCGGGCGAGCGGGCAGCGGCCGCCGCCACGCCGAACCACCTGCTCGTGCGCACGTCCTGGGTCTTTGGACCCGGCGGACGCAACTTCCCAGCGAAGATCGTGGAGATCGCGCATCGACGCGTCGCCGCCGACGAGCCGCTGGCGGTCGTCGCTGACGAACGCGGCAACCCCACATGGGCGCCAGATCTTGCCCGTGGCATCCTCAGCGCCGTGGAGGCAGCTCTCGACGGAAGGCTCGCGCCCGGCATCCTGCACCTCGCCGGCGAGCCGCCCGTTTCGCGCTTCGACTGGGCCAAGGAGATCCTCGCCGGGGTTCCGAACCTGCGCCTCGTGCCGATCAGCGCGGCGGAGTACCCGCGAGCGTCGCGGGTTCCGCTGCGCGCGGTCCTCGCCACGGGTCGAGCCTCGGCGCTCGGAATCGGGCCGTTCGACTGGCGCTCGGCGGCGCGGGACTACGCGTCGCAGCTGCTCGGTGAGGTCGCCGGCTGATGCGCGTGCGGCCGACTCCCCTCGCGGGCCTTCTTCTCGTCGAAACGGACGCGTTCGCCGACGAGCGCGGGTTTTTTCTCGAGGCCTTCTCTCATCCGCAATTCGCGGCGGCAGGCATCTCCGTCGAGTTCGTGCAGGACAACCACTCCCGATCGGTACGCGACACGCTCCGAGGGCTGCACTACCAGGTCGGCCCGGGACAGGCGAAGCTCGTGCGCGTCGCTCGTGGACGGGTTTGGGACGTCGCGGTCGACATCAGGCCGGAGTCGCCGACCTTCGGCAGGTGGGAGGCATTCGAGCTCGACGACGTCGCGCACCGACAGCTCTACGTGCCGGTGGGCTTTGCCCACGGCTTCTGCGTCCTGAGCGAGGTCGCGGATGTCTGCTACAAGGTGAGCAGCGTGTATGACCCGGAGCTCGAGCGCGGGCTGGCATGGGACGACCCGGCGATTGGCATCACGTGGCCCGTCGCCGCACCGCTCCTCTCGGCGCGCGACAGGCGAAACCCGCTGCTCGCTGAATCGCTCGGCCAGGTCGAGGCTGCAGCGGAGCCCCGTCACCCGCGAGGCTGATAGCGAGATGGGCTCGGCCGATTGTACGGAGGTGTCGCTCCAGCCACCGCCACTAACCGACCGCAGGCGAATCGAGAGTGGCGCGGCCTTCGGGTTGCGCCGCTTCTTCGTGCGCGGCCAACCACGAAGTCGGCTACGCTCGGCGCATGGCCCGCATCCTCGTGGTCGAGCCGGTCGCGCAGGCCGGGATCGACGTCCTGCAAGCCGTCCACGAGACCGATGTCCGCCTTGGCCTCAGCCGCCAGCAGCTCCTGCGGGCGCTGGCTGAGGACGGCGGCTGGGACGCGCTCGTCGTCCGATCCCAGACGCGCGTCGACGGCGAGCTCCTCAGCGCTGCCACGCCGCGGCTGAGCGTCGTGGGTGTGGCATCGGTCGGGACGGACAAGATCGACCTCGAGGCGGCGACGCGCGCCGGCGTGATGATCGTCAACGCGCCGACCGGCAACACCATCGCCGCCGCCGAGCACACCATCGCCCTGATGCTTGCGCTGCTGCGCAAGATTCCATCAGCGGACGCATCGGTCAGGCGAGGTGAGTGGGAGCGGGCCGCGCACACCGGCAGCGAGCTGCGGGGCAAGACGCTGGGCATCATCGGTCTGGGGAAGATTGGAAAGGCCGTGGCGCGACGTGCCAATGCGTTCGAGATGCGCGTGCTGGCCCACGACCCATACCTGACGGCGGAGCAGGCGGCCGAGGCAGGGGCCAGACTCGTCGGGCTGCCGGAGCTTTTGCTGCGGGCCGACCTGATCACCGTGCACACGCCGCTGACCTCGAAAACGCGCGGGTTGATCGGTCAGGCGCAGCTCGAGGCCATGAAGCCGGGTGCGGTCGTGCTGAACGTCGCCCGTGGCGGGATCGTGAACGAGGCCGCCCTGGCAGCGGCGCTGACGTCGGGGCAGCTGGCGGGCGCCGCCGTTGACGTGTATTCGGCCGAGCCGATGCTGGCATCCAATCCATTGCGCGAGGCACCGAACACCGTGCTGACGCCGCACCTCGGAGCGTCGACGCTCGAGGCGCAGGATCGGGTAGGCCAGGAGATGGCCGAGCAGTTGGTGCTGGCGTTATCGGGCGTGACGCCGCCGTATGCCGTGAACGCGCCGGCGGTGGCGTTGGATGTCGCACCCCGATTGCGCCCGTACGTCGAGCTGTCGCGTCGGCTGGCGGTGCTGGCCCGGCAGTTGATCGCCGCTCCGTTCAACACGGTCTCGCTGAGCTACGCGGGCGAGATCTCCGCCTGGGACGGTGCACCTCTGCGCACCGCTGCTCTGGCAGGCCTGCTCGAGCCGGTCACCGACCAGCGGGTGAATGCCGTCAACGCGGACCTCGTCGCACGCGAGCGTGGTCTGCACGTCAGCGAGGCCAGGACCGATGCCTCCGACCCATGGTCGTCGCTCCTCATGCTGGAGGTCGGCGAGGGCGCGGACTGCGTCCGCCTCGCCGGCTCGACGGCACACGGCCGGCCGCGCCTTGCAGGCGTTGGCGAGTTCGCGATCGAGGCCGAGCTGGCAGGCTCGATCCTCGTCACGCGGCACCATGATCGACCGGGGATCGTCGGATCGGTCGGAACGCTGCTGGCCGAGGCGGGCGTCAACATCTCGTCGCTCGAGCTGTCGCGACTCTCAGCCCAGGGAGAGGCGATGATGTTCGTCTCCGTGGACGACGCGGTGTCGGGTGGCGTGCTCCAGCGCGTGCGAGCGGTCGAGGGGATCGTGGACGCGCGGATGGTCGAGCTTCCGCGGAGTTGACCGACCGCTCGTCGGCCGACCGCCCGGTCGCGCGCATACCGGTTCCACCGGGAGCCGTTATCTCGGCCGACCGCTCGGTCGCGCGCATACCGGTTCCACTGGGACCCGTTATCTCGGCCGACCGCTCCGCTCGCGCGCATACCGGTTCCACTGGGGGAGCATTACTACCCCGACCCTGCCGAACCCGTGAGATAGCGGTTCCTCCGGGGAGCATTAGCAGGCTGACGGGCTTCCACGCGACGAATCGCGGCTCCGCTGAGCAGCCTTGGCAGCTGAACCTGACCGGTCTGTGCCTGCGACCCCACGCAATTACGCTTTCATGGTCCGTTTCGGTCGAACGCGCGCTCGCCCAGCATTCCAGCTCTTCTTTGCCGGCGGCGCGGCGACCCAGAGCAGCATCGGTACACCGCCGACTGGCTGCTTGATCCAGCGCCGGATGGCGGCATCGCCGGTGATGAACGGTGCAAAGAGCGTCTCGTGCTGGCGAACGATCTGACGCGAGGCCGATGACGACGCGATTGCGAGGAGCGAACCAACCTGCTTCACCTCCCAGCTCCGCTCACGGGCGACGTTCGGCGCGACTCGCCGCTTGACGTTCATCGAGCCGAACATCTCCTGGAGATCGGTCAGCACCGTCTTGACCTCGATGATCAGGAGTGTCCGGGTGGCGGGGTGGTAGGCGAGGAGATCCATCCGCCCGCGATCGCCATAGTGATTGAAGCTCGCCTCCGGCTCGACGATCCAGCCGCACGCGGTCACGAGCGCCGCGAGCTGCTCGACGATCATCGCGTGCTCTTCGTCGATCGTCCGCGCGAGATCACCGCCTCGCCCGAGGACGACGATGTCCACCTGGAGCTCGAACGCCGCGGCGTACTTCCGAACGAGCTCGAGGGATGCAGTCCCAACCAGCCCGTGTTCAATCTTCTGCGCAATCTTGCGCGAGATGCCGGCTTCGGCCGCCGCATCCTCCTGGCGCCATCCCTTGCGCACCCGCAGAAGCCGGAACAGGCGACCAACCTGCTGATCTTTCATGGACCGATGATCCACATCGGTCATTACCGGTTCCTTACCGGCCGCCTATCGCGTGGACGAAGCGCCTCGTCCGCGTAATGGGTCCCGCGGGCGGCGTTATCTCGGGATCCGCCCCACGCCTTCCCGTAATGGGTCCTGCGGGAGTCGTTATCTCGGGATCCGCCCCACGCCTTCCCGTAATGGGTCCTGCGGGAGTCGTTATCTCGGGATCCGCCCGTGTATCGGTCAATTCTTGGAGATAACGCATCCCAGAAGGACCGGTATCGCGGTGAGCAGCTGCTTTAGGGAGATAACGGGTCCAACGGGGAGCATTAACCGCGCGTCAGTACCCGTAGCCCCCGGTGGCGGACGCCGATGCCGACGCGCTCGCCGACGCCGAAGCGCTCGCCGACACCGAAGCGCTCGCCGACGCCGAGGCGCTCGCCGACGCTGAAGCTGAAGCCTTGAGGGGCTGCCCCTCCGCACCAGCCGCGAACCACTGGCCGCCGATGCCTTCGCCCTTGACGTCACCCGCTGCCTGGTCCGCGCTGTAGTAGTAGAGCGGATGGCCGCCGAAGGTGACCTGCTGCGCACCGTCGTCGCGCGTGATGGTGTGCAGCCACTCCGCGGTCACGCCGGTGCCGGCGACCGCCTCGCTGCCCGCCGGAAGCGTCAGCGGTGGCCATGTCTCGACGCACCCGGCGTTGCAGGCGCTCTTGGCATCGGTGTCCTTCATGAACATGTAGAGGGTCTTGCCGCCCGCGCCGGTGATGACGTTGCCGATATCGGCCTTGGCGACCGCCAGGGTGGGTCCTCCAGCAGCAGCGCTCGAGCCCGATGCAGTTGCGCCGCCTCCCGCCCCACGGCTGCAGGCGGCCAACAGCACCGCGGCGATTCCGATGGTGAGCAGGCTTGATGAGCGGCGTATCGGTCGATGCATGCGATTCACGATGTCCTCTTCACGCGCGTGCGGCTCTCATGCGTTCAGATACGCCTCCGGATACGCCATGGCCACACGAGCCGTTGACAGAGGGCCGACGATCATCGCAAAGCGCAGGAGAGAAGGAGCCGAGATGGAATCTGGCGAAGATGCGGGATCCGGCACACGGGAGCAACCGTGGCGCCTCAAGACGCCGAGCGGTTCCAGCGACTATGAGATGTACCGCGACGAGGCCGCCGAACCGCCGGCGCTCGTCTGTCAGGTGGGCAGCACGCAGCTCCGTTACCAGCTGCGCTGCCTCGATGATTTGCACGCCATGCTCAAGCAGCATGGTGACTGGATGCCACTTGGCAGCGCCGACGAGCAGAAACCGGCGGCCTATGGCACTGTCGAGGCTTGGGCTCGGTCGCAGGAGAATCCGGTTGGTGGCTGGTACGGTCTGCGCAACGGCTACCGCGGCCGATTCGCCATGTACGTACCACCCCTGATGGAGCTGCTCGGCATGGCTGAGGTCGAGCACAACGCCCGCAACAACCGGATGCGCGCCATCTGAGCAGTCGATTTCGAGCCCGATTCAGGACGGCCGGTGGATAACTCCAGCATCGGGCTGTAAAGATGTGGATAACAGGGGTTGCCTGAACGCACCGGCGGCTGGCATGCTGAGGGCGTCCCGAAGGGGCAGCTGGCAGTACCGGAGATGACATCAACGGTCGCCGCGGTTCCTTCGGGGCACTTCCATGTCCGGCGCTGGCTGCCGATGGACCGGTCAGGGCGAGGCTGATAAGATGCCGTCCCACCCATGGTGGCCGGTCGGGGCGTGGCGCAGCTTGGTAGCGCGCGTCGTTCGGGACGACGAGGTCGGAGGTTCAAATCCTCTCGCCCCGACCATTCGCAAAGTCCATCCAGAGCCGCAGGGCGACGAGGCCCGCCGGCGACGGCCTCGGACGGCCACGTCTGCGGGCCATGGAGCGGAGGCGCCTGACTCCGGACCTGCGCATAACGAAACCGCCCCGGCAATGAAGCCGGGACGGCGGTTGTGGCCACGCGCGCAGGGCCGGCGGGTAG
>JBBSCG010000045.1:0-15346 GCA_038250515.1 Candidatus Limnocylindria bacterium
ACCGTCGCGAACGCCACCCGCTACGACCCCTACGGCGAGGTCCTCGCCACAGCGCAGATCAGCCCGGTCGCCCCCGCCACGTGGACCTTTGAACCGCACTGGGTTTCGTGGAGACTCGCGTGATTGGGTTTCAGGCGGCCTCGGTGGTCGCCAGGCGCTGATGGTAGGCGGCCTCGAACTCGGCCGGCGGTACGTCGCCGCAGGCGCCGTGGAGACGATCGGCGTTCCACCAGGCCACCCAGGCGGCCGTCGCCAGCTCGACCTGATCGGCCGTGCGCCACGGTCCCTGGGCCCGGATGAGCTCGGTCTTGTACAAGCCGTTGACCGACTCGGCGAGGGCGTTATCGTAGGAATCGCCCTTGGAGCCGACCGAGGTGACGGCACCCGCGTCGGCCAGGCGCTCGGTGTAGCGGATGGCCAGGTACTGGACACCTCGATCGCTGTGGTGGACGAGCCCGGCGAGATCACTCGTCCGCCGGCTCCAGATCGCCATCTCGAGGGCGTCGAGGGCGAGCTCGGCCCGGAGCGAGCTCGACACCCGCCAGCCCACGATCGCGCGACTGAAGACATCGATGACGAAGGCGGTGTAGCAGAACCCGGCCCAGGTCGAGACGTAGGTCAGATCGGCCACCCACAGCCGGTTCGGGGCGGGCGCGCTGAAGCTCCGCTTCACGAGATCGGCGGGCCGCTCGGCGACCTGGGCCGGGACCGTCGTGCGCACCCGCTTGCCGCGGACCGCGCCACGCAGGCCGAGGCCGCGCATCAGCCGGCCGACCTGGTCGCGGCCGACCGTGATCCGCTCGCGGCGGAGCGCCCGCCAGAGCTTGCGCGCCCCATAGACCGCGTAGTTGCCCTGGTGGATGCGGCTGATGTCGGCGTTCAGCTGCTCGTCGCGGAGGGACCGCGCCGAGGGTGGCCGCGAGCGGGCGGCGTAGTAGGACGATGGGGCGATCTCCAGGGTCTGGCAGATCGGCTCGACCCCGAAGGTGACGCGCTGCTCGTCGATGAAGGTGGTCATTTCGCGGACCGGCGGTCGAACTCCGCCCCGAAGAAAGCCGCGGCCGCCTTGAGGATCTCGTTGGCCCGGCGCAGCTCAGGGTTCTCCCGTTCGAGCTGCTTCATCCGCTCGCGCTCCTCGGTCGTCAACCCTGTCCGCTTCCCGCCGTCGACCTCGGCCTGGTGGACCCACTTGCGCAGGGATTCGGGCCCGATGCCGAGTTGGCCGGCGACCCGGGTCACCGCACCGAACCGGTCACCCCGCGCGGCGATCGTCTCGAAGACCATCCGGACGGCCCGCTCCCGAAGCTCGGGCGGATACCGCCGCTGGAACGGACTGGTGCTGCTGTGCCCGAGCATCTCGGAGACGACGATCGTGGAAGCGAATCGGCGGCAGGCTTGCCTGCCGGAGGACCGGACGGAGTCGCCGCTCGGTGATCCGAGACCCAGTCAGCGGTTCACCGAACGCGTCGGTGAAGACCAGTCCGTGGTCGGTCCACGCCTCGCCAGCCAACAGCCGCGCCTCGGCCTGTCGGAGGACAGCCTCAAGGTCGTGTACGATCCGCACCACTCAATCAGCCGGGCGAGGATCGGATGGCTACGGGACGTCTCGGAGGTCTGTGGCTGGGCGCGATCATGGCCTTCTCAGCTCTCCTTCCGGGGTGCAGTTCGACCGCCTCGCCTTCGACCCCGTCAAGCCAGAGCAGCGCGACCTCGCCAAGCGCCAGCGCGGTGTCCTCGTCGCCGACGTTTGCCGCGATTCAGCCCGGTGCACTGGCCGCGGGCCGGTATGCCACCACCGCGTTCGAGCCGCAGCTGGAGTTCACGGTGGAGGATGGCTGGCGTGCGCTGTTCGCCGACGACAGCGACGAGCTCGCCCTCGAAGGCGAGCAGGGAGACATCTTCTCTATCACTCGGCCCACCCAGGTCATCGATCCCGTCTCCGGCCGGGCCGTCGAGACACCCGAGGACCTGGTGGCCTGGCTGGCCACGCACCCGTCGCTGGAGTCGCAGGCGCCCGAGCCAATCGAGGTCGATGGATTGTCCGGCCAATCGATCGATACGACGCCGACCGCCAGCGACGTGCCGGTCTTCGCGTATGAGGCTGGGAAACATGCACTTCCGTTCGGGCCTGCGCGTCCGGTTCCACGTCCTCGTGCTCGACGGAGCCGACCTCGTCATCATCGTCGGTTCGCCCGAGGCGGCCTTCGACACCGTCGCCACGCGTGGACAGCAGATCATCGATTCGTTGGAGATCGGTTCGTCCTGAGTCCGTCCGATCAGATCGGCATCGGCCTATCCTGATGGGTCAGACCGAGCACCCGCCGATGCTGATGAGGCAACGCGGACGTTGTCGTAATCAGGAGTCCGATGAGCGCGATTCGCACGAGCCGAGGAACGGTTGCTGTCATCCCGGCCATCGGCGGTACACTGCGGTCGGCCGTCGCGCCGCGGCCGCCAGCGTCGATCAGGGTGGTGGCACCCTCGGCTGCTACGTGAGTCATAGGAAGCTCCATTCATCTGCGGCGTGGGAGCGCCACGAGGGCAGCGAGTGCCTTCGGCCGGGCTGCGTGCAGCCGACTGCCGGCACCGGACCATGGGACTCAGTGTCGCGAGACGATCGACCGCCACTTCGCGGCGATCCGGCGGGAACCGCAAGGTGCCTTGAGCGCACGCGCCGGAGTGCGCGCTGCATCCGTTGAGCGAGCGCGTCACTCGAGAAGCTTTCCCGTCGGATCCATATCTCCAGCGTGCGCGAGCCACGATGTGAGATCCACGGGGACCGCCGGCGGGGGTGCCGGTTCGAGCGTCATCTGGGCCTGACTACCGCGCCCGACGATGAAATTGACCTCCATTGCCGGATCCAGCTGCGGGAAGTCCGAGCGGTTGTGGGCACCACGGGTCTCTTTGCGAGCGATCGCCCCGCGCAGGGTGGCTTCGGCGGTGCCCAGCATCGCCTGGACGTCGAGGACGTGCGCCAGATCGCCCCATCCCTCCTGGCTGGGGCGCACGTCGACGCTCGGCAGCACCGAGCGGACCTCGTCCAGCATCCCGAGCGCCTGCTCCATGTCGCTGGCTTCGCGCACCACGCCGCAGTGCTCCCACATGACGTTGCGGACTGCGCGCTGCAATGCCCGGCTGAGCTCGGTGCCGTTGTGGATCAGGCTGTCGAGGTCGGCGTGTGCCTCGTCGATGACTGGTCTGGAGCGCAGCTGCGAGTCGCGCTCGCGTGAAAATCGCGCCGCTGCCTCTCCCGCGCGCCGGCCGAACACCAGGGTCTCCACCAGCGAGTTGCCACCCAGCCGGTTGGCGCCGTGCAGCCCCGCCGTGCACTCGCCGGCGGCGTACAGTCCGCCAATCTTGGTGGCGTGAGTCGGCGGATCGACCACGATCCCGCCCATCGAGTAGTGCGCCGTAGGCGCAACCTCCATCGGCTCTTTGGCGATGTCGAGCATCTGATACTCAATGAACTGGCGGTACATGCGCGGCAGCTTTTCGAGGATCACGTCCTTGCCGAGGTGGGTCACGTCGAGGAAGACGCCGCCGTTGGGGCCGCCCCTGCCTTCCTTGATCTCGGTGTAGTTGGCCAAGGCGATGCGGTCGCGGCTGCTGAGCTCCATCCGCTGGGGGTCGTAGCGCTCCATGAAGCGCTCGCCTTCGACGTTGTACAGTCGCCCGCCTTCGCCGCGCACGGCCTCGGTGACCAGCGTGCCGGCGGCCTCCTCCGGCCTCAGCATCCCGGTGGGATGGAACTGGACGAGCTCCATGTCCATCAGGCGCGCGCCGGCCTGGAATGCCAGCCACATCCCCTCGCCGTAGTTCTCGTCGCGCCGCGACGAGCTGCGACGCCAGATGCGCGTGTGCCCGCCCCCGCACAGGATGACGGCGTCGGCTTCGAACACGGTCCGATCCCCGGTGTGGAGATCGAATGCAAGCGCTCCGAAACACTGGTTGCCGGTGGTCAGCAGGCGTGAGACGTACTGGTCTTCGATCATCGGGATGGCCAGCTTCTGCGCTTGCTCAGCCAGGGTGGCGAGGACGGCTCGCCCGGTGTAGTCCCCGGCGTAGCAGGTGCGCCGGTAGGTGTGGGCGCCAAAGTAGCGCTGGTCAAGCTTGCCGTCGGCGGTGCGCGCGAACGGGCAGCCCCAGTCCGCCAGCTCGTTGATTGCCGCCGATGCCTCGCTGGTCATGATCTCGACCACGCGCGGGTCGCTCAGGTAATACCCCTCGCGCATGGTGTCAGCGAAGTGCTGCTGCCACGAGTCCTGCGGGTCGACCGTGCCAAGCGCCGCGTTGATGCCGCCGGCGGCGAGCACGGTATGGGCATCCAGCCGGCTCCGCTTGCCGATGACCACCACGTCGACACCGGCCAGGCGGGCCGCAATCGCGGCTCTGAGGCCGGCCCCGCCGGTCCCGATGACCAGGACGTTGCACGGGCGGGTGCGGCTCTCTGGTCTGGGGCTCATGCAGTCGCTACCTCGCTTGGGCCGGCCGCAGCCGGCGCAATCACATCGTCGCGGTCCCTGGCTACGAGAGTGTAAAGGCCGGCACGGATCGGCTAGTCATCACCGACGACGGGCGTGAGGAACTCGCAACTGTTGGCGACCGCTCTAGTGGTGTATCAGGCGCTCCAGCGGCCGCGAGTTGAGTTAAATCATTGACCGCATAACTGACGCGCCTTCGCTCGGCACCCCACGCTCGTAGCACAGCGTTCAGGCGGAAATGCTTGACATGCAAGAGGTCACTGGTTCGAGTCCAGTGTCGCCCACCAAGCACCCTCTCCACGCTCAATCTGACCGTATCACTGCCTCGCGCTGCCCGCGACCGACCGGTGGCCTACAAGGGGACGGTGCGGCTGTTCGAGGACGCTGGCTTCGAGGTCGTCGCACGCCGCCGCGCCAACCGAATCAGCCCTGAGCAACCGATCATGCGAAGGCGCGCGCGCCCCACACGTCAGTCGAAGGACCGATAGCCTCGGCGACCCCTTGACACGGTTCATATATTCACAATATGGGTGGTATCGCCACACGTCCGGCGCGCGCGTACCGCAGCGTATTGCGGGAAGCACAAGCCGAGGAGACGCGAGCCCGCATCCTGGACGCCACCATGCGCGTGATGGCGACCGGCCTTGCCGGCCTGTCGGTTCCGGCGGTGGCCAGGGACGCCGGCGTGTCCGTCCCGACGGTCTACCGCCACTTCCGGACGAAGCGGGAACTCTTGGCCGCTGTGTATCCGCACGCCTCGCGCCGGTCCGGCCTGGACACGATCCCTGATCCGCGCTCGCTGGACGAGTTGCGGCCGCTCATCCGCGCGGTCGTCGAGCGCCTCGACATGCTCGACGATCTGTCGCGCGCGGCGATGGCGAGCCCAGGCGCATCCGAGGTGCGGCACGCGACCATGCCAACGCGCTACGAGCGCGTCCGCCGCCTGGCTGACTCGATCGAGCCGAAGCTTAGGAAGGCTGATCGGGACCGAATCACGCGGCTGCTGGTGGTCCTGACGGCATCCTCGTCGCTGCGGATGTGGCGAGATCACCTCGAGCTGTCGGTCGACGAGGTTGCCGATGACGTCGACTGGATCGTGCGCGCGGCGGTCGCCGCGGCCAATGGAAGGAAGGAACGATGAGCTCACCCACCGTCCGGCGCTTGGGAGACCTGCGCATGGCCGATGCCGCCGAGGTCGGCGGCAAGGCGGCCCAGCTCGGTGAGCTCATCGCCGCCGGTGCCCGCGTTCCCGACGGGCTGGTCCTCACCTTTGCGGCCGGCGAGCTGACGACCGACGATCGCCGGTCGCTGCTTGGCGCCAGCGCGGAGGAACTGGGATCCGGCCCCTTTGCGGTTCGCTCGAGCGGCATCGCCGAGGACGGGGCCGAGCGCTCCTTCGCGGGCATGTATGAGACGGTCCTGGACGTGCCAGCCGACGAGCTGCCGGCGGCGACGGATCGGGTCCTGGCCAGCGCGCAGGCAGCCCGGGCTAACGCCTACGGATCGGCTGCCAACGGCCACATGGCGGTGATCGTCCAGCGCATGGTGGCGCCGGCTGCGGCCGGTGTCGCGCTCACCGCCGACCCGGTGACCGGGGATCGGCAGCCCTGCGTCGTCACCGCCGTCCGCGGGCTCGGAGAGCGGCTGGTGTCCGGCGCGGCGTACGGCGACGAGTGGACCGTCATCGACGGGCACGCGACCGCCCGTCGCCAGCCGGAGCGCGCGATCGATCGCCGGCAGGTGGAGATGGTGGCTTCCGAGGCGCGGCGGATCGCGGCCAGTCGGGGCGTCCCGCAGGACGTCGAGTGGGCGATCGACGCCGACGGCACGTTGTGGACCCTCCAGGCGCGCCCGATGACCGCCTTGCCGCCCGACGCGTCGTGGGATGCGCCGGCCCCCGGCGCGTATACGCGACAGCTGCGCTTCGGCGAGTGGATCTCGGAGCCGCTGACGCCACTCTTCGACTCCTGGCTGCTGACCGCGATGGAGGAGCGGACGCATGCTGGATACCTGCAAGAGATCGGTCAACGCGTACCGCGGCCATATCACGTGGTCGTCAATGGGTGGTACTTCTACACGCTCAACTGGGCCACGCCCGCGGCCTTCGCCCGCAACCTGCCTAGCATGCTGTGGCACTTCGTCCGATCGCCACGCACACTCGCCGGCATCAACCCCTCCACCGTTCGGCACGCCGTCCCAATCCTCGAGCGTAAGTGGCGAACGGACTTGCAGCCGCGGTATCGGGCAGCGGTGGAGGACGCCGAAGGACGAGTCGAGCTGCTGCCGGTGACCGAGCTGCCGGCGCTGATCGATGAGCTGGCAGACCTCGCCGGTACATCCTTCATGTGGGTCACGGCATTGGCGGGTGCCGGGTACAAGATGGAGATGAACCTCGCGAAGTTCTACCGCCGCCACCTGGCGCCCTCGCTCGGCGGCAGCCACCTGCCTCTCCTGACCGGCTTCGAGGCCCCGACCGATCCAGCTCGACACGCCGTGGCCTCGCTGGATTGGTGGCATGCACCCGGGCCGCGAGGGGGGTCGGCGACCAGGCCGCCCGCAGATCACGCTGCGCTGGTCGAGACCAGGCATGCTGCGGAGGAGGCAGCATTCACCGCGCTCGCTTCGTCCCCGCGCCGTCTTCGAGCCTTCCGGAAGCTACTGGCGGATGCCCAGCACCTCGTCCCGCTGCGCGAGGAGCAGGTGGCCGAGCTGACGATCGCGTGGCCGGTCATGCGGCGGGCGGTGTGGCGGATCGGCGAAGAGCTCGCCTCCCGTGGGGTGATCGGCGAGCCCGATGACAACTTCTTCTTGACCCGTGACGAAGTGCTGTCGGCGATCGGCGACGGTGGCCCGGCTTCGCGCGTCGACGTGGCCGCCCGCCGCTCGACGCGAGAGCAGCAGGCTCGCCTCGTGCCACCGCTGATCGTCGGTCGGCTGAACCCGTTGGTTAAGAAATTGTTCGCGGGCATGTCACGGCTGTTCGGCGCTGTCCCATCGGATACCGCGGTCGTCTCGGGCACGCCGGCGTCGCCGGGCCGCGCCAGTGGGCCGGTTCGGGTGATCCGCGGCCCGGAGCAGTTCGACGAGCTTGAGCCCGGCGAGATCCTGGTGGCGCCGCTCACCGCCCCCGCCTGGACGCCGCTCTTCACTCGGGCAGCCGCGGTGGTGACCGATGTCGGGAGCCCAGCGGCGCACGCCTCGATCGTCGCCCGCGAATATGGGATCCCGGCCGTGGTCGGTTGTGGCGACGCGACGGCCCGCCTGCGGACGGGCATGCGAGTTACCGTCGACGGCACCACGGGGAACGTCGAGCCCGCATAGCTCAGCCCTGGGCGGTTGACGTTGCATCGTTAGCCGTCATGACCGCTACCGCAACCGTACTGTCCCGGCCGCGCTTCGGCGGCGTCTTCTGGCGCCTCTCCCGCTTCACCAGCCCGCTGACGATGCCTTTGGCCGGCAAGCGCTGGAAAAGCGCTCAGTGCCGGCGCGGTGGAAGCGGACGTCGTGGCCGGCCCACAGGAGCCGGAACTCCTCGCCTCGCGTTGACAGTAGGCCTACAAGATCGGATAGCGCGCGATCGTGCGGGCTGCGTCCGGCCTCCCCGTGCAAGCTCGCCACGACATCGTGCGCCACGCTATCCCACTCCCCGTAGAACGTTCTCGCCCGCGGATCGAGGAACACGTAGAGCGCCGAGTTCGCCGAACGGACCGGGTCGCTGAAGAGCTCCAGGAAGAGCGCATCTCGCAGCGGGTTGGTGCACAGGACGTCGAGGCGTCCGTTGCTGACGACAGCCGGCGCCGTCGTCAGGCCGTCGACGAGGCGGCGAATGCTCGGCCGAACCTGCTGCGGCCGCGAAGTGGGTGGCAATTCCCAGGTGCACACATGTCGGGCGATGGGCAGCATGCCTCTACCGATGGCTGGAGGTATCGGCCAAGCAAAGGGTGCGACCGCGTCCCTCGTCACTGTCTCAAACTGCGTACTTCAGGACACCCGCCGCCGCCACGAACAGTGGCGCTGAAACATCCCACACCGAGGCTGATGAACGCGGCCACCACCGTGTGCCGGCTCACAGCGCCCACCAGGCCGAGGCCGGACGCTCGGCCGAGCGGTTCGAAGGCGCCGGGCCTGCGGAAACGGTGACCGCATAACTGAGGTGTTTTCGCTCGGCCCACGCACGCTCATAGCACAGCGCTCAGGCAAAAGTGCTTGACATGCAAGAGGTCACTGGTTCGAGTCCAGTGTCGCCCACCAACCACCATTTCCAAGCTCAAACTGACCGTATAACTGCTTCGCAGCGCCCAGGCCCAGTTGACTAGCCTTCGAACACAATGAGTGGTTCCAAGGCCAGGGTTCGAGTCCAGTGTCGCCCACCAACTCGTTGCGACCGTGACCGTATAACTGAGCCGTTTTCGCTCACCTCCCACGCTCGTAGCACAGCGCTCAGGCGGAAATGCTTGACATTCATCCGAGGCTGAGCGCTGTGCTGCCCGAGTGGGGGAGCGAGCGTCATCGGCATAGTTATGTGTCCAACGCTCGATCCCGCCGACGGGCTGTAACGGCCGAGAAGGCCCGTTCGAGCTCCCCCGAATATCTCAGACCCTTCTCGGCCCCCAATGTTGGACCGCCTGGCCACCGAGATGGTGGATCGATCAGGTTGAAGGCCGGTCGTCGGAAGCGCTCTGGTAGCGCTCGCGGGGTCAGTGGGTCTCACAAGGTCTCAGAAACGGGTGGCTCATGGCGCGCACCGTCGTCTGGCGGGTGCGCGCGCAGGGAGCCCGCGTGCGCTCGCGCTGACGGGTCGCGGCGCACCTTCACCAGGCTCGCGATCGTCGTGATGGTGAGCACCACGGCGATGAAGACGAGCGAGGTGGTCGTGGAGATCTCCGGCACGCTGTCGCTCTGCAGGTGGCCCCAGTGCAGGGCCAGCTTGACGCCGATGAAGGCGAGGATGAGCGCCAGGCCGGTCGAGAGGTAGACGAGCCGGTCGAGCAGGCCGGTGACGAGGAAGAACAGCGGGCGCAGGCCGAGCAGGGCGAACGCATTGGCCGTGAAGACGATGTAGACCTCCTCGGTGACGCCGAACACGGCGGGAATCGAGTCCAGCGCGAAGAGGATGTCCGTGCTGCCGATGGCCACGAGCACGAGAAAGAGCGGCGTGAGCATGCGCCGCCCTCCGACGTGCGTGATGAGCTTGCCGCCGTCGTACTGGTCGGTGATGGGCAGCCGTCGCTTGGCGAAGCTTACGAGCGCGTTGTCATTCACCGCCGGGTCCTGGTCGCGGTGGCGGAAGAGCTGGACAGCCGTGGCGATGAGCAGCAGCCCGAAGACCAGGAACATGAAGGAGAAGGCCTCAAGCAGCGCGGCACCCAGGACGATGAAGATCACGCGCAGGACGAGCGCGAGGAGGATGCCGATGATGAGTACCTTCTGCTGGTGCTCGCGGGGCACCGCGAACGTGCTCATGATGATCACGAAGACGAAGAGGTTGTCCACCGAGAGGCTCTTCTCGACGATGTAGCCCGCGAAGTACTGCCCGCCGAACTCCCAGCCGGCGATTGAGCCGAAGACCACGCCGAAGCCGATGGCGACAGCGATGTAGAAGATGGACGTGATCGTCGCCTCGCGGAAGCCCACCTGGTGGGGGCGCGCGATGGCGAACGCGAGGTCGACGGCGAGCAGCACGAGAACGAGGCCGACCGTTACGGCCCAGGTGATGCCGGTGACCCCGAGCATCAGCGTCCATCTCCTCCGCAGGCGATCTTCCTGCAGGGAGCAGGCTGGTCGCCATCGTTCCGCATCTCTCCCGTGCCGTCAACTCCGCCGCGGAGGAGTCAGTCCGAAGCGGATACGAACAGACGGGTCGTTGGGAACGTGAGCACCTACCATTGGCATCTCAATGCCCAACGCCGATGAGATGCTGGCGACAGCGGCCTCCCGCGCCGAGGAGCTTGCGGCGCCCGGGCTCAGCCCGCGGCCGCGCCGAAAGGTGGCCGTCCTGTCCTGCATGGATACGCGGATCGACCTTTTCGCGATGCTCGGCCTGCAACGCGGCGACGCTCACATCATCCGCAACGCCGGCGGACTGGTCACCGACGATGTGATCCGTTCGCTGAGCGCTTCCCAACGGCTGCTCGGCACCGAGGAGATCGTCGTCGTCATGCACGACGGCTGCGGTCTGCACCGAGCGTCTGAGGATGAGTTCGCGCAAGCGCTCGCCGCCGACGGTGTGCTGCCGACCTGGCGGCTCGGTGCCTTTGAAGACGTCGAGGCGACGCTGTGCCGCGGCCTCGTCCGCCTGGGCTCGAGCCCAGAGCTGCCTACCCGCGACCACATCCGAGGATTCATCTTCGACCCGGAAACGGGAGCTCTACGCGAGGTTGCGAAGCCCGACGGCTAGGCCCGCGGCCTCCGCAGTGGCTGATCCACCGACCTCGACGCACGTGCCAACGCCACGCCATCGCGGCCGACATCGAGGCTGATGAACGTGGCCACCTCCGTGTGCCGGCTCACTGCGCCCTCGGGGCCATGGCCTGACTCTCGGGCGAGCGGTTCCGAAGGCGCCGGGCCTGCGGAAACCGTGACCGCATAACTGATGCATTTATGCTCGACCCTCTGCGCTCGTAGCACAGCGCTCAGGCGGAAATGCTTGACATGCAAGAGGTCACTGGTTCGAGTCCAGTGTCGCCCACCAACCACCCATTCCACGCTCAAACTGAACGCATAACTGCTTCGCGCTGCCCCGCGCTGGTTGATTACAGCGCTTCGCGACGGCAATAACGCGCCAAACGATGGAAGGTCATTGAGAGAAGCTGCGCCGAACGCAATTGGCTCAATTCGAGACTCGGTCAGTGCGCGATCGATGCAGCTTCCGTCCGGCTTGATGCGAGCCTGTCGAGCATCCGCGACACATGCAGCCGGTCGTGTCTCACATCGAAGCGAGGGGCGATACATCGCGAAGCGAATTCCCGCTCCAGCCGCGCGCAGCGAGGGAGGCAGATTCGCGTCCTTCTGTTCGATCCGATGGACGTGCGGCAAGGGCACGCTCGAGGTCACGGCCCGCTGCCGCGCCGACGGACGATGTGTAACGGAGGTACCCGACGAGTACACTCGCTCCGTACCGAAACGCGCGGGACGGCGATGTGCGATCGAGGACCGACCTCTCAGCGTCCTGCAGGAGGTGTACGTTGCCTGTTGTCGCGACCAAGGAGATACTCGATCGCGCGTTCCGTGACGGCTACGGCGTCGCGGCCATCAATATCGTCAACGACCTGACGCTGGAGTCCGTGCTCGCCGCGGCGGAGGAGCTGAAAGCGCCCCTGATCGTCCAGACGTCCGTCAAGACTGTGAAGTCGATCGGCATGGACGTGCTGTACGCGATGTGGATCGAGATGACGCGACACAGCACCGTTCCGGTTGCGCTCCATCTTGATCACTGCCCGGAACGCGAGGTCATCAGCGCGTGCCTCGCAAAGGGCTGGAACTCAGTTCTGTTCGACGCCTCAAAGCTGTCGGTCGAGGAGAACAAGCGTCAGTCCATCGAGGTCGTCGCCGAGGCGCGCCGGTACGGTGCACACGTCGAAGGTGAGATCGAGGGCATCACCGGGGTCGAAGACGACATCGGCTCCGACGACGAGAGCCCCCGGCAGTCGCTCGAAGTGGCGGTCGATTTCATCCGCGGCACGGGGATCGACTGCTTTGCCCCCGCCATCGGCAACGCCCACGGCGTCTACAACGGCGAGCCCAAGCTCGACGCCCAGCGCGTCTCGGACATCGTCGCGCAGGTGCCGATTCCGATCGCCCTCCACGGTGGCACCGGCATGACCCCCGGACAGTTCAGCGACCTCATCTCGCGCGGGTGCGCGAAGGTGAACATCTCGACGGCGCTCAAGGTCCGCTATATGCAGGCGAACCTGACGTACCTCCAAGGCAACCCCCGTAAGTACGACCCGCCCAGGCTCTTCCAGTTCGTCCGGTCGGAAGTCATCGAGATGGCCAAGGATCACATCCGCATGTTCGGAAGCGACAGCAGGGCTTGGTGAGCACGCTGATCTTCGACTGTGACGGCGTGCTGGCCGACACCGAGCGGTACGGCCACCTGCCCGCCTTTAACCAGATGTTCCGGGAGTTCAGGCTGCCGGCCGAGTGGTCCGAGGAGGAGTACGGCCGACGGCTCCAGATCGGCGGCGGCAAGGAGCGCATGGCGAGCCTCCTGACGCCCGAATTCGTGGCCGAGGCCGGGCTGCCGAACGAGCACGAGGCACAGCTCGCCGAGGTCGCGCGCTGGCACAAACGGAAGACGGCGATCTACACCGAGATGGTGGCCGCTGGGAAGCTCCCTGCGCGCCCGGGCATCGCGCGCATCATCCGCGACGCCCAGGACGCGGGCTGGACACTCGCGGTCGCGTCGACCTCCGCAAAGCCGTCTGTGGTCGCGATTCTCGAATGCGCCGTGGGCAAGGAGCGAGCGGACCGATTCGACCTCGTCCTCGCCGGAGATATCGTCCCTCGCAAGAAGCCGGCACCCGACATCTACCTCCTCGCCCTCGAGCGCCTCGGCGTTCCGCCGGCCGAGGTGCTGGTCGTCGAGGACTCACGCAACGGCCTGCTCGCCGTCTCCGGAGCGCACCTACGCTGCGTGATAACCGTCAACGCGTACACTGAAGAGGAGGACCACAGCGAAGCGATCCTCGTCGTGACATCACTCGGCGACCCGGGGGGCGAGCGGACGTGCGTGATCGCGAACCGCAGCCGTGCTCGCCCGGGCGACTACATCACGCTCGCCGATCTCGAGGCCTGCCTGGCTTCCTGAGCGCTCCGTTATCGGCGAGTCCTCGAAGGGAGGCCCGGATGCCAGAATCGTCGATGGATGACGTCGACCTTGTGCTCAAGACGATGGCCCAGACCATCGTCGACAACGCGGTCTATTTCGCGCAGCTCGACTCGATCGTGGGTGACGGCGACTTCGGCTACTCGCTGCGGAACGGCTTCGAGGTCGTGCTCAGCGACTTCGACGCTCTCGACCGCACAAGCGTCGGCAGCGTGCTGAAGAAGGTCGGGCTCATTATCAGCGGCAAGGTCGGCGGCGTAAGCGGGCCGATCTGGGGGACGGCCTTCCTGCGCGCGGCGGACGCCGCGGGCGGCAAGGTCGACCTGAATGGTGAGGACGTCATCGCGATACTGCGGGCGTCGATCGCCGGGATCATGCAGCGCGGCAGCGCGTCGCTGGGCGAGAAAACGTTGCTCGACGCACTTGTTCCCGCATCGGACAGCCTCGAACAGAGCCTGTCCGATCCCGCAACGGCCGGGGACCGCGGGATCGCGGCGATCAAGCGCGCCGCGGACGTCGCGACGAAGGCGGCCGAAGAGACGAAGTCGATGATCGCGATGCGCGGCCGCGCCGCGTATACCGGGGAACGAAGCATCGGTTCGGTTGACGCCGGCGCGATCGCCATCGGCGTGATCCTCCAGGCCATCAGCGCCGCCTGGCGCGAAAAGTACGGGAAGGTGGAGACAGAAGCATGAACAAGTTCGTGAACGACCCGAAGCAGTTCGTCCCCGAGATGCTCAAGGGGATCGAGCTCGCCAGCGACGGCGCGCTCAAGTACGTGCCGGCGTACAACCTGATCATGCGCGCGGACATGCCGAGCGATGACAAGGTGTCGATTCTCCAGGGCTCTGGCTCGGGGCACGAGCCGGCGCACACGATGATCGTGGGCAAGGGAATGCTCGACGCCGCCTGTCCGGGCGACGTGTTCGCCGGGCCGCCGGTGGATTTCGTGGTGGAGACCTCGAAGCTCCTGAACTCCAAGAAGGGGCTGCTTCACATCGTTAACAACTACACCGGCGACCGCACGGCGTGGGAGATGGGCCGCGAGCTGTGCGAAGCCGATGGGATGCGCGTCGAGACGCTCCTCGTCAACGACGACGTGGCGGTCAAGGACTCGCTCTACACCGTCGGGCGGCGCGGCGTGGCCGGCAACTTCTTCGTCATCAAAGCCGTTGGCGCCGCAGCGGAGAGCGGCGCCGAGCTGGATGAGCTGGTCCGCATCGGCAACAAAGTCATCGGGTCCGTGCGCACCATGGGCATCGCGCTCAGCTCGTGCACGCCGCCGGTCCGCGGCACACCGCTGTTCGAGATCGCCGACGACGAGATGGAGGTCGGCATCGGCATCCACGGCGAGCCGGGCCGCCAGCGAACGAAGCTCGTGCCTGCGACCGAGATCGTCGACATCCTGCTCGGCGCGGTCGTGTCCGACCTGCCGTTCGAGTCAGGCGACCGCGTTGCGCTCATGATCAACGGTCTCGGCGGCACCCCGATCAGCGAGCTGTACCTGCTGTACGGCATCGCGCACCAGAAGCTCGCTGAGAAGGGCATCGAGGTCGCCCGGAGCTACGTCGGCGAGTACTGCACATCGCTGGAGATGGCGGGGGCGTCACTCACGATGCTCAAGGTCGACGACGAGCTGATGGAGCTGCTGCTGGCGCCAGCGGAAGTCGCCATCCGCGTCTTCTGATCTCGTCGCGGGCCCTTCTCACCGTCACTGCGGCCGGTCATGACGTCGGCCGCAGCCGTTCTTCCGGACCGCGACACACGCATGCGGGCATGCACGCCGGCCCTGAACAGCGGCGGCGCTATCAGGGCGTGGCACCAGTCCGGCCAGCTGACGACTTGATGGCACTATGCATACCAGCGGGCCCAGAACCGGCGCATCGACTGGATCCTGATAGCCGTCCTCGTCGACGTGCGCCGCGTCGCCGACGTAGTAGACCTCCTGCCCGGGGATGCGCCGCCAGTAGTCGGTCACGTAGCGCTCCGGCTCGCCCCACAGGGTGGTGATCAGGCCAGGGAACGGCCGCCGGAGGAC
>JBBSCG010000046.1:0-14497 GCA_038250515.1 Candidatus Limnocylindria bacterium
GCCGCGCTGGCGTTGGTCTTCTACACGCTGGTGACGTACGCGATCTTCCGGCTGATCGGGGTGACCCTGACGCTTGCCGGGGTGGCGGCCTTCATCCTGTCGATCGGCATGGCGGTCGACGCCAATATCCTCATCTTCGAGCGCATGAAGGAAGAGATCCGGGCCGGCAAGACGCTCGGGCCAGCGATCGAGGCCGGCTTCAACCGCGCCTGGTCCTCGATTCTCGACTCGAACGTGAGCTCCCTGCTGGTCGCCTCATGGCTGTACTGGCAGGGCACGACAATCGTGCGTGGCTTTGCCTTGGTGCTGATCGTCGGCGTGCTGGTCTCGATGTTCAGCGCGGTGACGGTGACCCGCACGATGCTGCGCTACGTGGTGCGCACCGACTGGGGCAAGCGGCTCGAGCTCTATCACGTGGAGCGCTAGTCGATGCTCGATATCGTCGGCAAGAAGCGCTACTACTTCATCCTCAGCGCGATTCTGACCATCCCCGGCCTGATCTTCATCCTGCTCGGCGGGCTGAAGCCCTCGGTCGATTTCACTGGCGGAACCGTCTGGGAGGTCAAGTACGCCAGCGTTCCGGCCGCCGCCGAGGTGCAGCAGGCACTGGTCGATCTCGGCCACCCCGAAGCAACGGTCATCGCCTTGAACGACGGCTACCTGCGGATCCAGACTGAGCCGATCGACCTGCTGCCGCCGCAGGCCCCCACGGCGTCGGGGTCGGTGGCGCCGGTCCCATCGGGCAGCGCCATTGCGACTCCGTCACCCACGCCAATTCCGTCGCCGATTGCCTCGCCGGCGGCCAGCGGCAGTCCCGCGCCGGCCACAGCGGCCGCCAACACCGCGTTCGCCGACCTCGAGTCGACACTCGAAACCCGCTTCGGCCAGCCGGAGGGTGGCGCGCCGCGCAGTGAGCGGACCGTCGGCCCACTCATCGGCTCCGAGCTGATCCAGAGCTCGGCCATCCTGATCATCGTCGGCGAGCTGTTCATCCTCGCCTACCTGTGGATCCGGTTTGGCTTTCGCTTCGGAACCTGTGCCATCATCGCGCTGCTGCATGACGTTGTGGTCGTGGTCGGTATGTTCGCGATCCTCGGCTACTTCTTCGGGCTCGAGTTCGATGCCCTGTTCGTCACGGCGCTGCTGACCATCATCGGCTTCAGCGTGCACGACACGATCGTCGTCTTCGACCGCATCCGAGAAAATCGCATCCGGCATGCCGGCGAGCCGTTCGGCGCGATCGTCAACCACTCGATCCTTCAGACGCTGGGCCGCTCGATCAACACGTCACTGACCGTGGTCGTGACCCTCGGAGCGCTGGTGCTGCTTGGGCCCGCCAGCATCCGGACCTTCACGCTGGCGCTGCTGCTCGGCGTGGTGAGCGGGACGTATTCGTCGATCTTCAACGCAAGCCAGTTGCTGGTGGCCTGGCAGGAATGGGACCAGCGACGTCGCCAGCAGCGAGCGGTCGGGGCGCGCGCCGTGAAGCCGCTCTCGCGCTGAGCCCGCACCCAGGCGCAACGTAAGCGGATGGTAAGCGGCGGGTAAGCGGCGCGGGCTACCATGGCGTCCGTGATCGTCCCGCGTCTCGACTGGCTTCTGCCCGAGCCCTGCCTCAGCCCCCCGGCGTTCGTCGGCTTCGGCCTGCCTGTCGCCACCCTGCTGGCTCGGCGCGGTTTCGTTGACGACGACCAGTTGCAGCGGTTCCTGAACGCCGGCGCCGACTCCCTCCACGACGTGTCCCTGATGGCCGATGCCGACGTGGCCCTCGCGCGACTCGGAGCCGCGCTCGACACCCGCGAAACGATCGCGATCTGGGGCGATTACGACGCCGATGGCATGACCGCCATCACCGTATGGATGATCGCGCTGCGCGCGTTGGGCCTCGACGCACTGCGCTACGTGCCGTCGCGCTTCTCCGAGGGTTACGGCCTCTCTGCCAGCGGCCTCCGTGAGTTGGCTGGCCGCGGCGTCACATTGGTGGTCACCTGTGATTGCGGCGTCAGCAACGTGGCGGAGGTCGAGGTCGCACGCCAGCTCGGCATGGACGTGATCGTCACCGATCACCACCTGCCGCCCGCCACGCTGCCGCGTGCTGTGGCCGTGGTCGATCCGCATCGCCGTGACTGCCACTATCCCGACGCCGACATCACCGGCGCCGGCGTCGCCTTCAAGCTGGCTTCCGAGCTCCTGCGCCGGCGCGGCCGTGCCGCGGCCGACCTGGCAGCGGTCGCGGCGATCGGCACCGTGGCCGACATGGCGCCGATGACCGGCGAGAGCCGCGCGATCGTGCGCCTTGGCCTGCGCGAGCTGGCCGAGACGTCGCGCGCCGGCCTGCGCGCGCTGCTTGCCCGCGCGGCTGAGGATCCGGGGCAGCCGACGGCCCGCGACCTGGGATTCGGCCTGGCGCCCCGGATCAACGCCGCGGGGCGCATCGCGGAGGCGGAGCTTGCCATCCGGCTTCTGCTTGAAGAAGACGCCGCTCGCGCCGAGCAGCTCGCCGGTGAGCTGGAGGAGGTCCATCTGCGACGTCGCGAGATGACCGCCGTTGCCGTTGAGGAGGCAAGGGGCCTCGTTGGCGACCTCGGCGGTGATGCGCCGTTGGTGCTGCGCGGTGAGTGGTCGCCCGGTCTGATCGGCCTGATCGCCGGACGGCTGTGCGATGCGCTGGCGAGACCGGTGGCGGTTGTCGTCACGGTCGGCGAAGAGCTGCGCGGCTCGATGCGCGCGCCCGACGACTTCCATGCATCGGCCGCGTTGGAGGCATGTGAGCGGCATCTCACCAAACGCGGAGGCCATGCCGCGGCGGCCGGCTTCAGCCTCTTGCCCGATGCATGGGACGCCTTCGCGGCTAGCTTCGGCGGATTGCCGCGGCCATTTCCCGCGAGCTCGGACGTCCGTCCGCAACGGGCCGGCCGGATTGCCGTCGACCTCGTGCTGCCGGCCGCGCATCTCGGCTGGGCGCTTGCCGATGAGCTCACCAGGCTGGCTCCGTACGGTCCCGGCCACGTCGAGCCACTGCTGGCGGTGACCGGTCTGCGCGTCGTCGAGGCGCGACGGGTGGGTGCCGCCGGCGATCACGTTTCCATCCGGCTGCGTCGTGGAGCGGAGATCTTCGACGCGATCGCGTTTGGCACGCCGGCCGACCGCCCGCTGCCGAAGGCGGGCGTCGCGCTCGACCTCGTCGCCACGCTCCAGCGTGACCTCTACCAGGGCGTGCCACGGCTTCGGCTGCGCACGCTCGACTACGCCGACGCGGATGCCAGCCCGCTCGTCGAGCGACGCCTCTCCACGCCGACGGCCCAGGACGCGCCGCTCGTGGCCGGAATCGCCGCCGGCGGTGCCGCGTGACGCCACTCGAGCGATTGCGCGCCCGCGTGGCGCGACTCGGCGTGTCGCTCTGCCTGGGGATCGACCCGCATCCGGATCAGCTTCCCGAGGAGATGCCGCGCGACGTGCGCGGCGTCGAGACGTTCGCCCGCGGCATTCTCGCCGCAGCGGGCGAGTATGTCGTCGCGATCAAGGTCAACGTCGCGTTCTTCGAGGCATTTGGATCGGCTGGCTGGGCGGCGCTCGAGCGCCTGCGCGGCGATGTGCCGGCCGATCATTTCCTGGTGCTCGACGCCAAGCGCGGCGACATCGGCACGACGGCCGAGCGGTACGCGGCGAGCCTGTTGGGCAACCTCGGCGCGGATGCGGTCACGCTGTCGCCCTATCTCGGATCGGATGCGATTGAACCGTTTCTGGCGTACGACGACCGGGTGGTCTACATTCTCGCGCGGACGAGTAATGCCGCGGCCGGCACTCTCCAGGACCTGCCGGTCGGGAGCCAGTTGCTTCATGAGCGAGTGGCGAGCTGGGTGGCCGACCGATGGCCGGAGCCAAGGGTCGGCCTCGTCGTCGGCGCGACGGCGCCCGAAGAGCTGCGGCACCTACGCCAGTTGGTTCCGGGGCCGGCGTTCCTGGTGCCAGGCGTCGGCGTGCAGGGCGGCGATCTGGCCACGGCCGTGCAGACCTGCGACGGGGCGCTGGCACCCGGCCTGGTGAACGTGTCGCGTGGTATCAGCGGTGCGTCGCGCGGCTCCGACTGGCAACGGGCGGCGAGTATGGCAGCCAGGGGCTACGGTGATCGAATGCGAGAGGTGAGTGCTACACTGGCCTCCTAGCCGCAACTCTCCCCCAGGAGGTCGATCCATGCCGGTTCCCGGACCATGGGAGTTGATTCTGCTGCTGGTGATCGTGCTGATCATCTTCGGCCCCGGCAAGCTGCCGGACATCGGTAATGCGATCGGCAAGGGAATCCGCGAGTTCCGACGCGCCTCTTCCGACATCGAGGATGCTGTGCGCGGCGAGCCGAAGCGCAACGAGAAGCCCGCAGAGCCGGTCGACGCAGTGCCGCGCGATCCAGGCGAGCAGACGCACTAAGCCACAGGCAGCTCCGACGGAGCCAGGAACGGGCGCGCGCTTGGCGGGCGCCCGTTCGGTTGTGTGAGGGACCGAGCGGTGACCGATGACCCCGGGAGCATGACCGTCGTCGAGCACCTGACGGAGCTGCGGCGGCGGCTGATCATCAGCGTCGCCGTGGTCATCGCCGGCGCCATCATCGGCTTCATTCTGTCCGGGCCGGCGATCGATCTGCTTCGCGCCCCGTTGCCGCAGCAATATCGGACGCTGTACTTCACCGGCGCCGTGGGTGCCTTTTCGGCCCACCTCAAGATTGCGTTCTACATCGGCATCGCCATCGCCATGCCGGTGATCGTGTTCGAGGCCTGGCGCTTCGTCACCCCTGGCCTCACGCGACGCGAGCGGAGCGTCGTGTGGCCTGTCCTGCTGGGCGCGTCGGGCCTCTTCGCCCTGGGCGTGCTGGTGGGGTACCTGATCCTGCCGTTCGCGCTCGCCTTCCTGCTCTCATTCGCCGAGCCCGATCTCAAGCCGCTCCTCACCATCGACGAGTACATCGGCTTCGTCGGACTCATGCTGCTCGCGTTCGGGCTCGTGATGGAGTTCCCGATCGTGCTGATCGGCCTGGCGCGTGTCGGTGTGCTGCGGCACAGCACCGTCGCTCATCACCGTCGCGGGATCATCGTCGGCATCGTCGCGTTTTCAACGATGGTGACTCCCGGTGGCGACATCTTCTCGCCGATGATCATGTCTGCCGTGATGTACGTGCTGTTCGAGATCTCGCTGCTGATCATGCGTCGTGTCCGCCCATAGACCGATGCGGGTGCTGCTCCTGACACATCCGGACATGCAGCGACACGCCGCCGCGGATCATCCGGAGCGGCCCGAGCGCCTGGCGGCGGCGGTTGCGGGCGTCGAGGCAGGTGCGGCCGGGGCGTTGCTGGAGCGCCGTGCGGTGGTGGAGGCTGACGATGCAGTGCTTCAACGCGTCCATTCGCCAACGTACCTGGCCATGCTCGAGAGCGCGGCCCCCACGCGCGGCGGCTGGCTCGATCCGGACACCTATCTCGCCCCGCATTCCATGCGCGCGGCTCGCCTGGCGGCTGGCGCCACGGTCCAGGCCGCGCTCGCCGTCGCGCGGGGCGAAGCATCGGTTGCGTTCGCAGTGGTGCGCCCACCCGGACATCACGCCGCGGTGGAGCGGGGGAGTGGCTTCTGCCTGCTCAACAACGTGGCCATCGCGGTGGCGGCGCTGCGCGGTGCGGGAGCCGCACGCCGTGTCGCGATCGTCGACTGGGACGTGCACCACGGCGACGGAACGCAGGAAATCTTCGCCGCCGACCCGGACCTGTGCTACGCCTCGACCCACCAGTCGCCCTTCTATCCGGGGACCGGCTCGCGCCAGGAGCGTGGCGTGGGCGCCGCCGAGGGGACGAAGCACAACGTCCCACTCCCCGCGGGAAGTGGCGACGACGCCTTCGTCGCTGCGTGGCTGGACGAGCTGCTGCCGGCGATCGAGGCGTTTGCCCCCGAAGCCATCCTCGTCTCGGCCGGATACGACGCGCACCGCGCCGACCCGCTCGCCAACCTGCAGGTCACCGAGCACGGCTACCGTGCCGTGGCCCGCGCGCTGGGAGAGCTGGTGGCGCGGATCGGCCTGCCCGGCGTGGCGCTGACGCTCGAAGGTGGCTACGACCTCGACGCGCTGGAACACGCGACCGCCGCGACCGTGGAGGGCCTGCTCGCCGGCCTCGGTTCAGGGGAGCTGCCTCGGCCGCACGGCGCCTGACGGCTATACTCGACTTCGACCCCGGCGAGGAAGGAACCATGCCACGACCAGCAGGATCAGCCACGACGTCGTCGCGCTCGCGGCGTGCTGCAGCAACCTCTCCCGCAGTCGAGCCGCGGCCCCGGGACGCCGCTGCCTCGATCCCGCTGCCGCCGAAATCGGCCGAGCAGGTCGGCAACGTCGTGGTCATCAGCGGCTTGTCCGGCGCCGGCAAGAGCCAGGCCAGCAAGCTGTTCGAGGACCTCGGCTACTACTGCGTCGACAACCTGCCGCCGGATCTGCTCGAAGGTTTCCTGACCCTGCGCGACGCTGAGCCGGAGCGCTACCGCGATGTCGCCCTGGTGCTCGATATTCGGGCCGGAGATCCGGCACCGGCGATCGAGCAGGCGCGCTCCGGTCTCGCCGAGCGTGGGGTCCCGATGACGATCCTGTTCCTCGAGGCCAACGACGCGAACCTGGTGAGCCGCTTCAGTGAGACGCGGCACCGCCATCCGCTGCAGTCGCGCAGCGGCGTGCAGGCGGGGATCGTCGAGGAGCGCAGCCGGCTGGCGCGAACACGCGAGCTTGCCGACCACGTGATCGACACGAGCGGATGCTCCATCGGTCAGCTGAAGGAACGACTCTTCAGCCTGGTGCCTCGCGAGGGTTTTACCGATGCGCTGCAGGTCGACGTGCTGACGTTCGGCTTCAAGTTCGGCATCCCGCTCGAGGCGGATCTCGTCTTCGACGTTCGCTTCCTGACGAATCCCTATTACGTCGCCGACCTCAAGTCGCTGTCCGGACTACAGCCCCCGGTGCGCGACTACGTGCTCGGACAGCCGTCGGCGGGACGGTTCCTGGAGCTGGTGGTCGAGCTGCTGCAGCTGACCGTGCCTGCGTACATGACCGAGGGCAAATCGCGGCTGACGGTGGCCCTTGGGTGCACCGGCGGCTACCACCGCTCGATTGCGCTGGCCGAAGAGCTTGCGCAGCGCCTGCGCGACCTGGGTGATATGAACGTGGCGGTCTTCCACCGAGAACTCGCGCGATGAGACGGCGGCGATTCCCGCGCTGGCTCTACCCGGGCATGCACCTCAAGCGCTGGCTGCTGCTCGTCTTCATGGGGATCGCCATCCTCGGCCTCGGCGCTGCGGTCTTCGTCCGCGACCTGTATCGCACCACCGGCGACAACATCCCGATCGTCTACGCCCTGACTGGCGCATGGCTGGATCCCGAGCTGCGAGCCGGCATCTTCGCCGCGGTCGGCGTGGTCCTCGCCGCGGTCGGGGTATGGGGTCTCATGCGCAGCGTGGTCTCGCCGTTTGTGACCCGCGGCGACTCGGTGATGGAGGTGCTGTACACCAAGCGCTACCTCGCTCGCGGTCCGCGCATCGTGGCGATCGGCGGCGGGACCGGCCTCTCGACGCTGCTGCGCGGCCTGAAGGGCTACAGCGCCAATATCACCGCGGTGGTCGCCGTGGCCGATGACGGGGGCTCGTCCGGCCGGCTGCGCCAGCAGCTGGGCATCATTCCGCCCGGCGACATCCGCAACTGCATCGCCGCACTGGCCGATGCCGAGCCGCTGATGACCCAGCTCATGCAGTACCGATTCCCCGCGGGGTCCGGCCTCGACGACCACGCCTTCGGCAACCTGTTCATCGCGGCGATGACCGCGGTGACCGGCGACTTCGAGGAGGCGGTGCGCCAATCGAACCGTGTCCTGGCCGTGCGCGGCCAGGTGCTGCCGGCCACCAGCGTTCCGCTCAACCTCGGCGCGACACTCGCATCCGGTCGCCATCTGCAGGGCCAGGTGGCGATCAGCCACGCCACCGAACCGATCGACCGGGTGCAGATCGAGCCGTCCGACGTGCGGGCCAACGCGGAGGCCCTCGAGCGCATCCTGGAGGCGGAGATGGTCGTCATCGGCCCGGGAAGCCTCTTTTCGAGCGTGCTGCCGAACCTGCTCATCACCGACATCCGCGACGCCATCGCCGCCGCGAGCGGCCTGCGCGTGTATGTCTGCAACGTGGCGACCCAGCCCGGCGAGACCGCGGATTTCACGGCGGCCGAGCACCTGGAGGCGCTCTTCAACCATATCGGCGACGGGTTGATCGACTACGTGCTGATCAACGACAACCGACGAGCTCGGCATCCGGAGCACTGGGAGGCGCAGCCGGTGGAGCTCGACGTGCGGCGGCTCGAGCAGTTGCCGGTGGTCATCATCGAGGAGGACCTGGTCGATGTCGCCAACGCGCATCGCCATGACCCGATCAAGCTGGCCGCGGCGCTGATGCGGCTCCAGCAGGAGGATCGCTCCGAGCGACCGCGCCAGCGTCGTATTCGCCGCCCCGTCGCGTCCGCCGGGTAGCCGAAGGCCGCATGCTCGTCGCCAGCGAGGTCAAGGGGGAGCTTGCCCGCATCCACCCGGCTCGCGCCTGCTGCCGCCGCGCGCAACTGGTCGGACTGCTGCATGGTGGCCGCCGAGACGACATCAGCACGCTGGACCACTCGACGGCGCGGACCGCTGTCGCCCTGGCGACCTCGCTCGGGATTCCGGTCGGGGCGCCGCGACTCGCAGCCGCTGCGCACGGCACGCCCGGTCGACACCACCTGCGCGTTGCGGTCGACCGGGTCATCACCGAAGGCTGGAGCTGGGACGATGCCGCCGCCTGTGATCGGCGCGCCTTTCTGCGTGGCGTGCTGCTGGGCGTCGGCTCGCTCTCGTTGACGGCGCGCGGCACCCACGCAGAGTTCGTCTTCAGCGAGCGTGCCATCGCGATCGAGCTCCGCCGGCGCCTGGCGGACAGCGGCGTTCGTGCTTCGCAGGTGGAGCGTCGCGGCCGACACGTTGTCTACCTGAAGGGACAGGACGAGATCGCCGAGCTGCTGCGCCTCACCGGCGCGAACCGCGGGCTGCTCGACTTCGAGACCAGTCGCGTCGGGCGTGATGTGCACAACCGGTTGAATCGGCTGCTGAACGCTGAGGAGGCGAACGTGGACCGCACGGTGCGGGCCGCGGATCGGCAGCTGCAGGCGATCAGCCAGCTCGAGGCGTCCGGCCACCTCACTCGGCTGCCGGACGCCCTGCGCGAGGTCGCGCAACGTCGCCGGTTGCATCCGGATGCCGACCTTGACGACCTGGCGGCGAGCCTCGGCATCAGCCGTTCGGCCGCGAACCACCGGCTGCGCCGCCTGCTCCAGATTGCACACGACGAGGCCTAGACCGATGCCGACGCGGACCCCGCTCATCGCCGGGAACTGGAAGATGAACCCGACCTTGGGTGACGAGGCGTTGGCGCTCGCTCTGGCAAGCGCCGACCTGGCCGCGTCACACCCCGAGGTCCTGACGGTCATCTGCCCGCCGACGATCTGGCTGACCGAGGTGGCCGCAGCGGTTCACGGCGGCCGGCTGCGTGTCGGCGCCCAGACGATGTCGGCCCAGGAACGTGGCGCCTTCACCGGTGAGACCTCGCCGCTGATGCTTGCCGGGCTCGCCGAGTTCGTCATCCTCGGCCACTGCGAACGCCGGCGCCACGAAGGCGAGACGGACGAAAGCGTTGGCCGCAAGGTCGCCGCCGCCGTGGCGCACGGCCTGCGCCCAATCGCCGCCATCGGCGAGGACCTCGACGAGCGGCGCGCGGGAGCGACGGAGGCCGTCATCGACCGCCAGCTGCGTGCCGTGCTGTCGCGCCTCGCCGCCATCTCGGGCAGCGGCCTGGTGATCGCGTACGAACCGGTGTGGGCGATCGGCACGGGCGAGGCGGCATCGGGTACCGATGCCCAGGCGGTCGCGGCCCAGATTCGTGCGGTGATGACAGAGCACGATCCGGCCGGTGCCGCAGAGGTCCCGATCCTGTACGGCGGCAGTGTGGCGCCCGAGAACGCCGCCGAATACTTTGCATGCCCCGACATCGACGGAGCGCTGGTCGGCGGCGCATCGTTGGAGCCGCAGAGCTTCGGCGGCATCATCGGCGCGGCGCAGCGTGCCGATCGGTGAGTCGTGTCACGCGGCCGGTGGTGCTGTGCGTGCTCGATGGCTTCGGCCTGAACGATGATGTGAAGCGCAACGCGCTGCTTTCGGCCTCGATGCCGAACTGGGACAGGCTCAGCGTCGCGTGGCCGTCATGCCGTCTGGCCGCATCGGGCGAGGCGGTCGGACTGCCGCCGGGGCAGATGGGCAACAGCGAGGTCGGCCATCTCAACCTCGGAGCCGGCTTCCCGGTGCTGCAGGACCTGCCGCGCATCAACGCGGCGATCGCCGATGGGTCGTTCTTCGCCAATGCCGCGCTGAATGCCGCAACCGCGCATGTGCTGGAGCGTAGGAGCCGGCTGCACCTGTTGGTCCTCATCGGTCCGGGAGGCGTTCATGCCGTTGACGAGCACATCGTGGCCATGGTCGAGCTGGCACAGCGGGCCGGGCTGCGGGCAGAGCGCGTCTTCCTGCATGCCTTCACCGACGGACGCGACACGCCGCCGCGCTCCGCCCACGAGGCTCTGCCGGCGCTCGAGGCGCACTTCGCCGGGGGGGCGCGCGTCGCCACGGTGAGCGGTCGCTACTACGCCATGGATCGCGACAGACGCTGGGATCGCACGGCGCGCGCCTGGGATGCGATCGTCCGTGGCGAGGGGCGACGCGCGGAGACGGCGCTGGGCGCCGTCGAGCAGGCCTACGCGGCGGGGGTCGGCGACGAGTTCATCGAGCCGACCGTGGTGCTGCCCGAGGGAACCGTCAACGACGGGGACGCGGTCGTGCACCTGAACTTCCGGGCGGACCGCGCACGGCAGCTGACCCAGGCCTTCGCCGCGCCCGGCTTCGACGCGTTTGACCGCGGCCGCCTGCCCGCGGACCTGTGCGTCACGACGCTGACCGAATACCAGGCACACGATGAGCTGCCGGTGGCGGTCGCCTTTCCGCCGTTGACGATCGACTCGTTGGCGGCCGAGCTGTCCCGGCGCGGACTGCGGCAGCTGCACATCGCCGAGACGGAGAAGTACGCGCACGTCACGTACTTCTTCAACGGGGGCGTCGAGGATCCATTTCCCGGTGAAGACCGCATCCTCGTTCCATCGAACCGGGACGTGGCGACCTACGACGAGGCACCGGAGATGCAGGCCGGGCGGATCAGCGACCGGCTGATCGAGGCGATCGCCTCGAAGGCCTACGACTTCGTGGTGGCGAACTACGCCAACCCCGATATGGTCGGCCATACCGGCGTCTGGGACGCTGCGGTCGAGGCCGCCGAAGTGATCGATGGCTGCCTCGAACGGCTGTCGCGAGCGACACTCGAGGCCGGTGCGGCGCTGATCATCACCGCCGACCATGGCAATATCGAGGAGATGCGCGACGCAGACGGCGAGCCGCAGACCAAGCACACCGGCTCGCCGGTGCCGCTTGTGCTGGTGGCAGCCGGTTGCGAGCAGGCACGCCTGCGCGACGGCATCCTGGCCGACGTGGCGCCGACCGTCTGCCATCTGCTCGGCATTCCGCCGGCACCGCAGATGACCGGTCGGAGCCTCATCGAATAGCCGCTGCTATACTGCGCCGTCTATGACTCCTCTCAGCATCGCGCAGATGATCCTGGCCGTCGCGCTGATCGCCTCGATCCTGCTGCAGCAGCGCGGGACGGGGCTCGGCGGTGCCTTCGGCGGCGAGGTGACCGCCTACCGCAGCAGACGCGGCATCGAGCGCACGCTCTTCCGCCTGACCATCGTCCTCGCGGTCCTGTTTGTCGTCTTCTCGCTGCTCAACCTGATCCCGACCGGCGGCCTGTAGCGCTCGGTAACTCGCACGCAGCGAAGAGCTGGATAGGCGGGTAGTGCATCGACGCCGGCCGCGGAGTACGTTAGAATCGGCCCGCTCACCACGAGGGTTGACGTACCCGGTGGGCGTTCGGTGAGGTCCATCCAGACCGATCCGCTCGTGCCGAGGTGGCGGAATAGGCAGACGCGCTAGGTTCAGGACCTAGTGACCATTACGGTCGTGTGGGTTCAAGTCCCTCCCTCGGTACCACTCTCACAATGCCCAGGTGGCGGAATTGGTATACGCGTACGTTTGAGGGGCGTATGAGGCAACTCATCCGGGTTCAAGTCCCGGCCTGGGCACCAATTCACCAATGACGCCGCTCCAATCGGGGCGGCGTTTCTGTTAGCCTCCGCACTGGGCGGTTAGCTCAGCCGGTGAGAGCGCCTCGTTTACACCGAGGAGGTCGGGGGTTCGAGCCCCTCACCGCCCACCAGCAGGTGACCGTCGGCCGCCTGCAGCCCGAGCAAACGGAGGAAAGTCCGATGCCCAGCGTAGTCTGGATCATCCTGATCGTGCTGGCCGTCGTCGCCCTGTTCCTGATCTTCGTGTACAACGGGCTCGTCCGGCTGCGCAACCAGGTTGACGAGGCATGGAACCAGATCAGCGTCCAGCTGAAGCGCCGCCATGACCTCATCCCGAACCTTGTCAACGCCGTGAAGGGCTACATGGACTTCGAGCAGGAGACCCTGCAGAACGTCACCAGTGCCCGAGCGAACGCGGTGGCTGCTGGAGCACAGGGACCGGCCAACGCCGGACAGGCTGCGGCCGCCGAGAACGTGCTGACCGGCGCGCTGCGTTCGCTCTTCGCGGTCGTCGAGAACTATCCCGATCTGAAGTCGAACCAGAACGTGCTTGCGCTCCAGGAGGAGCTGACCACGACGGAGAACCAGATCGGCTTCGCGCGGCAGCACTACAACGCAACCGTCCGGGAGCTGAACACCTCGATGCAGACCTTTCCGAACGTCCTGATTGCGGGCATGTTCGGCTTCCGCGAGCGCGACTACTTCCAGATCGAAGAGACCGATGCGGCCGTGCCGACGGTGAGCCTGCGCGGCTGATGCGGGTCGGTCCGGCGACGCCATGAGCGCGCAGCCGGCGACCTTCTACACGGCCATTGCCCGCAACCGGCGCGACAGCTGGTTGCTCGTGCTTGTCGTGGCGGTGGTGCTGGGCGTCATGGGCGGCGTCATCGGCGCGGCGACCGGCTTCGGCTGGTGGGGCATCGGCATCGCCATCACTGTTGCCGCGGTGATGAGCGTGGGCTCGTTCTTCGCCGGCGATCGGCTCGTTCTGCTGTCGAGCGGCGCGAAGCAGATCGATCCGGCGCAGCCAGCTGCCGAGGACCGGCAGCTGCTCAACGTCGTGAACGAGATGCGCCTCGCCAGCGGGCTGCCGATGCCGGCGGTGTATGTCATCGACGACACGGCGCCGAATGCCTTCGCCACGGGGCGCGATCCCAAGCATGCCTCGATCGCGGTGACCAAGGGGCTCCTCGAGAAGATGGATCGCGAGGAGCTGCAGGGCGTCATCGCCCACGAGATGAGCCACGTCGGCAACTACGACATCCGCTTCACGCTGCTGGTCGGGGTGCTGGTGGGCGCCATCGCGCTGCTCGCCGACTGGTTCCTGCGCTTCACCTTCTGGGGAGGCGGACGACGCAGCTCGAATGACAACGATCGCGGCGGAGGCGGAGGCGGGGCAGCGGCCATCCTGTTCCTGATCGCCATCGTGCTGGCCATCCTGGCGCCGATCATCTCGCGCCTGGTCCAGCTCGCCGTGAGCCGCCGGCGTGAGTCACTGGCGGACGTGTCGGGCGTTGAGCTGACGCGCAATCCCATCGGTCTGGCGAGCGCGCTGCGCAAGATCGCCGACGATCCCGAGGTCCTCGAGGTCGCCAATCGGGCCACGCAGCATCTGTACATCGTCAATCCGATCCAAAGCTTCGAGGAGCGCTCGAAGTCGATGTGGGATACCCACCCGCCGATCGCGGAGCGCGTGCGCACGCTGGAAGGGCTCGCCGGGCAGCTGCGCGTACCGCGCTGAGGGTCAGCGACGAGGCCGGGCGGTTGCCGCTCCGACCGGGGGTGTGCTATCTTCCGACGCCGAAGCGCGGCCGCGAGAGGACGCTCCCCGATCCGAATCGGACCAGCGGGCCGAGGTAGCTCAGTCGGTAGAGCACCGCCCTGAAGAGGCGGGTGTCGTCAGTTCGATTCTGACCCTCGGCACCAGCCTCCCGGACGCGTCATAATCGGATTAGCGGGCGGAAGTGGCTCAGTTGGTAGAGCATCACCTTGCCAAGGTGAGGGTCGCGGGTTCGAGTCCCGTCTTCCGCTCCATTTTTTTGCCCGGCCCGGCCCGGCGGATTCGGTGCCCCGTCGTCTAGTGGTAGGACAGCGGACTTTGGATCCGTGAACCGAGGTTCGAATCCTCGCGGGGCAGCCAGGCAGGCATGGCGACGTGCCCGAGTGGTCAGGGAGCGGTCTGCAAAACCGTTTACACGGGTTCGATTCCCGTCGTCGCCTCCA
>JBBSCG010000047.1:0-14389 GCA_038250515.1 Candidatus Limnocylindria bacterium
CTCCGCGCCGCGCTGGACGGCGGGTGACGCATCGACCGGTCGTCTTCGACGCCTACGGGACCCTCTTCGATCCGCACGCGCTGACCAATCGGCTCGAGGCGGCCTTTCCCGGCCGCGGAGCTGCCGTCTCGGCCACGTGGCGCACCACCCAACTGCGCTCGACGTGGCTGACCAGCCTGATGGACCGGTGGATCCCGTTCGACCGGCTCACCGCCGACGCGCTGCGCGATGCCTGCGCCACGCACGGCCTGGCGGCCAGCGACGGACTTGTCGACGAGCTACTCGGGGCCTACCATCATCTGCCCGCGTATGCCGACGCCTCTGCCGCCCTCAAGGCCGTGCATGAGCCGCGCCTGATCCTGTCCAACGGGACCAATGCGATGCTGCGCGGCGCTGTCGTCGCCGCCCGCATTGAGGACCGCATCGACGCGATCCTGAGCAGCGACGCGGTCCGCGTCTACAAGCCCTCGCCTCGCATCTACGCGCTGGCGACCGCGCATCTCGGCGTCGAGCCGCCCGCGATCACCTTCGTGAGCGGCAACGGCTGGGACTGCGCCGGCGCGGCGGCGTTCGGCTTCGACGTGGTCCGCGTGACGCGCTCGCCCGAGCCGGACGAGATGCTCGGTGCGCCGCCGCCGCGACGGATCGCATCCCTGACCGAGCTGTCCGCCCTCCTCAATCCCTCGGCGGCATGAGGACATGATGGCGATTCGAGCAGCGGTCGTGCCCCAACCGACCCACCAGGGGCCCACGACGCGGCTGGGCAGCAAGCACGCCGAGCAGCTCCCCGAGGACCGGGTGGTGTAGGAAGAAGGGCTTGCGCGGACCGACGTAAGAGTGATACCAACCACTGCACACGCCCGTGACCGGAAGAAAAGTGAGGGCAGTCGCCGTGAGGTAGCCCCGCTCGCGCGCAACCAGCGTCGGACGACCGAGCGCCCGACGGATCCTGTCTATGCGAACCGATAAGGGAGTCGTCCATGGCAAGCTCCGCGCAGTCTCTCCCCAACCAGAACAGGGTGTATCGCTTCAAGCTGCCGTTCGTCATCAGCGCCTCCGCGGCCGGGACCACCATCGAGTGGTACGACTTCTACCTCTATGGCGTGCTGGCGACCTTTTTCGCCTCCCACTTCTTCCCTAAGGGCAACGACGTCGCGGCGCTGCTCGCGACGCTCGCCACCTTCGGTGCCGGCTTCGCGGTTCGGCCCTTCGGAGCCGTCGTCTTTGGGCGCATCGGCGATCTGGTCGGGCGGAAATTCACCTTCGTCCTGACCATCTCGATCATGGGCGCCGCGACCGCGCTGATCGGCCTGCTGCCGACCTACGACACGATCGGTTTGCTCGCCCCGCTGCTGCTGGTCACCATCCGCCTGCTCCAGGGCCTGGCGCTGGGCGGCGAGTACGGCGGCGCGGCGATCTACGTCGCCGAGCACTCGCCGGACGCCAAGCGCGGGTTCTATACCAGCTGGATCCAGACCACCGCCACGCTGGGGCTGCTGCTGGCCCTGCTGGTGATCGGCATCACGCGCGCCGTCATGCCGGCCGCCGACTTCGAGGCGTGGGGCTGGCGCATCCCGTTCCTGCTCTCCGCCGTGCTCGTCGCGCTGGCGCTCTACATCCGCCTCAAGCTGCAGGAGACGCCGCTCTTCACGCGCCTCAAGGACGCCGGCAGGAGCTCGACGCAGCCGCTGCGCGACAGCCTCGGCAATCGCAAGAACTGGCGGCTCATCGGGCTCGCCCTGTTCGGCATGACCGCCGGCCAGGCGGTGGTCTGGTACCAGGGCCAGTTCCAGGCACTCTTCTTCCTGCAGACCACCGAGGGGGTGGCCTTCCAGGACACCTACCTGATCGTTGGCATCGCAATCGTGCTGGCGACGCCCTTCTTCGTGTTCTTCGGCTGGCTCTCGGACCGGATCGGCCGGAAATGGGTGATCCTGAGTGGGATGGCCCTCGCCGCCATCACCTACCTCCCGATCTACAACCTGATGGACGGCTTCGCCCACGCGCAGATCGGGGGGGACGGCAAGGTGGTGGCTGGCGGGGCGTCCCCCGAGATCGTGCCGCTCATCGCGCTGGTCTTCATCCAGATCGTGTACGTCACCATGGTGTACGGACCGATCGCGGCCTTCCTGGTCGAGTACTTCCCGGCCAAGATTCGCTACACGTCGCTCTCGGTGCCGTATCACCTCGGCAACGGCTGGTTCGGCGGCTTCCTGCCGCTGATCGCGCTAGCCCTGTCGAATGCGACCGGCAACAAGTACGCCGGTCTGATCTACCCGATCGTGGTGGTCGCCATTTCTCTCGTGGTCGGCGGCTTCTTCGTGATGGAGACCTTCCGCCGTCGCATCTGGGACGAGGTCGGCGGCCGGGAAGAGGTGGCGGAGCCTCAGCCGGGCACGGTGATGCCCGCCTGAAGGTGCTGCCGGCCACGTTGGCCCAGCATCTCGGCCTGCGCGCGCTGCTCGATCAGGGCGCTGACCCTGGTCATGAGCGCGCTGGCCGGCGGCGACTGCATCGACGACGCCGACGCGTTGTGCGCCGGCGCATCCGCCGCGGTGCAAGCAGGGCGGCAGCAGCTTCACCTACTCTCATGTGCGCGGCTATCACCCGCTGCTGGCGGTGGCGGCCGACACGGGCGAGGTGCTGCATGCTCGGCTGCGCCGTGGCCCGGCAGCGACGATATGGGGCGCGGCCAGCTTCCTGGCCGAGACGGTGGCCCGGCTGCGTGAGGCCGGCGCGACTGCTGAGCTGACGCTGCGCGCAGCTGCCGGTTTCTATGCGCGCAGCGTGGTCGAGGCCTGCCGTGGGGCCAAGGTGCGCTTCAGCATCACCGTGCGCTCCAGCCCGGCCCTGCGGCCCACGATCGAGGCCATTCCGGGCGAGGCCTGGACCCCGATCCCGTATTGGATCGACGGCGGCGCCGACGTGGCCGAGACCAGCTACACGCCATTCGCCGACTGCGCCGGCGCCGTCCCGCTGCGACTCATCGCGCGCCGTGTGCGACCGACGCCGTCATCGCAACTCGACCTGTTCGGGGTCAGCTACAGCTACCACGCCTTCGTCACCGACCACAGCGGCGACACGCTGCTGCTGGAGGCCGATCATCGTCGGCATGCCGAGATCGAGAACGCCATCCGCGAGCTCAAGTACGGGGTCGGCCTCAACCACCTGCCATCGGGCCGCTTTGCTGCCAACGCCGCCTGGCTGGCGCTGCAGGTCATGGCCCACAACCTGGCGCGCTGGGTCGGCCAGATCGGGCTCGGCGAGCGACTGGTGACGACCAAGTCCCTGCGCCATCGGCTGTTGAGCCGGGCCACCCGGACGCGTTCGCGGGGAGCGGCGTCGCCGTGGTGACGTCGCTCACCAACCTCGGCACGTTGCCGGGGATGACGATCGGCTCGAGGTTGGCGCGCGCGGCGTAGATGGCGGCGGTCAGGCCGGCGGGCCCGGAACCGATGATCGCGACTTTCCGGTGTCGCGTATCGGTGTGGCCGTGCGAGGCAGAACTCACGTGGGGGCTACACCTTGATAGGCCTCGAGGACCTGATCGGCAAGCATCGAACCGATGGCCATCGACGATGTGGCCGCCGGCGAGGGAGCATTACGAACGTGAACCACCCGCCCCGAGGCTGAGACCTGCACAACAAAGTCATCGACCAGCGACCCGTCGACACCGAGGGCCTGCGCTCGGACCCCTGAGGGACCCGGCAGCAGATCGTCGGAGCGAAGCTCCGGCACATAACGCTGCAAGGCCGCGACGAACGCCGGTTTCCAGTAGTCGCGCACCATTTCTTCGGCGCCCACTCTCCAGTAGCGCAATGCCATCCGCCAGAAGCCCCGATAGCCAAGCGAGGCTGCGAGATCACCCATCGACATATCAGTGCGGCGATATCCCTCCCGTGCGAAGGCGAGCACCGCATTCGGTCCGGTCCACACCTCACCATTCGGACGGCGCGTAAAGTGAACGCCCAAGAACGGGAAGCGCGGATCGGGGACCGGGTAGATCAGATTGCGGGCGAGATGGCGGCGCTCCGGTCGGAGGACGTAATAGTCGCCACGGAAGGGAACGATGCGCAGGGACTTGTCCGCCCCCGCATCGGTCAGGCTCGCGACTCGGTCAGAATGCAGCCCGGCACAGGTCACCAAGCAACTCGTGCGAATCTCGCCGCCATCGGTTTCGAGGACCAGCGTCGCATCGGACCTGTGGATGTGCTGCACGCCGTGGGAGAGTAGAACTTCGCCCCCGTGTTCGCGGATGTCGTCCGCATAGGCCGCTGCCACGAGCCGGAAGTCCACGATGCCAGTCTGGGGCGAGAGAAGAGCCGCGACGCCTCGGACGTGCGGCTCGAGTTCGGCAAGGCGCTCGGGTCCGATCCGTTCCAGTCCCGGCACGCCGTTCGCCGCGCCGCGCCGATGGAGCTCTTCCAGACCCGGAAGCTCAGACTCGTTGCGCGCCACAATAACCTTGCCGCACCGCTCGAGCGGGATGCCGCGCTCATCGCAGAAGCGGACGAGTTCCTCGGAACCTGCCACACAGAGGCGCGCCTTGAGCGATCCGGGAACGTAGTAGATTCCGCGATGGAGCACACCACTGTTGTGGCCGGTCTGATGTGCGCCGATCACGGACTCTTTGTCGAGCACTGCCAGGCGCAGCCCTGGTCTCCGCCGTAATAGCTGCATCGCGGCGGACAAACCGACGATGCCGGCTCCTACCACGACAATGTCGTAGCGCGCGGCGGTCATACGCAACAGCAGCGCGACGAGCGTCGACAGCGGTCGAGCTGGGCAGAGGTATGCTCGATCGTGTAGATCGGGGCGATCGGAGTAAAGCCAGTCTGGCCCTTCGGCGGGGTTCCGAGGCCGAGGGCCAGCGCGTGCCGCTCGGCCAGGGCGCGCAGCCCGCGATAGGCGCGGTCTGCGGCGATGGCCGGCAGCCGCGGCAGCCCGCCGAGGCGCTCGCGCAGCAACTCACTACCGACTCGCACATCGTGCTGTGGGGCCGGATCGGCGCGAGCGCTGACCGGCAGCCTCAGGATGTCGACCAGCAGCGTGCGCTCGGTACTGATCGTGCGCTCGCCCCGCCCGCCAGCGGTGTGGGGGGTCGGGCCGTACGGGTCGCCGCGCACGGTCTTAACGTCGACCATCATCATCGACGGCTCGGCGGGCTCGTCGCAGACCCGGACCTGGGCAGCCAGGCGGGCCAGGAAGAGCATGGCGTTCACCATCTGGCGGCGCGGGATCTGGACCGGAGCGCCCGTCGTCCGGGCGGGTCGAACAGGTCCCCGACCCGCTCCCACCGCGGTCAGCTCGATGGCGAAACCCCATCCCGGCAGCGTGCCGATCCGGTCGCGACAGCTTTTCTGGCGCGAAACGGCCCAGATGAGCACGAACTTTCGTACACAGGCCCTCAATACTCCTCCTGATATCCCCGAAGCGCGTCTTCCCTCGGCTCGAGGCCGAGTCCCGGCCGATCCGTCAGCGTCAACGTGCCACGCTCGGGCTGGGGCGGACGATGTCGATTGCGCCGCCGGTGATGAGCTCGCGGTGTCGCCAGCGATGGCCCTCGTTCTGCCCGGCCGAGATCGGAATGCGCGTCCGCTCGCGAAGCTGTGCGAGGCTGCGTACGTCGTCGCCCTGGATCGGCTCCTCGAACCACGTGATCTCGCAGTCCTCGACAAGACGGGCGAGCTCGGGAAGCTCGTTCTCGAGCTCGACGAAGAGGCGGTGCGCATCATCCAGGCCTCAGCAGCGCCGGATCCTGATCCATCTCACCTGCTCCAACCTAACCCGCCTCCAATGGTACGCCCGAACCCGCAAGTCACCCATCAGCCTGGCCACCCGGTTGCGTGGGGAGCGACTAACGATGCGTCAGAGTGCGGCCGGCCCTGTGGCTCCAACCTGCCCCGACCGTTAGCAATGGGTTGGAATTTGACCACCGACTCGCGGCGGACCTACACTGCGGTCACCCGAATATCCACAGCCCCGAGCGCCTATCGCGACGGCAGGGGAGGGACCGCCGTCCGCCCACGAAAGGAGCGTGTCTGTGTCCATTCCCAACCTCTTGGGGCGCCCGGCCCTGCGCCGCGCCTCGCTCGTCCTGACTGTCACGGCGCTGGTGGCCTGCCAGCCGATCGGCTCGGGCGGTGGAGGCAATGCGAGCCCCGGTGCCAGCGGTGGAGCCGCGGCCGGGACGCAACGGCTCTCGATCGCAACCGGTGGGACCGGTGGCGTGTACTTCCCGCTCGGCGGCGGCCTGGCCGATCTGATCAGCCAGAACATCCCCGGCTACAGCGCGACCGCGGAAGAGACCAATGCATCGGTCGACAACATGAACCTGATCAGCAGCGGCGACTCGGATATCGCCTTCGTCCTGGGCGACACCGCGGCTGACGCCGTCAACGGCAGCGGCGACTTCGACACGCCGATCGACGCGTGCGCACTCGCCGTCCTCTACACGAACTCCACACAGCTGGTCGCGTCGGCCGACAGCGGGATCACCAGTGTCGACGACCTGAAGGGCAAGCGGGTCTCGCTCGGCGCGCCCGGGTCGGGCACCGAGGTGATCGGCCTGCGCATCCTGGAGGCCGCCGGGATCGATCCCGACAAGGACATCAAGCGCGGCCAGCTTGGCGTCGCGGAGACGGTCGACGCGCTGAAGGACGGCACCATCGACGCCGGCTTCTGGTCCGGCGGCTTGCCGACCGGCGCGCTGGTCGATTACGCGACGACCGGCAGCATGGTGCTGGTGCCGACCTCCGAATACGCATCGGCCATGCAGGACAAGTACGGTCCGTACTACACCGACAGCAAGATCCCGGCCGGCACCTACGAGGGGCAGGACGAGGCGGTCGGGGTGATCGGCGTGCCGAACGTGCTGGTGGTGAACAAGAGCATGGACGAGGAGCTGCAGCAGAAGCTGACGGCGCTGCTCTTCGAGCACAAGGACGACCTGGTGGCGGTGCATCCCGCCGCCAGCGAACTCGACAAGGAGACCGCCGCCGTTATCCCGTTCATGGACGTCTGTCCGGGGGCCAAGGCTTACTACGGCTCCTGAGCCGATGACGGACCGATGGCGAAACCGGCGCGCGGCCGGCCTCGCCGGCGTCCTGCTGCTGGCGCTGGCAACGGCCGGATCGGTGGCGGCCATACCTTCCCAGAGCGATCCGCAGCGCTGGTTGGTGGTGCGCGACGTCTCGGCCACCGAGCTGGCGCGCGTTCCGCTGCCCACGTCGGGACGGTTCGGGCTGCGCTACCGCAACTCGCTCTATCAATCGCTGGCCGAAGAGCATTTCGTGGTGCATGACGGCGAGCTGCAGCTCGTTTGGCTGAGCGCCGACGAGCTGGCGGTTCTCGAGGAGTACTACGCCGCCGCTCATGCCACCCGGGCGGCAGCGGGCGCCGGCCGTTGGTGGAAGGCATCGGTCGACCGACCCGCCATCCGGCTGCCGCTGCGCATCCAGGCGACCGCGCTGGGCGAACGCACGTTGCTCGCCGGCGACCGCGAGGTTGAGCTCTGGCGACTGGTCGAAGGCCGCGCCGACACGCGCGTCACCCTGAGCGTGGAGCGGTGACCGAGCAGGTCGACCGCGAGGCGCTGCTGGCCGAGTACGAGGCCGAGAAGCCGGCTCGCCAGCTCTCGGGCACCCCAAAGCTTATCGTGTGGACGCTGAGCGTGACGCTCTCGCTCTACGCGCTCTACTGGGTCCTCGCCGTGTTCGGCACGATCCCGCGCACCATCTACCTGCCCGCCTTTCTTGGCGTCGCCCTGGCACTCAGCTTTCTGGTCTACCGCGGCTGGGGTCGGCGCGGCGGCGGGAGGTCCGACAATCCGCACCCGCTCGACTGGCTGCTGGCCCTCCTGGCGGTGGTGCCGATGGCCTACGCGATCGTCTTCTACCAGGAGTTCAGCCGTCGCGCCGTGGTGCCCACCGAGCTCGACATCGCGATGGGCCTGCTCGCCGTCGTCCTCGTCCTGGAGGCGACGCGACGCACGGTCGGCTGGATCATGGTCGGCGTCGTGGGCCTGTTCATCGCCTACGCCTACCTGGGACCGATCCTGCCCGAGGTGATCGCCCATCGCGGCTACGCGATCCCGCGCTTCATCGGTCACATCTACATGACCCAGGCCGGCATCTTCGGGGTGCCGATCAGCGTGGCCGCGACCTACATCGTCCTTTTCACGATCTACGGTGCGGTGCTCGAGTACTCGGGCGCCAGCCGCTTCTTCCTCGACGTCAGCTTCGCGGCGTTCGGCAAGTCGAACGCCGGGCCGGGCCGCACCGTGACGCTCGCCGGCTTCCTGCTCGGCACCGTCTCCGGATCGGGCGTGGCCACCACCGTGACGCTCGGCAGCGTCGCCTGGCCGCTCCTGCGCCGGGCCGGGTACCCGCGCGAGCAGGGGGGCGGAGTCCTGGCGGCGGCCGGCATCGGTGCCATTCTGTCGCCGCCGACCCTGGGGGCGGCGGCCTTCATCATCGCCGAGTTCCTCCAGGAGTCGTACCTGGTGGTCCTGCTCCTGGCCACCGTGCCGACGCTGCTCTACTACCTGGGGATCGTCCTCGCCATCGAGCTCGACGCCCGGCGCTTCCGGACGCGGGCCGTAACCGTCGAGGCGCCGCCCCTCGGCCGCCAGCTGCTGCGCTACGGCTATCACTTCAGCTCGCTGGTGGCGATCGTGATCTTCATGGCGCTCGGCATGACGCCGTTCCGCGCGGTCGTCCTCTCCACGGGCCTGGCCTTCGCGCTCAGCTTCCTGGACCCCGAGAACCGGCTGACGCCGGGACGCCTCTGGCAGGCGCTGGCGGCGGGCGCGATCGGCGTCCTGCCGGTTGCGGCGGTGTGCGCCGCGTCGGGGATCATCGTCGGGGTGGTGACGCTGACCGGGCTGGGCCTGAAGCTGGCCGGGATCATCGTCAGCCTCGCCGGCGGCAGCCTGGCCTTCACCGCGATCCTTGCCGCCGTGGCGGTGCTCCTGCTGGGGCTGGCGGTGCCGGTGACCGCCTCGTTCATCATCTCGGCGGTCATCATCAAGCCCGCCTTCGACGCGTTCGGCATCCCCAGCTTCGCGTCCTACATGTTCATCTTCTACTACGCGGTCCTGTCCGAGGTGTCGCCGCCGACCGCGCTCTCGGCATACGCCGCGTCGGCGATCACCGGTGGCAGCCCGACGCGCACGATGATGATGACCTGGAAATACACGCTGCCCGCGTTCCTCGTCCCCTTCGTCTTCGTCCTGGCACCCGCCGGCGAGGCTCTCCTGCTGCGCGGCGACCTGCTCACGATGCTCTGGGTCCTGCCGGTCGCCGCGGTCGCGGTCAGTGCGCTGGCGGTCACCACCGGCGGCTGGCTGCTGGGCCCGGCCATCTGGCCCGAGCGACTGCTGATGGGGGTCGGCGCCCTGGCGCTGCTCTACACCGATCTCCGCTTCGTGGCGGCCGGCCTGGCGGCTATCCTGGCCGGCCTCGTGCTGCACCTGGTCCGACGCTCCCGCGCCGGTCGCTCGGCTGTGGCAGCCTAGCGCCATGAATCCTGGGCGCCGCGGTCGCCAAGGCGCTGGCCGCGGAGGGCTGCCGGCTGCTGCTCTGGCCGCGCAGCGGCGAGCGCCTCGAAGCCGTGGCCGCACTACTGCACGAGCGTACGGAGGTCCATCTGCTCGCCGCCGACGCGGCCGACCCCGCCTGCGCCGCAACCGTGGCCTCGGCGGACCACCCACCGTCGACCCGACCGGGACCGATGCGGTGGGTTGGCGGGCGGCATTCCAGCTGCTGGCGCTGACCCCGATCGAGCTGGCGACCGCGCTCCTGCCCGGCATGCGCGAGCGCGGCTGGGGGCGCATCGCGGCGGTCCTCTCGTCCGGCGTGCGCCAGCCGATCCCCGAGCTCGTGTACTCGAACGCCGGGCGCTCGGCGCTCGCCGCCTGGCTGAACCGCCCGCGCGGTCGCCGCCGATGGGGTCACGGTCAACGGCGTGATGCCCGGTCGGATCGATTGGTCGGTGGTGGGCGGCGCCGGACTCGAACCAGCGGCCTCTTGGATGGCCATCCGGCCTTCTCGGTGCGACCTTTCCAGTGGTCCCGGCAAAACGGACCACTTGGCACAGGACGTTGGGCGGCTCCGGCGGTCCGGGCCGTCGAGACGGTCGAGCAGTGGATGCTACCGATCCTGCGCAGTTCGCCCGGTTTCGTCACGGCCTACTCGCTGGACCTCTCTGGTGTGCTCAGTACATCGAGATCGTCCGCAACCTGGCTAGACGACAGCGCCGAAGGGCCCGTGCCGATGGGTCTTCTGCCCTTGGACTGCCGTTGTTATTCGGGCAAGCCGACGAGCCTGAGCAATCACGCGCGTCAGGCGTCCACCGCTCGCTGGCGCCTTGACAACGGTCCCCCGCGATTACAGGGGCGCTTTGACCGGGCGATTGGGGCCATTCGGCCCTACGCCACCCTGACGACCCCGCCGTTTCATGAGGTCATCACGAATCCGCAGCCACGGGGCCGAGACCACCATGCAGCACCAGCTGGTAGCAGCCGACCTCATGACGATCGATCCGGTGGTCGTGGCTGTCGACGCACCGATCGAGGAGGCCGAGCGGCTCATGCGCACCTATCGGGTGAGCGGCCTGCCGGTGACAGACGAGGACGGCGCGCTGGTGGGGGTTGTGAGCCAGACCGATTTCGTCCACCTCGACAGCCCCGACGTCCGAAGCCTGATTCGCCACGAGTCGAGCAGGATTCGCGTTGGCGAGGTCATGAGCCGCCCGCCGGTGACCGTGGCGATGACGACGCCGCTACTGCAGGCGGCCCGCATGATGAGCGACGAGCGCGTGCACCGCGTCGTCGTGGTCGACGACCAGCAGCGCCCGATCGGCGTGCTCTCGGCGATAGACTTCGTGGAACTCTACGCCGAGGGCTGACGACGGGCCGCTTCACCATTTCTGCGGACCGCTGGTAGCAGGCGGCATTTCCTCACCCGCGCACCCCGGCCGCGGCGCGAAGCCCGTCGATCGTGTTCGGCCCTGTGTAGCGGATGCCACCGATGAAGATCGACGGCGTGCCGGGTAGGGCGAGCCGTGCGGTCGTCGCCAGGTCGGCTGCGACCGAGTCGGCCGCTGCGACCCGATCGAGACGCCAGCGCTCGACGTTTAGCCCGAGGTCGGATGCGAGCTGCTCGAAGATCGCGTCGGCCGCATCGGCGCCAAGGCCGGACCAGACGGACTGCGATGCGAAGATCCGATCGTGATACGCCCAGAACGCGCCCTGGCGGTGCGCGGCCTCGGCCGCTTGCGCGGCCGCCAGCGCGTTGGCGTGAATGCCGGTCAGCGGGAAGTAGCGATAGACGAGGGTGACCGAGCCCTCTGCCGCCAGCAGGCGCAGCATCGGTGCGACTCGCGCGCAAGCCGGGCACTGGAAGTCGGAGAAGACGACCAGCTCCATCGGCCCCTCGCCGGTTCGCGGGCGTGCTGCAACCTCGTCCGGCGCGGCGCCAACGGCCCGATCGCTGCTCAGTACGGGAAGGACGACCAGCCCGGCCAGTACGACCGCCAGCACCGACGTCGCGGCAGCGGTCAGCCGCACGAACCCCTGCCATTCTCCCTGCTCGCACGCCTCGGCCTCGCGGCGGGCGCGCCCGGTCCGCCGCGGCGGCTCATCAGGCGGGTTCGGAGAGGCGCGCACCATGCGCCAGGCGCCGGCCGCTAACAGCACGCTGCCCACCGCCGAGAGCAGACATGTGCTGCAGACCGCCCGGATCACCGCCAGCTCGATGGCAGTCAGGGCCGCCATGGCCAGCAGACCGACCGCGGCCATGGCGGTGGTGGCCGCCCGGGTCGAAATGCCCAACGCCAGGCGATCGCGACGGGCGCCGACGAGCAGCAGAATCACGCAGGCTGTGTAGAAGGCGAGGCCGAGAGCAGGCATCGGGACGCCGAGCGGGTAGGCAAAGGGGCTCTGGCGAACGACGTCGCAGCCGCTTCCGGTCAGGCAGATGCCGGATCCCCACGCGTAGTCAATCAACAGGTAGGCGGAAGCGAAGGCGCCCAGCAGGGCACCCAGCATGGCAAGCCGCCGCGCGGCGGTGGCCTCGCGCGGCGGCCCCGAGCTGCTGTCCGATTCAGCCGCCATCAGTGCTGGCTCCGGACGATCGCCCTGGCGTGGATTACGTCGGCGGGCGCGGCGTTAGCCGCCTGATCCGCACTCGCGCCCACGTTCCGCATCGTTGGCCTCCATCTGCGCGCTCCTTGCGGGCTCACAGACGATCCCGGACGTCCTGGGCGTGAGCCAGTGCCGAGCGGCCCGTAGCGGGAGGATGTTTGGCACCCGCACCGCGGCGCCGTGGCCCAGGCAGCCCACCGATCAGCCATCGTGGATCAAGGGACCTCTCAAGGAGTGGCCATTCGGCCCTCGATCAGCCGCCATCGGTTGGGGGATCGTTGCGCTGCGTTACCACCATCAGGTCTGTGAATGAAGCTCAGGTATGACCCGCCTTGAGCCGACTTGAGCCGACGACCAAGTGGCGGATGCCGAACCGAGTCTCGGCAGGCCGTCCCGTCAGTCCCGCTCCCGGCGCGGGGGCTTCTCGAGCACCTTGCGCGGTCCTATCACCGCCCCCGACCGCGTCTGCGGCAGGTCGCCACTCCAGCGGTACGCGCCGACGCTCCGGCGGCGCAGGTGCAGACCAAGCCGCTGCCGCAGACGCGTCGCCAGCTGGCGACGCGTGAGCCACATGGAGCGGATAGCCACGATCGTCGGCCGTGTGTGCAGTCGAGCAGCCTGCCGCTGGAGGAGTGTGGCCAGCCGGTCCCCCACCGTGCCGGTGCCGACGATCTCTATGTGGTCGTCGTCGCCAAGCCGGTAGGCGACGGACTTCAGGAACGCGCGCAGGTGCTCGTTCCGCCGGCGCTCGGCGTCGTCCTGCCCACGGCCCGAACCACCGTGTCGGACGCGCGGATCGTGACGCACATGGGCGGTGCTGCGGACGTGCGGGGGCACGCCAGAGTCGATCTTCTCACTTACGATCCGCCCTCGCCAGCGCAGGATTCGGGCGACCTCGCTGTCAATCCAGACCAAGGCAAACCGCCCCTCGCTGGGCACGGCTCCATGCTCCATCGCGGCCTGTCGCTCATCGGGATATTCGCGCATAGCAGCAGGCTGCGCGCGTGGGACCGCCGACCGCAAGGGTCATGTGGACCGTCGTCTGGCTGCCGTTCGGCCCGTGATCCTGTCGGTGACCTTCGGCCCGTCGCGAGGCGACCATTCGCTCTGAGAGCGGTCCTTCGCGGCGGCGAGCCTCAGGTCGGAGGTGCCTTCCGATGACCAGCCCCAACTCACATACGAAAACGATCCTCGCGCTGGCGTCACTCGTGTCGGTGACACATTGTTGGTGGGCTCGTGCACTGCGCCGATGACGACGCCCTCGCCGACGGCGGGCATCCCCAACGCCGACCGCATCCCCTACTCCGTCGCCTACCCTCGCCCCGAGCACGCCTCCCTCACCGACGCCGCTGTCAACCTCCACATCCCGACCATCGCCGACGGTCAGCGCAACGCCATCGGCAACCCCCGGGTTCGCGGTGTACACGGGTGGTGCGTGACGACTCGCTGTCCCTGATCGCCGCCCGGTTCGCTACCACCTGGCAAAGCCTCGTCTACTGGAACCGCGACCGGTACCTGAGCCTCGACCTTACGAATCCGGCCTACGACCCCAACCGCATCGAGGTCGGCTGGCAGCTCATCGTGTGGCCGGGGGTGGCGGTGACCTACAATCCACCGGCGCGAGCGTCGACACCACGAACCGCCGGCCGCAAGGTGATCTCGATCGTCAACGCCCGGCCGGACCTTTTCGACCTCGGCAACCACAGCTACAGCCATCCCGACATGACGACGCTCAGCGCCGTCCAGATGGCAGACGACCTTCGGCGCGTGGAGGCTGCGACCGCTGCCTACGCCGGCCAGTGGTCGCGACCGCTGTTTCGTGCGCCGTACGGGGCCTGCGATAGCGAGCTGCTGGCCGGCGCCGGCTCGGCCGGCTACCTGCTGGACCGTGCTGTGGGACGTCGACACGATCGATTGGAAGCCGATCAGGGACGGTGGCCCAACCGCCGCGCAGATCGTGGCCAACGTCCTCGCGCAGGCGCAGGGCGGGTCGATCCTGCTTTTCGCCGTACAGCTGGAAAGCGAGGTCTCGCTGCAGCTGGCCGCGGCAGATGGCGACGCCAGGACAACCGGCAGGCAGAAATCGTGACGAACGGACCTAGGCGTTGCTCAGGCCCCGGCAGAAACTGGAGGAGTCCGCGAATCGACCAGAAGAGGTGAAGCCGATGAAGATCCGTGACGTGATGACCCGCGAGGTGATCAGCGTGCCGCCGGCCATGCGTTTGAAGGACCTCGCGAGGCTTC
>JBBSCG010000048.1:0-14337 GCA_038250515.1 Candidatus Limnocylindria bacterium
TCAACACGGCAGTTGCGGGCAGTGCGCAGGGCATCGGATTCGCGATCCCGATCGACGTCGCGCGGCCGCTGATGGCGCAGGCGGTCGCCGGCGAGAAGCTGACGCGTCCGTGGATCGGCGTGTACTACCAGCCGGTCACCAGGCAACTGGCGCAGGACGCGAAGCTCTCGGTCGATGAGGGCGCGCTCATCCACGCACCGTCGGGCGCAGGAGCGGCCGTCGTCGCCGCCGGCCCGGCGGACAAGGCCGGTCTGCGCGATGGTGACGTGATCGTCGCTGTCGAAGGGACGAAGGTGGATCCAACGCACGACCTGTCGACGCTGATCCTGCCGCACGCACCGGGCGACAAGGTCAGCCTGTCCGTCGTGCGCAACGGTTCGACGCAGGAGGTGTCGGTCACTCTCGGTAGCCTCCCCACCAACCGCTGACGTTCTCCGACTACTCAGACCGAGGCGGCCCCGCGGCGCACTCGGCGCCCTCCTCGTTTGCGACCCCGGGGCGACATCTCCAGAATGGAGCCATGAGCGCTGAGCTGCAGCACGACGAGCCTCGCCGCCGATGAGCCTACGCGAGGCTTGGGAGGCGCAGGCTCTGAACTGGGTCGAATGGGCTCGCAGACCAGGCCACGACAGCTACTGGCAGTTTCATCGCGACCGATTCCTGCAGATCCTGCCGCCGCCCAATGGGCCGATGCTCGACGTCGGCTGCGGCGAGGGACGCTTCCCCCGCGACCTGAAGGCTCGCGGCTACGCGGTGATCGGCATAGACGGCTCCGCGAGCATGATCGAGCACGCGCACACTGCCGACCCCGACGGCGACTATCGAGTGGCCGATGCGGCCGAGCTGCCGTTCGAGGACGCATCGGTACGGCTGGTGACGGCATTCATGTCTCTGCACGACATCGATGACATGGAGGCCGCGGTGCGCGAGATCGCCCGCATCCTGCCGCCCGGCGGCCGCCTGGCTGCCGCGATCGTGCATCCGATCGCCTCAGCCGGAAGGTTTGCCGAACGCACGCCCGTCGCGCCGTTCGTGATCCGCGAGTCGTACTTCGAGCTGCGTCGCTACGCCGATTACGTCGAGCGCGATGGACTGCGCATGACCTTCACCAGCAACCATCGGCCGCTCGAAGCCTATTTCGCGGCGCTGGAGTCGGCCGGATTGCTGGTCGAGCGGTTGGTCGAGGTCGGCGACACGACCGATCCGCCCGGCGACCGCTGGCAGCGCATACCGCTCTTTCTCCATTTTCGAGCGCGGAAGCCTCGAAGCCCGTAACAAATCTGTTGCAGCATCTGGCTCTAACGGCCACCGAAACATCCGCGACAGCTTGATTTGCACCAGCCGGCTGCCGGCGGCCAACGAGCGACCGTGTTGAGGCCGGTTTTCATGGCTCGCTGGCGGATACGGCCAAATGCTGCACATCCGGCAACCGCGCAAGACCCGGCCGCGGGCCAAGGGCCGAGCCGTACCGCGGACGCGTCTGCTAGTGCTAGTCTTGGACCCATGACGAGCCTGCATCGGTCCACCATGGCGATGCCCGGGCGGCCCCGCCGCCCGCACGAGGGTCACTGAGCTCGTCTTCGGCCTCAGTCGTCATTCCTCCCGGACAGCGGTACGCCGCCTCACCTGCTGAACGACCGGTCGTCGCTGCCTGAACGTCAGCGGCGGCATCGGTCAAGGCTGATGCATGTTCTCGAGGAGGCCTTCGATGACCGATACGATCGCTACACCCCGCTCGGCGCACCTGGTCGGCAGCACGCCGTTCGCCTCCGCCGACGAGGCAATGGACCTGGCGCTGACGCGCCTCGATGGCCGGCTCCGCACGCTGCCCGATGGCGAGACCGGCGAGCGGCGCAACTGGATCATCCACATCGTCGAGTCGCTGCGGCGCCATCCCGATCTCGAGGTGAAGCGCGAGGGGCGTTGGGCCGACTACGACGACACGCTGACCTTTCGCCTTCGTCGCGGCCACGACCTGCGTGGCGAGACGCTCGACTTCGGGCACGTGGCCGCCTTCGAGGACAGCTATCCGCGCTTCCGGGAACGCCGCGCGGCGCTCGGCCCGGCGGGCGAGGGGCTGCGCTTCCAGGTCGGCATTCCGGGCGATCTTGACCTGGCGCTGTTCACTCTCGGACCCGTGGCCGCCCTCCGCAACCGTCGCGCCTTCACCGATGCGACGCTTCGCGAGATCCGCTCGATCTTTGAGCGTGCCGGCGACGAGGTCGTCTTCCAGATCGAGATACCTGCGGAGCTCGTGTTCGTGGCCCGCGCGCCGGGGCCGCTTCGGCCGATCGCGGCACGCTTCCTCGCGCGTGGGGTCGCCGGTCTCGCGGCCCGTTCACCGGAAGGCGCGCGGTTTGGCATTCACCTGTGCGTCGGCGACATGAACCATCGGGCGCTGGGTCGGATGCGCGACGTGCGTCCGCTGGTGCTGGTCGCGAACGCCATCGCTCGTGCGTGGCCGAAAGGAAGGCCGCTCGACTTCGTTCACGCCCCGTTCGCCGCAGCGGTGGAGCCCCCACCCACCGATCGCGCGTTCTACGAGCCGCTGCGCGATCTGCGACGGCCGGTCGGCACGCGCTTCATCGCCGGCTTCGTCCACGAGGCGCGCTCGCTGGAGGAGCAGCGCGATCTGCTGGCGCTCATCGATGATCTCGTCGGAGGACGGGTCGACGTTGCCACCTCCTGCGGCCTCGGGCGGCGGGAGCGCGACGCGGCGCTCGCCACGCTTGACCAGGCGAGGGCGCTGCTCGAGACGTAGCAGCTCCCCGGGTCGAGGCCGATCAGCCGCTGCCTGTTTGCGATAATGATCATTCACATGGGCCAGCTTGATGCGAATCGACGCGCGCGACTTCCGAACAGCGCGTTCGCGCACGCTGATTCGAAGGGCCGGCGGCTGCTGCCGATCAACGACGCGCCCCACGTTCGCAATGCGCTCGCGCGCTTCAACCAGGTCGTGTTCGAGGATTCATCGCCGACCTGCTGAATGATTTTCCGCCGCCGCGCACACTAACCCTGGTCGCCGGGTAACGTCCGCCCGACGCGTCAGCGCTTCGGCAGCTCGATCCAGAAGGTCGAGCCGATCCCTTCGCGGCTCTCCAACCCAACGCTGCCGCCGTGGGCCTCCGCGATGTGGCGCACGATGGCGAGTCCGAGGCCGGCACTGCCCGTGGCTTCGTCGTCTTCGCGCACCCGCGAGCGATCGACCTTGTAGAAGCGCTCGAACAGTCGCGCCTGGTGCGCCTCCGGAACGCCGATGCCGTCGTCCGCCACGAAGAATCGAACCGCGTTGGCCTGCGCGGAAAAGCCGAGCCGGATCTCGCCTCCGACTGTGCTGTATTTCATCGCGTTGTGGGCGAGGTTCAGGAGAGCCTGGCCGATGCGCTCGCGGTCGGCGGCCACCTGCACCGCGTTGCTGGCGGCAATCTGCCGGACGCCGATGCCGCGTCGTTCGGCGACTGGCGCGATGCGACGCGCAATGTCCTCGATGAGCGCGCCGACGTCGAGGTCCTCCAGCCGTAGCTGCGTCTCGCCCGACTCGATCATCGACAGGTCGAGCAGCTCGTCGACGAGCTGCGCCAGGTGGTCCACCTCGCGCTCGATCTGTTGGGCGAAGTCGGTGGTCGTCGGTAGGTCGGCCACCACCCCTGACGAGAGCGTCTCAGCGAGCAGCTTGATCGACGCCAATGGCGTGCGCAGCTCGTGGCTGATGTTGGCGATGAAGTCACGCCGCACCCGTTCCACCCGACGCAGTGTCGTCACGTCGTGGAGGAGAAGCACCACGCCGCCGTTCACCGGAACCGCGTGGACGGAGAAGCTGCGGCTGCCCAGCCTGCCGAGCTGTGTGTCGCCCGTCGCGCCGTCGCTACTGAGCGCCTCGCGCGCGACGCTGTCCAGCGCCGCCGAGCTGAAGGCGGCGATAAGGCTCATTCCAGTGAGCTCCTCGATGGCTCGCTCCGCCAGCGTGCCGGCGTCGCCACCGGCCCGCACGATCTGAAGGCGGTCGTCCACGAGCAACAGCAGGTCGCCCCCGCTGCGCGCCAGCAGCGCCTCGAAGGCCGACGCGAGATCGGGCGGCGAACTCATCGGTCGGGCGGCGGCGCCAGCGCATAGCCGACCCCGCGTACGGTGCGGAACCAGTCGTGGCCGTCGCGACCTCGCAGCTTCCTGCGCAGCCAGCTGATGTGCACGTCCACCGTCCTCGCGTCACCTTCGTAGTCGTAGCCCCAGAGCGTGCTCAGCAACTGGTCGCGCGTGAAGATGCGCTCGGGCTGCGCCGCGAAATGGGCGAGCAACTCGAACTCGCGTGGCGTCAGACGCAGCTCGCTGCCGTCGAGCGTCACGTTGCGACGCGCCAGATCGATGCGCAGTGGCCCGACGTCCATCGATTCCCCGCTTCGCGCCGCCGGGCCAGCTCGTCCGCGGCGCAGGACCGCCTCGACGCGCGCGAGCAGCTCGGGACGGCTGAATGGCTTGGCCACGTAGTCGTCGGCGCCGACCTTCAGTCCGACCACGCGATCGATCTCGTCGCCCTTCGCCGAAACGATGATCACCGGCGTTGCGATTCCTTCGCCGCGCATGACCCGCAGCACCTCGACGCCGCTCATCCCGGGAAGCATCACGTCGAGCAGGACCAGGTCGAGTCCTGGGCCGCGCACGGCGCCCAGCGCCTGCTCGCCGTCGACTGCCGAAATGACTTCATAGCCTTCGCGGGAGAGGTTGAAGCTCAGCGCCTGACGCAACGTGCGGTCGTCCTCCACCAGCAGGATGCGGCGCTTCGGCGTGGTCAGGGGTTGAGGTCCTCCACGCGACCTGTGGCCAGGTACACGACGTCCTCGCCGATATTGGTGACTCGGTCGCCGAGGCGCTCGAGATGATGCGCCGCGAAGAGCATATGGGTCGTCTGGGCCACCCGATCAGGATGCTGCCCCATGAGCTCCAGGCTTGTCCGATACACCTCGTTGTAGAGGCTGTCGATCTCATCGTCGCGGCGGCACATGGCGCGTGCGGCTTCTTCGCTGACATCGACCAGCGCTCGCATGGCGGATCGCAGCTGCTCGCGACAGAGCGTCACCATCTGCGGGACCTGCGGCAGGATCGGCTGCTCGGGCTCACCGGCGAGCTGCTGCGCGAGCTTGGCGATGTTGACCGCGTAGTCGCCCATGCGCTCCAGCTCGGCCCCCGCGTGATACAGCGCCAACAGCTCGCGCGCATCTCGCGCCACGGGAGACTGGGTGGCGATGGCGGCGGCGACCTCCATGTTGACCCGTCTCTGGAGCTCGTTGACCTGCTCGTCCGCCCAGCGCACCTGGTCGGCCAGCTCGACGTCGCGCTCGACGAGCGCGCGGCCGGCGCCCTCGACTGCAGCGTCGACGAGCGAGCCGAGGCGCAGCACGTCCTCTTTGAGCGCGGTCAGGGCCTGGTCGAAGCTCGAGCGCAGCCCGCCGTGCGGTCGCGCTTCGTCGTCATCGGTCATGAAATCGAACTCCATTGGTCGCATCAGCCGAACCGTCCGGTGATGTAGTCCTCGGTGAGCTTGGTCGCCGGCGTCGTGAAGAGCCGATCGGTTGGCGCCATCTCGACCAGATGGCCAGCGCGATCTTCGCCCATCGTCAGGAATGCGGTCACGTCGCTGGCGCGTGCCGCCTGTTGCATATTGTGCGTCACGATCACGATCGTGTAGCGCTGCGCCAGCTCGCGCATCAGCTCCTCGATGCGCAGCGTGGCGATTGGATCCAGCGCCGAGCATGGCTCATCCATCAGCACGACGTCAGGGTCCACGGCGATCGCGCGCGCAATGCACAGCCGCTGCTGCTGCCCGCCGGAGAGCGCCATGGCGGGTGAGCGCAGCTTGCCTTTGACCTCGTCCCACAGCGCAGCGCGACGTAGCGACCGCTCGACGGCCTCGTCGAGACCGTCCCGCGTGCCGCCCAGGCGCGGGCCGAAGGCGACGTTGTCAAAGATCGACTTGGGGAAGGGGTTCGGCTTCTGGAAGACCATGCCGATCCGGCGTCGCACCTCGACCGGATCCACGGCCGGATCGTAGAGATCCTCGCCGTTGTAGCGGATCTGCCCTTCGACACGAGCACCGGGAATGAGGTCATTCATTCGGTTGAGGCTGCGCAGCAGGGTCGACTTCCCGCAGCCGCTGGGACCGATGAGGGCCAGGATCTGGTTGCGCGGCACGTCGAGCGTGATGTCGCGCACCGCGGTAAACGCGCCGTAGCGCACTGACACGTTCTCGAGCTGGAGCACCGCGTCGGCTGCCGTGGTCGGTTCGGGCTCGGATGCGAGCAACGGTGCCGCAACCAGCCGGAGCGCCGTCATCTCAGCCACGGATGCGCCTGCCGATGAACCGCGCAACGATGCTCAGGACGAGCACGAGCAGCATGAGCTCCAACGCACCGGCCCAGGCGCGCTGCTGGCCGGCCGAGAATGCGCCGCGCGCCTCCCGGAAGATGAGCAGCGGCAGCGCGGACTGACCCTCTCCCTGGAAGTCGAGCACGACCGTCTGCGCCGCCAGCGCCGTGAGCACCAGCGGCGCGGTCTCACCCAACGCGCGGGCCACAGCCAGCATCGAGCCGGTCACCAGCCCCGGCGCGGCGGCCGGGATGACGACCCACAGGACGGTCTGCCAATGCCTCGCGCCGAGCGCGTAGCTGGCTCGCCGCAGGTCGCCCGGCACGAGGCGCAGGATCTCTTCGGACGAGCGGACGACGATCGGCAGCATGATGATCGCCAGCGACAGCCCTCCGACGAACGTGCCGAAGCCGATGTGGCGCACCAGCAGCGTGTAAACGAACAGGCCCACGAACACGCTCGGCACGCCGGTCATCACGTCGGAGAAGAAGCGCACCGGACCGGTCGAGGGTGACCGAGGAAACTCGGTCAGGAAGACGGCCGTAGTGATCCCGAGCGGGATGGCAATCAGCGCGGCGAGCCCGCCCATGTAGAGCGACCCCACGAGGCCATGTAGATACCCGCCGCCCACCTCGCGCCGCGAGAAGTTGAACGTTTCGGTGAGGAAGGCAAGGTTCATGGCCGGCAGTCCGCGGATGACGGTCACACCGATGATCAGGACGAGCGGCATGATCGCCAGCAGGGCAGCGATGACCAGGAGACCGGTCATGAGCCGGTTGAGGCGGGCGCGCCCGCGCGCTCGCGAGCTTCGGACGCGCAGCGACGCAGCGGCCGTCATGCCACTGCCTCCCCGCTCAGATCGCCCATGCGTCGCACGATCACGCGTGCCGCGATGTTGATGGCGATCGTGATCGCGAACAGCGTCACGCCCAGCGCAATCAGCGCACGCACCGCCTCCGGAGCCGACTCCTGGAAGGTGTTCACGATCTTGGCGGCGACCGTCTCGCCGGGCTTGAAGATGCTCGCGCCGATCACCGTCCCGCCACCGATCAGCAGTGCCACCGCGATCGTCTCGCCCAGCGCGCGGCCAAACCCCAACATCGTCGCGCCGATGATCCCCGGCCGGCTGCGCGGCAAAACGACCGAGCGCATCACCTCCCAGCGCGTGGCGCCAACTGCATAGGCGGCGTCACGCTGCGCATCGGGAACGGCAACGAACACCTCGCGCGCGATGGCGCTGATGATCGGCACGATCATGATCGCCAGCACGATCCCGGCGTAGAAGACGTTGAAGGCGATCACCGGGCCGGCGAAGGTGGGGACCGCGCCGAGGGCGCCGCTCAACGCCTGGGCGATCGGCTTGAGCACCGTCGGCGCGAAGAAATGCAATCCCCAGAGGCCGTAGATCACACTCGGTATGGCGGCCAGCAGATCGATCAGCGCGATTAATGGTCCGCGTACCCGCGGTCCCGCCACCTCACTGAGGAACAGCGCAATGCCGACCGAGACCGGCACGGCCAGCACCACAGCGATCGCAGAGGTCAGCAGCGTTCCATACAGGAACACGCCGGCCTGGTAGGTCCCGGTGATCTCGGTGCGCGATATGCCCGGGTCCCACGTCGTGCCCGTCAAGAACTGCCAGACGCCCTGGGAGGCGAAGACCGGCAGCGCGTCGAGCGTCGTCGACCCGATCATCAGCGCAAGCATCGCGAGGACCGCGAGGCCAGAGGCCGTCGCGATCCAGCGGAACGCCGTGTCGCCGCGGATGGCCGTCATCCGTCGGCGTTGATCCGGTCGACGTTGGCCAGCGCCTGCTTCTGCAGCGCATCGCCGATCGGTGCGTAGTGCAGCTCCTGCGCGATGCTGTCGCCGTTTTCCAGCGACCAGTGGAGGAAGGCCTTCAGCGCATCGGCCTTTGGCTGTTCGTAGCCGCAGGTGTAGGCCAGCACCCAGGTGGCGCCAGCGATCGGATAGCCCTGACCGCCCACGTCCAGGATGTTGAAGCGCAGGTCGTCGGGGATCTGAATCCCGTCGGCGGCCGCGGCGGTCGACGCGAGCGTCGGCTCGACCGATGTGCCATCCGCGTTGTTGACCGATGCGACCGCGAGGCCGTTCTCGATCGCATACGAGAGCTCAACGTACCCGATACCGCCTTCGTTCTGCGCCACCGCGGCGGCCACCCCGTCGTTACCCTGGCCGCCAACGCCGGTTGGCCACTCGACCTCCTTGCCCTTGCCGACGGCGTCGTGCCAGTCGCTGCTCTCGTGGTCGAGATAGGTGGTGAAGATCGATGTGGTGCCCGAGCCATCCGAGCGATGGGCGACGATGATGTCGGTACCAGGAAGTGTGGCCGCCGGGTTCTGCGCCGCGATGGCGTCGTCGTTCCACTTGGTGATCTTGCCCATGAAGATGCCGGCGATCGTTGCTGAATCCAGCACGAGCCCGTCGACGGCCGGCAGGTTGTAGGCGATGGCGACCGCACCAAAGACGGTCGGGATGTGGAGCACATCGCAATCGCGCGCTTTCTTTGCCGCAGCGACTTCCTCATCGGTCATGAAGGCGTCGGATCCGCCGAAGTCGGTCGACTGACCGATGAACTGCTCGACGCCTCCGCCCGATCCGATCGGCTCATAGGTGATAGAAACATTCGGGTTTGCACCGACGAACGCGCCGATCCATTCCTGGTAGACCGGGTCCGGGAAGGTGGCGCCGGCACCCAGCAGGCTGGTCTTCGCGCCGTTGCCCGGGCTGCTCGGATTGGACGGGCTGCTCGGATTGGACGAGGTGCTCGGGCCAGTCGTCGTGCTCTGGCAGGCGCTGAGCGTGAAGGCACCGACGATGAGCAGTGGCAGTGCGGCCCGCCACGCGCGACCGCGGAGTGGCATGCGTGTGTCTGTCATGCCACCACCCTGCGGGCGTACGGTCAACGCGGCGTTAGTCGAACGTCAACGCTCGGTTAAGGTCGAGAAGCGGTACGCGGCGTTGATCAGCCCGATGTGAGAGAACGCCTGCGGCACGTTGCCCAGTGCCTGATTGGTTCGGGGATCCGCCATCTCCGACAGGATGCCGAGGTCGTTGGCGAGTGCGGTCAGCGCGTCGAAACGACGATGGGCGGCATCCGTCTCGCCGAGCATCGCCAGGCACTCGACCAGCCAGTAGCCGCAGATCACGAAGCCGTTCGGGTCGCCGCGCCAGCGATGCACCATGGCGCCCTCGCCCAGCTCGCGCTCGACGGCCCGGATCGTTCGTGCCATGCGCGGGTCATCCGCCGGCAGGAACTCGACCAGCGGCATGAGCAGGACCGAGGCATCCAGCTCGTCGGAGTCGTAGGCGCCGGTGAATGCGCCGATTCGCTCGTTCCAGCCGCGCTCGAGGATATCGGCGCGCAGCGCGTCCCGTGCCTTCGACCATCGCCCCACGTCGGCCTCACCGATCCGGGGCGCCAGTTGGATGGCGCGATCCAGCGCCACCCAGCGCATCACCTTTGAGGAGACGTAATGGCGCTCGCGGTCGCGTGCCTCCCACATGCCGGCATCAGGCTCCTGCCATGTCGCGGCGGCGCGATCGGCGAAGCCGCGCAGCAGGTCACGCAGAGCCGGGGGAAAGTCGCCGAGCTGGTCGCGGAGCTGGTGCGCGGCGTCCACGACTTCGCCCAGAACGTCGAGCTGCCGTTGACGCCACGCGTCGTTGCCGACGCGGACCGGAGTGCTGCCGGCGAATCCGGCGAGGTCCGGCAGCTCATGCTCGGAGAGGTCGCGGGAGCCGTCGACGCGGAAGACGATCGGCACGCCACGATCGTCGACGTCACCGATAGCGACGGAGATCAGCCGGAAGAATTCGCGCACCTCGTCGGGGCACGCGGCGACCCACAACGCCCGCAGCACCAGGCTGAGATCGCGCAGCCAGACGAATCGGTAATCCCAGTTGGCGCCCTCGCCGATGATTTCGGGCAACGAGCTGGTCGCCGCTGCGACGATCCCGCCGCTCGGCCGATAGGTGAGGCCCTGCAGGATCAGGGCGCTGCGCCGAACCGCCTCGGCGTACGGCCCGTCGTATCCGGAATGCATGCGCAGCCACGACTCCCAGCCCGCCACGGTATCGTCGAGGCTGCCGCCGGCTGCATCCGGCGCATGTTCGAACGTCGGGCGGTATCGCAGCCGAAATTCCAGCTGTTGGCCCGCGGCGACTTCGAAGTCGGCCGAGGCGCTCGCTTCGCTGATCTGGAGCGGAACTGAGGTGTCGAGATCAAGCGTCGCGGGTCCCGCAACCGCTGTGGCGCCGAACTCGGTTGAGTCAATCCGCGGGATGACGAGCGCGTACTCGAAGCGGGGCCGGAACTCGAGCCGCATCGCTGCGCGGCCCTCGATGCCTTCGACCTGGCGCACGAGTACGTGGGGCACGCGATAGCCGATCTCATGGTCACGTGATCCCTGCTCGAAGAGCAGGCCGTCGGTCAATGCGACGCGGCCCGCATCGGTCTGAAAGATGGTTTGCAGTACCAGGCTGTCGCCAACGTATGAGCGCGTGGCCTCGAACGGAGCGGAGGGACGGATGGACCAGTGGCCGGCATCAGGGTCGAGAAGGCGCCCGAACAGCGAGGGCGAGTCGAAGCGCGGCATGCATAACCAGTCCAGGGAGCCGTCCCGGCTGACAAGCGCGCTCGCCTGGCAGTCCGAGAGGAACCCGTAGTCGCGAATCTCCATCTCAGATCGTGGGCAGGACCCGTGCCACCCCGCCGGCTCGAGCGGCGGGACATGAAACGAGCCCGGCGATTGCTCACCGGGCTCGTTGCAGAGCGATGTGGCGCAGTCAGCGCCAGCCGTCTAGCGCCGCGGGCTGAAGCAGTCGCTGCAATAGACCGGCTTGCTGCCCGTCGGGCGAAACGGCACGAGGGCCTCACGGCCGCAGCTGGCGCAGGTCGCGCTGTGCATCTCGCGGGGACCGCGATCGTAGCCGCCGCCGCTCGAGTAGCCGCCGCCGCCGTTGCCGCCGCCGTAGCTGCTGCCGCCGCTGTCGCCACGCGAGGCCTTGCGGACCGCGCGGCAGGCGGAGCAGCGACGCGGTTCGCTGAACTGGCGGTCTGCAAAGAACTGCTGCTCGCTACCGCTGAACACGAACTCCTGGTTGCAGTCGGCGCAAACCAGCGTCTTGTCGCTGTAGGTGGATTGGTACAAAGAAAAAACTCCTTCTCGTGCGGCTCCAGCGACCTTCTCGCCGAAAAACCGTGAGAGGAGTGATCGTGCGCCGCGTTGTCTGCACTCCCGTTTGGGAGCATGTCCGGCGAGTCTACCACGGATGTTGCAAGACCGATACCCCCAAATTCAGGGACAGTGGTCCAGTCCGGTTCCGAACTCTTGGGCGATGCCATAGCTCGCCGGAATGGCGACCGGCAAGCTCGCCGTCGTGCACAGCCGCGGCGACGCGCGTGACGGTCCCAGCTGGATCGGGCGGCATGAGCAGGATGTCGGCGCCCGCCCGCGGCGCGCGCAGGCTGGCCTCCGCGTCATTCGCCACGCGTGAGCGGATGCCCTGCATCCACAGGGAATCGGTGATGGTGACGCCCTTGAAACCAAGCTGGTCGCGCAGCAGCCCGCCCAGAATTGCCGATGACAGCGTGGCGGGCTGGCTTGAATCGAGCGCCGGCACGAGCAGGTGTCCGGCCATGACGACGTCGGTTCCGGCATCGATCGCGGCCTTCAACGGCGGGAGGTCGATGCGCTCCAGCGTCGCGCGGTCGTGGTCGATCACCGGCAGCCCGGTGTGACTGTCGACGGTCGTGTCGCCGTGCCCGGGGAAGTGCTTCACCGCCGCGGCGATCCCGGCGTCCTGCTGGTAGCCGGCGACCTGGGCCGCGGCCAACTGCGCCACAAGGGCCGGGTCGTCGCCGAACGATCGAAGGCCGATCACCGGGTTGCGCGGTTCGACGTTCACGTCACTGTCGGGCGCCAGGTCAAGGTTCACGCCGAGCGCCGACAGCTCGCGACCGGCGGCCGCTGCGACGTTGCGCGCCAGGGTCGTGGAACGGGTCGCGCCGAGCGGCATGGCGCCGGGGAAGACCGCCGTGCCGCTCGGTGCCAGGCTGATCGTCGGAGCGGCGCTGCAGGCGGCGAGCAGGAGTGCCAGCGCTACCGGGACGGCAATGAATCGGTCGCGCATTCGAGTGGTCGAAGGATCGTGAGTCGTACCTCGGGACGAATTGGCGCAATGCAGCGTGCAACAGTGTTGCACTCTGGCCGCGAGCAGCCTGTTGATGAAGCGGTGGCCATTGGCGTTGCGCGCCACTGATCGTCGAGCCATCTGCCATCCTTGACCGATGCAACCGCAGCGCAATGCGCTCGTGACCGGCTCCGCCTCAGGCATCGGCAGGGCGATCGCGGATCGGCTGCGGACCGGTGGCTGGAGCGTCGTCGGGCTGGATCTCCAGCCGGGAGCGGAGTCTGATCTCGTCGGCGATGCAGCTGACGCCACGACGCTGTCATCCGCGCTGGAGCATCTCGACGGTGGTCTGGATGGGCTGGTCTGCTGCGCCGGCCTCCCGCCAACCGGGCCGTGGGACGACCTCGCTGACTGGGATGATGTGCTGCGCGTGAACCTGCGTGCGCCGTACCTCGCATTGCGCGCGGCCATGCCGCTGCTGCGCCAGGCGGGTGGCGCGGCGGTGCTGGTCGGTAGCGTTGCCGGAGGCAGCGAGGGATCGTCGCGGTCGCCTGCATACGCCGCCTCGAAGGCGGGCCTCGAGGGGCTTGCGCGCTCCATGGCGCTCATTGGTGCGCCGCTGGCTCGCGTCAACGTCGTCGCGGCCGGTGCGATCGACACGACGTTTGACGTCGCAGCCTTTCCCCCGGATGAGCGTCCCGACGTGCCGCTCGGACGGATGGGCCGCCGGAGCGAGGTGGCGGACGTCGTCATGTTTCTGTTGTCAGACGAGGCGAGCTACGTCACCGGCGCCGTGTGGCGCGTCGACGGCGGTCGGACCGTGCTGCCGCCAAGCGCCGCCATTCGTCGGGCAACCGAGCGTTGACATCGGTCTGAGAAGGGGACTACCCTTCCGCGCACTCATGAACCACGCATTCTGGTACTACGCTTAGCGGGCACGAGGCAGACGGGCAAGACCCGCCAGCAGAGGCACTCGTGCCCGCCGACGCAGAGGTCCGATTCGGATCCCTGCGTTTTTTGTTTCTCCTCTGCGGGAGCCCGATACCAGCAACGAGCATGAAGAGGCGTAGAACGAAATGATCGTGGTGATGCGTCCGGGGGCGACGCTGAACGAAATCAGCAAGGTGCAGCAGGCTGTCGAGGCGCACGGCCTCGAGGCCTTTGTCAGCGTCGGCGAGGAGCGCACGGTGATCGGTGTAGTCGGCGCCGAGGTCGAGCGCGTGGCGCACCTGGGCACCTTCCCGGGCGTCGAGCAGGTGATCCGTGTCACGCTGCCGTACAAGCTGGCGAGCGTCGAGCATCACCCCGAGCGCACGCGAGTGCGCGTCCGCGATGTGGACATCGGCGGGGGAGGCGGGCTGCAGGTGGTGGCTGGCCCGTGCGCAGTCGAGTCGGAAGAGCAACTCCTGACCACCGCCCGCGCCGTTCGTCGCGAGGGGGCGACCCTGCTGCGCGGCGGGGCCTTCAAGCCGCGAACCTCGCCGTATGCGTTCCAGGGCCTTGGCATGCCGGCGTTGAAGTTGTTGGCGCAGGCCCGCGACGAGACCGGTCTGCCGGTCATCACCGAGGTGACCGATCCGGCGCAGATCCAGATCTTCGACGAGTACGTCGACATGCTCCAGGTCGGCAGCCGCAATATGCACAACTTCGTGCTGCTGCGAGCCGTCGGCCAGAGCCGCAGGCCGATCCTCCTCAAGCGCGGGTTCGGCGCGACGATCGAGGAGTGGCTGCTGGCGGCCGAGTACATCCTGTCGGCCGGCAACCCGAACGTGATCCTGTGCGAGCGCGGCATTCGCACGTTCGAGCCGGCAACGCGCAACA
>JBBSCG010000049.1:0-14091 GCA_038250515.1 Candidatus Limnocylindria bacterium
AGCACCGGCCGCGCCGACGATCTGCCGTGGGTCACGGTCGTCGTTCCCGCGCACGACGAGGCGATCGTGATCGAGCGCCTTGTCGACGATCTGTGCGCACAGGCGTATCACGTCGGCGGGGAGCCGCGTTTCGACGTCCTGGTGGTCGACGACGGATCGAGCGACGGCACCGGCGATCGCGTTCGGGCCATGGCCAGCGAATCACTGGTGCGCGTCGTGCGTCGCGAGAATCGCGGGCAGCGCACCAAGGGCGCCGTGCTGGCCTTCGCCCAACCCTTCACGCGGGGAGAGGTGATCGGCGTACTGGACGCCGATAGCCGGTTGGCACGCGACTTCCTGGAGCTCAGCATGCGCGCCTGGCGACGTGACCCGGCGGCGGCGGGTTTGCAGGTGCAGCGGCGGGAGTACAACCGCCGCTTCAGTTGGCTGACGGCGGCCCAGGCCGAGGAACAGCTGATGGATCTCGCCAGCCAGTGCGGCCGCTGGGCGACCGACGGTACCGCCGAGCTGCGCGGCAACGGCATGTTCGTGCAACGCGCGTCGCTCGAGCGGGTCGGCGGCTGGAGCGCGACGACCCTCACCGAGGACCTGGAGCTGTCGACCCGCCTGGTACGCGCTGGTGAGCACATTGCGCTCGCCCCCGAGGCGCCGCTCGGCGAGGAGGCGGTCGAGACGCTCGGCAGCCTGTGGCGCCAACGGCTGCGATGGGCCGAGGGAAGCCTCCGACGCCTGATGGAGCACGGGCCGGCCCTCATCAGCAGCGATCTGCCCGCCGCACGCAAGCTCGACTTCCTGGCTTTTGTCGGGGAGTTCGTCATCCCGCCCCTCTTCGCGGCGACCGTCGTGGCGGGGCTCATCACTGTGGCGCTGCCAGAGCCGGCGGATTGGACCGTGCCGGTGTCACTCTTCGTCGGTTATGGCATCGGCACCTTCCTGCTGGCGCTCGCCGGGTTGGCCGCCGACGGCGCGCGCGGCCTGACCCTGCTCGGCCGTGCCACGCGCGGGTCACTCTTTCTTTCTCATTGGCTGCTCGTCGTCCCGGTGGCGCTGCTGCTGATCGCCTTTGGCCCTCGCACCACGACCTTCGTCAAGACATCACGGGCCGCCGTCCGCATGGACCGATGACGCCGAGCGCCGGCCAGGTGATCCTCGGCCAGGTCGTTGTCGCGGCTCGACCCGATGGCCTTGAGAGGGCTGAGGCGATCGGCATCGCCGATGGCCGCGTGGTAAGCGTCGGCTCAAGGCACGACGTGCTCGACGCGGCCGCACCGGGCGCGACGGTGCTCGATGTTCGCGACTCGGCCGTGATACCCGGACTTCACGACTTTCATCTGCATCTCGTCGGCATGGCGCGCGCACGGCGTTCCGTGGCGCTGGCCGATGTGACGTCCTACGCCGAGCTGGTTGATCGGGTGCGCGGCGCGGCGCGGCCGCTTCCGCGTGGCGCCTGGCTCTACGGCCGTGGCTGGTCGGAAACCCATCTCGATCAGGCTGCGCTGCACCTGCTCGAGGCCGCCGTTGACGGGCGACCCGCGGCGCTGACCAGCCATGACGGGCACTCGGTGTGGGCATCGGCCGCGGCCCGGCGTCTGGCGGGGTTATCGACCGCCACCCCCGATCCGGACGGGGGTCGTTTCGAGCGCGACACGCACGGCGAGCCCAATGGTGTGCTCCGCGAGCGAGCGATGGCGGCGGTGGTGGATGCGATCACCGAGCGGCTGTCGGGTGCCGCGTTGGCGGCTGCGCTCGACGAGCAGCTCGCCGAGATGGCCGCCTTCGGCCTGACCGGCGCGACCGATGCCGGCGACTACACCGCCGCGAATGGCATCGGCGAATACGCTCAGATGGGCGACTCGTTCTCGAATTTGGCATCGGTCGGCCTTGGCGGTCGCCTGCGCCTGACGATCGACATGCCGAGCGACGCCATGGCCCTCGCCGCCGCTCGCGGTCTGCGCACCGGCGACGCGCTGGACGCCACGCGCCGCGTCGGCTGGGCCAAGGTCTACTCTGACGGCGCGCTCGGCTCCCGGACGGCCGCGCTTTTCGAGCCGTACAGCTGTGGCGATGACCAGGACCGCGGCATCCTGCGCGTTGCCGCCGACGAGCTCGATGCGCTCCTGCGCGATGGGCGCGCCGCCGGCATCGGCCTGGCAATTCACGCCATCGGCGATCGCGCCGTCGCCGAGGTGCTGGCCGCGTATGGCCGCGCGCCGTCACGCCCGGAGGGGGTGCCGCCCGACCGGCTGGAGCATGCCCAGCTCGTGCGGCCGCGGGATCGCCCGCGCTTTGCCGCGCTGGACGTCACCGCCAGCATGCAGCCGCTGCACTGTCCGTCGGATCGGGACGCGGTGGAGGAGTGCTGGGCACCACGCCAGGGGCAGGCCTACGCCTGGCGGTCGTTGCTGGACGCGGGCGCGCGGCTGGCGTTCGGTTCGGATGCGCCGATCGAGCCCGTCGATCCCTGGCTCGGCATGTTCGCGGCGGTGCATCGACGTTACCCCGCTGACGCCAGCGACTGGCGGCCGGAGGAGTCGATCAACGTGCCTGCGGCGCTGTGGGCCTATACCCTCGGCCCCGCGCTCGGCATGGGCCGCGCTGACGAAGGGCATTTGCGACCGGGCGCCGTCGCCGATCTCGCGGTGCTGGATGCCGACGTGGCTACGCTGTTGGCGGGGGATGAGCGGCTCGCCGCCATTCGCTCGCGCCTGACGCTGCTGGGCGGCCACGAGACGCATCGGTCCTGAAGGGGTTGCACGGGCGCACCGGGGGTACCCAACCGGCCGGGCGTGGGGCAGCGAGCGAAATCGGCATAGTTATGTGCTCATCGCGCGAGACCGCCGACCCGCTGTGACGGCTCAGAAGGCTGGTTCGCGCTCACCCGAGTGTCCCAGGACACTTTCGCGGTCTCCATTTCGGGCCGTCTGGCCAACGACAGGAGGCATCCAGCAGGCTGATGGCCAGCGCCGGAACGGCCAGCCCGAGCAGGAGGGCGCCGCTCGCGCCGACGGTCCCGATCAACAGCGGCGCCCCGGCGCAGCAGGCGATGGCAGCCGCCGCCAGCACGGACGTGCCGGTCTGGTCCTTCATCCGGCCTCTCCCGGGGCTGGTGACGCTTCGGTCGCCAGGACGAGGCACGAGGTCAGCCGGTCCGCGTTGTCACGCACGATCCCTTCGGCCAGCGCCAGGATCTGCTGCACCCCGGGATCGACCAGCTGATAGCGGTTGAAGCGACCCTCGACCGACGCCGCGACGTAGCCGCACCAGCGCAGACAGGCAAGGTGGCTGCTGACACGGCCCTGCGCGAGTCCCAAGTCCGCCTGCAGCTCGGTAACGGTCCGCGGGCGCTCCGCCAGCAGCTCGAGGATGCGGACGCGGGTCGGATCGGCCAATCCCTGGAAGAAGGTGGCGAGCACCTCCTCGCGGTCGAGTTCTGTCGTCCGGGTCGCCGCGGCGGGCAGGTTGCTGGTCATGGGCTTCTCCTACGCTGCTTCAACGGGAGTCCCGCAGTTCGGGCACTCCACCGTCTGCTCCTGCGCCAACGCCTCTTGCCGCTCGTCGTCGGTTTGGGACTCTTCTTTCTCCGCGTCCTGCTCGTCGAGGCGCTCGCGCACCTCGAAATCGGCTCCGCAGGCCGGACAGGTGAATGGCTTGAAGCTCATCGAGTGACTCCTTTCGCTTCACGCGTCGGTCCGGCCATCGGTGGTCGATGCCAGCGCCTCGGCGGTCTCAAATTCCCCGGCGCAGGCCGGGCAGGCGAAGCTCGCCGCCGGGGCGGATCCGCTTGGCGTCAGCTCAGCCAGCTCGAGGCGCGCCGCGCTAGGCGCTTCGGCCACGCCGCCGAAAGGCGTCGGGTCGCCGGTCTCCTGCTCGGCAACCGGCGCGGTCGCCAGCGATCCGCTTGCCAGGGCAGGCGCCAGGCGCCGCAGCAGCCCGCGCGCGGTCCCTTCCACGCCCTCGGCGAGGGTGGGGAAGATGCCCACCGCGGTGGCCAACTCGTCGAGTGTTCCGCGGTGATGCAAGACGACCGTTGGGGTGTACACCAGATTCGCTGCATCGGGTCCGATGATGTGGGCGCCGAGCAGACGCCGACTACCCCGCTCGACGACGTACTTGATCAGCCCGGTCGTTTCGCCGATCAGCTCGGCCTTCTCGATCTGGTCGAAGGTGACGAGACCGACCGCCACGTCGTACTCCTGCGCTCGCGCCTGGGCTTCGGTCAGGCCGACCGCCGCGACCTCCGGATCGGTGAACACCGCATGCCCCAGGGCCAGGCGGTCGATCCGCACCTGCTCGCCATCGAACGCATTGGCGTAGGCAATCTTGGCTTCCTCCTGGCAGACCCGCGTGAACGGCTGCTCGCCGTTGACGTCGCCGATCGCCCAGATGCCAGCCACGTTGGTCGCCATCCGTGCATCGACTGGCACGGTGCCGTCGTGGCGGGTGGTGACGCCGGTCAGGCCCAGGTCGAGCATGTCGGTGTTCGGCGTGCGCCCGATGGCCACCAACAGGTGCGAGCCCTCGATGCGGCGCTCGGCTCCGTCCTGATCGCGGACCGTGACGCGGATGGCGTCCCCGCTGCTCGTCACGCCCACCGCCCGGGTGCCAAGCAGCAGGTCGATCCCTTCCGCTCGCATAGCCCGCCCGAGAAGGACGCTGCATCGGGCTCCTCACCTGGTAGCAGGTTGTCGCGGCTGTGGACGATGGTCACCGCGGATCCGAAGCGGCGGTAGGCCTGCGCCAGCTCGGAGCCGATGTAGCCGCCGCCCAGCACGATGAGGTGCTCCGGCGCGGCGGTAAGGTCCATCACGTTTTCGTTGGTCAGGTACGGCACATCGGCCAGTCCCTCGATGTCCGGCACCTTGGGCCGCATGCCGGTGGCGACGAACACCTGATCGGCGGCGAGGACGCGATCGCCGCTGGCCACCTGCTTGGGGCCGACGAACCGCGCCTCGCCATCGATCAGGGTCAGCCCCGCGGCGGCGCGGGCGCCGTCGAGGCCCTCGGCGCGGTGGTCGGCGGTGAGCTCGTTCTTCTCGGCCACGATCGCCTCGAGATCAACGTGTGGTGGCCCGGCGGAGACGCCGAAGCGGTGGCCGGTGCGCACCGTGTGCGCCACCCTGGCGCGGTGGATCAGGAACTTGGACGGCACGCAGCCCACGTTCACGCAGGTGCTCCCGTACGGCTCGCGGTAGAGCATCGCGACACGCATCCCGGCGCTCACCGCGTTGCTGGCCACGATCGCCCCGGCCTCACCAGCGCCGATCACCACGGCATCGAACTGTTCCATACCCGCCCTTCGCTATACATACGGCATCGAGTATGTTAGCAAGTATGGGTCCGGATGTGCGCGTTATGCGGCCTGTTCCTCCTCATGAAGGACCTCAAGGCGACGATCGGCACCGATTAGGTGTGATTCCCAGATAGGTCTCAACGAATGATGTCGCCGCCTGGCTACCGTTTGCGGAGCCAGCGTTGCAGGTCGCCGCGATGCACGATGCCGAGCACGAGAATCACCTGGTCGTCATTGATGACGTCGCACATCACTCGGTAGTCACCGACTCGAAGTCGGTGGAACGCGTCGCTCACGCCATGGATCGTCTTGACCGCCTTGCCACCGATGCGACCTTTCCCGGCGGCGTTGCTCGCCAGCTTCTCGATCGCCTGTCGGGCTCGCTGCCGGACCTCGGCCGGCAGCTTCTTGAAGGCCCGAGCTGCCGATGGTGCCAGCTCGATGCGATACGCGGTCAGACCAGCTCCGTCAGGTTCGTCGTCCGCCCCTGGGCGTACGCGGCGCGGGCCTCGCGGCGCATGCGCAGGTACTCGTCCGCATTGGCGAGGACAAGATCCTCAGCCTCCTCGACTGGGAGCAGCACCGCGGCGGGTCGGCCGCGCTTGGTGACGACGTAGGAGGCGCCACCCTCGACCTGCTCGATCACCGCCGAGGCGGTCGCCTTCAGTTCCTTCACCCCGATCTCTGCCACGTCTGCCACCTGTGACTACATAGGTGATCACCTTAGCGGTCTGAGGCTGACCTGGCAAGCAGGGCGGCGCCTGAGGGGCGTCCGCGGCGACCAGATCCGCTATAGGTGCGTCCTGTCCCGTCGACGAGTCGATGCAAGGATGTGCCCTAATGGAGCGCTGTGGTCGGCGATCCGTGCTCGCGGGTCCGTCTCTGGTACGATCGGCGCGATGGGCTCGATGAGCACATTGCCGAAAGGCATATGCTCTATCCGCGCACCATACCCACAACCCGCAGGGTAGGTACCGATCATCGCCTTCATCGACGCGAGCGTCGGGTCGAGGGTGCCGACCGAAAACTCGTACAGTTATGTGCTCAGCGAGCGCTGTGGTCAGAGATTCGTGCTCAGAAGTCCGATTCTGCTACGATCTCGTTCCAGGCTCGATGAGCACCTTGGCGAATAGGCATGTGCTCAATCTGAGCACGAAAATGCGCGGGCGGCTAGCTCAGCTGGTTAGAGCACTTGCTTGACATGCAAGAGGTCACTGGTTCGAGTCCAGTGTCGCCCACCAACCACCAGTTTCATGCTCAATCTGACCGCATAACTGTGAGGTAGATGTCGGTGCCGTCGCCCGCCACGCGGACGTACACAGGGCACTCAGGCCCCTCGTAAGCGTATAGTCCGCTGACAGGATGCGAGCGGTGGGCGGCAGAGGTATGTCGACGATGTGTGAGCACTGGATGACCGTCGATGTTTCGGGCTCGTCCGATCATTGGGTGAGGTGATGAACGGCACTCGGTCGGGGGTTGATCGCGAGCCAGGATCGCGCCGGACGTGGCCTAGACCTGGCTTGACGCAGGCCGGCGTCTTGTTAGCGGCGATCGTCCTCGCCGGCTGCTCAGGTGCGACAGCGACGGGCTCAGCATCGACCGCGACGCCGGTCGTCTCCGCATCAGCGTCGGCATCGGTATCCGACGTCCTCCATCCCCAGGGCCGGATCCTCTTCCTCCGCACCTCGGGCAACGACCAGCACGCCTACTTCACCGCGAACGCCGACGGGACCGGCGAGGAGCAGATCAGTGGCCCAGGCGAGTACTGCTGCGTCGATCGCATCTCGCCCGATCGGTCGAGAATCCTGGTGATGCCCGGTGGCACGCCGCCGTCGCCGGTGACGGGCGGCACAATCGCCAGAGGGGGCGGCGACTTCCAGGCGCTCGAGCTGACCGATCAGACGCTAAACCTCGTGCCCGGGGCTTGGTCGCCCGACGGCTCGCGCTTCGCCTTCGAGGGCTGGAACGACGCCGATCCGACGCGCACCGGGATCTACACGGGCACGATCGGCCGGGTCACGGAGCTCGTCCGACTGACATCGACCAGCGGCGCACCCCACGACGTCGCGCTCGACTTCTCGCCGGACGGTCGGATGCTCGTGTTCTACCGGGCCGTCCGTGGCGAGCCGGACTTCCCGATTGACATCGGCGGATCGCTGTGGGTCGTCAATACCGACGGCTCGGCGGCTCGCGAACTCGACACGCCACCGCCCAACTGGTGGGCCCGCTGGTCCCCTGATGGCTCGACGATCCTGTTCGCGTCTGAGCGCAACCAGGCGACTGGCGCGATATGGACAATCCGGGCCGATGGCACCGGACTCACCAAGGTATTCGACGATGCGGATGGGGGCTTTCCCATCGATCCGATATGGTCGCCCGACGGCACGCAGGTCATGTTCATGCTCGACCCGGTCGCGGACCGGTTCACCCACCCCAACAACATCCTGTACGTCATGCGCGCCGATGGAACCGGGCTGACCACGCTGATCGACACCCCGGACTTCAAGAGCTCGCCCGAGTGGTGGCTGCCCTGAGGATGGTCAGAGGGCCCTCGATTTCGCTCTGCGCTACCTGGAGCTCGGTAGTTCGAACCGGTCATTGGCGCGTATCGCAGCCGACCCTCGTTCCGATCTCGCACACGGCCTCATGTGACATCCGAGGAGCCGCCGCGTGAGCACTCGGCGCCGAATGAGGCACGGGCCGAGTCTGGCAGGTCCCTCGGCATGGGACAGTGGCGACAACACCGAAGTCCGGCTTGATGCGCCAGCTGCTCGACGCTTTCCACGACCTGACTCATCTCGCGCCGCGCCAACCGAGCGGCAGGGCTTGATCGGGTTCCAGACCAGGCACGACAAGCCACCCCTCTGCTCGACCGCGGTAGATCAACTGCTCGGTTGTCGGCCCGGATCGGGCGCGAAGGTCGGCGAGGTGGCGTTTGGCTGTGCTCGGGCGGATGCCGACGCGCGCCGCGGCATGTGGCACCGAGCCGCCCGCGGCCACGAATGCGGCGAGGACATCCACCTGGCGGTTCGTCGGCAGGGGAGACAGGGCGCCCCGCAAGTACCCGTCCCTCATGCCAGCCGCCTGGCCGCGGCCAGCCACTCATCGCGGCCCTCGATCGGCATGTCGTAGGTTGTAATCGCGCGTCCAACACCTGCCGGGGACGCCATAACAACCCTGGCTTTCGGGCGAGCGGTTCGAAGGCCGGCCTGCGGAAACCGTGACCGCATAACTGAGGTGCTATCGCTCGGCCCACCACGCTCATAGCACAGCGCTCAGGCGGAAATGCTTGACATGCAAGAGGTCACTGGTTCGAGTCCAGTGTCGCCCACCAATCCCCACTTTGAGCACGATCTGACGGGCCGAATTCCGGTCGTGAGGTGAGGCACGCGTGGGACTGGGCCGGTCGGCCCGCGACCGTCCGCGGCGGTCTCGTCGGCGCCGCTCTGCCATCCAGCGGCTGCGTGGGCGGGCAGGGATGCCGGACATGCCCGGCGGCCACGGCGTCGCCTGGTCGCCGAGCAAGCGAAGTTCTCTTAACGGCGGCCCATCGGCCGCCCTGACCTGAGCATGTATGGACTGTTTCCCCGTCAAGGGTTCGCGGCTGCGCCGCCCACCGCTGAGAACCGCTCGCGTTCGCTCGCGCGCGGCGGCCCTTGACGGGAGAGCCGGATGGCCCATCCTCGTCCGGTGACATCACCACACGCCGACTGAGGGGACTGTGTTGTCGTAGGGGCAGACAGCCGCTTAATGCATTGCCCGGTGTCAGAAGACATCTGTGCGCAATGCGGAACCCCGGTCTCGAGGCAGATCGACGGTCCCGGCATGCGGACGACCTCGATTCGACGCGGCCAAAGCCGTTGCCATGCTCGTGGGCAAGACCGTGACGCCGGTCACCAACCTTCGGGGGCAGTCGGTTTCCAGGGCCCCTCGATGACCGTCGCCTCCTTGTCGCCGGGCCAGCGCGGCATTGTGATGCAGAGGAACTGGAGGGGGTCGACACCCGTACAGCGATACTGGAATGCGGTTCCGACCGGAATGTCGATCGAAACGCCTGTCCCCAGAACGGTCGTCTCCTCACCAGTGCCGTCTCGTCGCCATATCTGCCCCTCGCCCGAGAGAACATGCCAGAACTCGCTCACGGTGGCGTGGACGGTCGCCCGATTCACCTGACCTGGTGGGACGGTGGAGTGGATCATGCCGCCGGTCTCGCCTTCGATCAGGTGCCGAATCTCTGCCCCTGCGGGGGAACGGGCATCCGGGGTGGAGGGGAACGGGCGGGTCTGCATGGGAAACCTGCGTGTGCTCCCAAGCATTATCCCCGACACCTCAGGTGTCATTCGCGCACGCTGGCCGAACTCAGGACCTGTGGCCGAATTCCGGTCGTGAGGTGAGGGACGCGTGGGCGGGCAGGGATGCCGGACATGCCCGGCACCGGGAAGTGTGGGGCGCGAGCGGGCCAGCGACGGGCGGAGTGGCGTCGCTCAGCGCGGCAGGGGGTGCAGCTCACCCGCTGAAGTGCGCTCGCACCTCCGCCTGCCACCGGGCACGCTGATCCGGCGTGATGAACGCCGCATCGAACGAGTTCAGTGCGAGCCTCTCGATTTGAGCGTCGCTCATACCCAGCTGCTCCGAGAGCGCGCGATAGTTGGCGTCGACATAGCCACCGAAATACGGGGGGTCGTCACTGGACACGGTCGCGATCAGCCCAACCTCTAGCATCCGAGGCAACGGATGCTCTGCGAGCGAGTCCACCGCTCGCAGAGCCACGTTCGACAGTGGGCACACCGTGACGGGAATCTGTCGCGCACGCAGCATCTCTACCACAGCCGGGTCTTCCATCGCGCGGATGCCGTGGTCAACGCGTTCCACATTCAGCAGCTCGACCGTCGCAGCGACCGCCTCAGGACCGCCCTCCTCGCCGGCGTGCGCGACCAGATGAAGCCCCTCCGCCGCCGCACGTGCGTAGACGTCGACGAACAGCTCAGGCCCGTAGCCGATCTCGGTCGAGTCCAGGCCCACGCCGATGATGTGCTCGCGGTAGGGGAGGATCGCGGTGAGCATCGCATCAGCGGCATCCGCCCCGAGGTCGCGCAGGAAGCACATGATGAGTGCGGTCGAGATGCCGTGCGTGCGCTCGCTGTCTTCGAGAGCGCGCACAAGTCCCGCCATCACGACCTCCAGCGCTATACCGTTTCCGATGTGGGTCTGCGGGTCGAAGAAGATCTCCGCCCGGCGCACGTTCGCCGCCGCAGCGCGATCAAGATAGCCCGTGGCGAGCTCGAAGAAGTCCCGTTCGGTGCGCAGCACGGTGAGGTTCGAGTAGTGCAGATCCAGGAACGATTGGAGGTCAGTGAAGGCGTAGCGCGCACGCAGGTCCTCGACATCAGACGAGGCAATCACCACGCCGTTTCGCACCGACATCGCGATGATGTGCTCAGGCTCGATCGTTCCCTCGATGTGGATGTGCAGTTCAGCGGTCGGCGGCGAGGCGAATTCCGGCACGGTGCTCCCTTCTCGGCGAGTATCTGATCGGGGGAGCATATCGTCGCGGTGTTACCGGCGGATGGCTGTTGCGATGCGCCGTCACCGACGGTCCCTCCCGCGGGAGGTAGAAGGGTCGGATACGTCGGTGCGCTCTCTCGCACCGTTTCTCCGCCGTCATCCCAAACCAGGAGGTTTCGCCATGGCCGGAACGAAGAACCAGGGGATCATCGATCCCCCCATCGACAGCCTTCTCGGCAAGGTCGACTCCAAGTACCAGCTCGTCATCTACGCGTCCAAGCGCGCGCGCCAGATCAACGACTACTACTCCGACCTGCACGAAGGAAACCTCTTCGACAACGTCGGCCCGCTCGTCGATTCGACCGTCGAGGACAAGCCCCTCACGATCGCGCTCCACGAGATCCACGAGGACAAGCTCCGCCTCCGTCCCGCGGAGTGATCGAAGGGCGTCGTCGCACGACGACGCCTCTCGACGCGCCGCCTGTGCTGGCGTCAGGCGCCCGTCTCGGCCATGTCGGCTGGGGCGGGCATACTTGTGCCGACCCGCACCCGACTCCGCTATCCGCTATCCGCTATCCGCTGGGAGCATCGATGACCGAGCTGCGCCTCTTCACGTCCGAGTCCGTCACGGAGGGCCATCCCGACAAGATCTGCGACCAGATCTCGGACAGCATCCTGGACGCCCTTCTTGCTGAAGACCCGAACAGCCGCGTGGCCGTCGAGACACTCGTCACGACAGGGCTCGTCCACGTCGCGGGGGAAGTGCGCACCGATGGGTACGTCGATATTCCGGAGATCGTGCGGCGAGTGGTCAACCGCATCGGCTACACCTCGAGCGACACCGGCTTCGACGGTGACTCGTGCGGCGTGAGCATCTCGATCGGCGAGCAGTCCTCTGACATCGCAACCGGCGTCGACACGGCCCAGGAGCACCGCGAAGGCGGGTCGATCGACCCACTGGATGCCCAGGGGGCCGGCGACCAGGGCATCATGTTCGGCTATGCCACGAACGAGACGCCCCAGCTCATGCCGATCGCGATCTGGACGGCTCACCGCATCGCGGAGCGACTGGCCGACGCACGCCGCAATGGGGCGTTCGGGCCGGTCGCCGTCACGAGGCGCTGCGGGACCCAATCATCGACGTGGACGAATCCGTCGAACGTGTCCCCATGTTGGAGGACGGAGGCGTCATGCAGCGAGCGGCGGTGGAACTTCACGTGCGTGAAGTCCTCGAAGAGGACGTAGTAGGGCTCGTTGTCCGCGCTCTGGAACTGCTGGCCGGTCAACGCGGCGCGGTGCTCCCGCGAGAAGGCATCCACCTCGTCGCCGATGACGACCCCGAGGTGCTCGAGGCCCATCTTGTACACGCGCTGGTGGACCGGCGGGATGAGCTCGATGAGCGGGACCGACATCCCGTCGAGGACCTCGAGCGGCGTGGCGAGGACGATCTTCGAGATCGGCCGGCCATTCCAGACGTTCTCGGCGTTCGCGGTCGCGTGGCGTTCGAGCAGGGTCCGCAGGTGGACGTACTGGTCCCACTCCGGCACCCGCACGGCGAGGTGGCTGAGCGGGTACGGGCGGATGTCGATGCCCCGGGCGAGCAGGCGGTCGCGCTGCTGCGCGGCGAACGCCCGATAGTCCCCGATGATGTCGCCCACCGGATCGGCCATCGTCTCCTCCTCTCGGCCGCCATTGTACGACGCGGTATGCGGCGAACGGATCAGGCGACCGTGCGCCAAGGCGAGGTAGCCGACCGAGGCGACTTCGAGCCATGCGCGGGCACTCGCCTCGCCACCCTCGTAGCAGCGCGACAGCCGCCGCCAGCGACCGAGCCGGGCGAAGGCATGCTCGGCCTTGACCAGCGGCCGGATCGGCACCAAGGCCCTGATCCCGGCCAGAGATCGAGATTCACCCTGGTCCCGGTGTTCCTCGGCGAGGGGCTTCGAGTCTTCGATGACGCTGCGCTGTCGGGAGTCACGCCCGAGGAGCAGCGCGTGGTCGAAGCGCCCGGCTCACCCACCTAAGGTTCCTTGTGGTCAGGTAATTCCTACCGAATGGGAGTGTGGCGCCAGCACGGAGGCAAGTGACGCGTCACGGGTTACCGCCAAACGCGCGGCCGGGCTTGCGGAAACCGTGACCGCATAACTGATGCATTTATGCTCGACCCTCTGCGCTCGTAGCACAGCGCTCAGGCGTGAATGCTTGACATGCAAGAGGTCACTGGTTCGAGTCCAGTGTCGCCCACCAAACCATGATTTCACGCTCAATCTGACCGCATAACTGAGTCGCGGCACCTAGAGCCAGTTGACTACAGCGCTCCGTGACCGTATAGCGGGCGAAGTGGTGGACGCAGATGATCGGAGCCGTCTACAGTCGGATGACGGTCGCGGGAACGACGTTCGTCGAGGCGAAGCTGAGCCCGACGGCCGAACAGCATGGACTTAGGCTGCCCGTCCCGACCAGTTCGTCCATCGAGCGCAGGCGCTCGGCAAGGTCGCGCAGAGCAGGTGAGGGTGCTCGACCGGGTGGTCTTGCCCCGCTTTGACGGACATCTGAGATCGGCCGAACAGGCCGGAAAGGATGTTCATCATGCTGGCCATGGAACACGCCAAGCGACCGAGACGGTCGTTCCCCGACGAGTACAAGGCCCAGGTTGTCGAGCTGTGCCGGAGCGGCGAGCGTTCGATTGGAGCCGTAGCCCGCGACCTCGATCTATCGGAGACAGCAGTGCGCCGCTGGGTCGCCCAGGCAGGGGTCGACGTCGGCCGCCGCGAAGGGCTCACCACTGTGGAACGCGAGGAGCTCTCACGCCTGCGCAAGGAGAACCGAGTCCTGCGCGAGGAGCGCGACATCTTGAAGCGAGCAGCGGCTTTCTTCGCCCGCGAGACCCGATGAGCGTCTACCCGCTCATCGAGGCGGAGAAGGTCGCAGAGCGCAACGTGGCAGCTGCGCCTGCGCTCTGATGAAGGTCTCGCGCTCCGCCTTCTATGGCTGGCACCACCACGAAGCGGGCCCTCGCGCCCTCTCCGACGCGAAGCTCGAGGACAGGATCGTCGAGATCCACAGACGCAGTCGCGGCACCTATGGCTCGCCACGAGTCACTGCCGCCCTGCGCGATGGCGGAACCTGCGTCGGCCGAAAGAGAGTGGCCCGACTGGGTATGACACTCTGATTTGGCCCCACTTGGGGCCGGAATGATGGCCTGATTTGGCCCCACCCCCGAACCATCCAGTCCCTACCCTCGGCTGACCGTCCAAAGTCCGCCGAAGCGAGGGAGAAGGAGTTGTCGAGGGTGG
>JBBSCG010000050.1:0-13989 GCA_038250515.1 Candidatus Limnocylindria bacterium
GGACCGCAAAGTCGACGATCGCGGTCGTGCCGCCGAACGCCGCGGCGCGCGTGCCGGTCTCGAAGGTGTCCTTGGCGAACGTTCCGCCGAATGGCAGCTCCATGTGGGTGTGCACGTCGATCGCCCCGGGGATCACCCATTTGTCGCGCGCGTCGATGGTGCGGTCCGCAGTCGCGTCGAGGTTGGTGCCGATGAGCGCGATCTGCTCGCCATCGACCAGGATGTCGGCGCGGGTGGTGGCATCGGCATTGACGATCGTGCCGTTCTTGATGAGCGTGCGCATCGGTCCTCCTTGGTGGAGTGCTCGGGCCAGGAGAGGCTCGCATGGTAGCGCCGCGGGCTCGGATGCTGTTTATTCACCCGGTGAATCAACCGGGAGAATCAAACGGCGGTGCGGCGTAGGATTCGCGTGATGGCCGACCGACTTCACTACACCGATGACGACGCCGCCAACCGGCTGATCGCGATCGATCCGATGGCGCTGCTGATCGGCTTCGTGCTCGACCAGCAGGTGCCCGTGCAGAAAGCCTTCGCCGGCCCGATGGAGCTGAAGCATCGGCTGGGCACCCTTGACGCTCGAAAGATCGCCTCGACCGATCCTGACAGGCTGGCGGCGGCCTTTTCCGAACGACCGGCGCTGCATCGGTTTCCGGGAGCAATGGCGAAGCGCGTCCAGTCGCTGGCCGAGGTGATCGCCCGCGACTACGACGGCGACGCCGCCCGCGTCTGGGGCGATGCCGCCGACGGCAAAGACCTCGAGCGACGAATCGGCGCGCTGCCGGGCTTCGGCGGGATGAAGGTCAAGTCGCTGCTGGCGGTGCTCCACAAGCGGCTCGGCGTCGAGCTGCCTGGCATGGATGCCGCGCTCCCGAACTACCCGACCCTCGGCGACGTCGACTCCGCCCGGGCACTGGAGGAGTACCAGGCCAAGAAGCGAGCGCACAAGGCCGCGCAGCGAGAGTCCGGGCAGAAGTTCGAGCCCTGGGCGGATGCCGGGGAAGCCGCTGCCTATGCCGGACCAAAGGGACGTGGTCGGTCGTAGCGCCAGTCCGACGCGTCGCGAACTTGCCAAGTTCCGCGCACACCGGAGTTAGGCGTTCCCGATGCCACCATTCGTCGGCTTCGAAGGCGGATGTGAGCGTGGAGGACCCGCGATCCGTCGGCGCATCGCTTCATTTGGCGGCCTAAGTCCGCCCTGAGCGGAATCTGTCAAGAACTGAGCCAGCGGGCACCTATTCCGCGGAAGGCTTGTGCATCCAGGGCGTGTACGTGATCCCGATGAGCAATCCCTCCGGGCTCAGCACGCGCGCCACGGTCTGGCCCCATGGCTCCTCGAGCGGCTCGCGTACGAGGCGGTGCCCCTTCGCGGACAGCTCGCTCGCCGCCTCGGCCACGGCATCGGCCGATTCGACGTCGAACTCCAACCAGGCCTGGGGCGCAGGGATGTCGGAAGGCCAGGTATCAGTCCCGAAGCAGGAATCGGCGGCCTGCGACAACGGCCAGAGCGCGAAGGCGTTGATGCCGGGCATGTCATCGGTCGCGAAATAGCCCGGCTCGGCCTCCTCGAGGGCGATGCCGAGGTCGTCCCGGTAGAACGCCCGGCTGGCCGATGGATCGCCCACGATCGGTCCGAAGCCAGCAATGAAGCTGATTTTCATGCGCGCACCTCCGCCATGGCCGGGATGATCTCGCGGCCGTAGATGTCCAGCTGCTCCTCTTCCGAGCCGTTCATGAGGTACATGTTGAACTGGTCGACGCCGGCGTCCGCGAGCTGATGCAGCTTGGCGATGTGATCATCGACCGGCCCGATGACGCAGAAGCGGTCGGTCACCTCGTCGCCGACGAACGCCGCGTTGGACGAGCCGACCTCTGCGTGGTGGTGGTAGTCGTAACCGGATCGGTCGCGGACGTAGCCGGTCAGCGACTCGGGCAACTGCTCGCGCGGGTACTTGTTGACCAGGTCCACGATGTGGTTACTGACGAGTGCCGGGAACCATCGCGTTCGCTCCCGCGCGTCCGCCAGCGGCCCGACGTACGCGGCCGCCGCCGCCTGGACACGCACGCTCTCGGGGGGACGGCCGGCCGCAGCCTCCGCGTCGCGGAGCTGTGAGACGAACCAGCGGATCAGGTCGGGATCAGCCAGTTGCAGGATCAGGCCGTCGGCGATGCGCCCGGTCATGGCCAGCGCCATCGGTCCGTAGCCAGCGACCCACACCGGCAGGTGCCATTTGCCGGTCCATGGAAGGGTCAGCTCAGTGCCCTCGTAGGTCACCGCGCGGCCTTCGACCAGGTCGCGGATGACGCCGATCGCCTCCTCGAGCGTCTTCATGGTCGTCGGCGGCTTGCCCAGCACCCTTCGGGCGGAGTCGCCGCGGCCGATCCCCAGGTCCATCCGTCCGTCGCTGAGCTCGTCGAGAACGGCGAGCGCAGAGGCGGTGACGCTCGGCTCGCGAGTCGCCGGGTTGGTGACGCAGGTGCCGAGCCGCAGCTGATCGGTGGCCTGCGCCATGAGCGTCAGCAGCGGATACGGATCGCGCCACAGCACATGCGAGTCGAAGAGCCAGCCGTGGCTGAAGCCGTTCGCCTCAGCACGCCTGGCAAGGTCGACCGTTCGACCGATGCCGTGATCGGGCTTGAGGGTGAATCCGAAATCCATCGTGGCTCAGGACCTTTCGGCCATGTGCTGCATGACGTTCACCACGACACCGTTCGGATCCCGAACGAAGAAGCGGCGCACTCCCCACGGCTCGTCGGTCAGCGGGTGGACGATCTCACAGCTCGCATCGCGAGCACGACGGTGGATCTCGTCGACGTCGCCGACCTCGACACTGATCTGCGGCACAACGGTCGCCGTCGCATCGGCCGTGATGAGCTGGATCTGGGCGGTCGGGTTGTCAGGCGAGCACAGGCCGACGATCCAGCCCAGGTCCATGCCGAGCTCGAAGCCCAGGACCCCGGTGTAGAAGGAGCGGCTCGCATCGAGATTGCGAGTATGGATGTCAGGGACAGCTCGCCGGATCTTCATCGGTCAGGGGCGTACGAGGTCGTTGTAGGCGTCAGGCCGCCGATCGCGGTAGAACTGCCACGTCTGGCGCACCTCCTCGATCGTGTCGAGATCGAGGTCGCGCACGATCAGCTCCTCGGCGTGCGCGTCGCCCACCTCGCCGACAAACTGGCCGCGCGGATCGGCGAAGTAGGACTGGCCGTAGAAGTCGTCGTCGCCGAGTGGCTCAATCCCGACCCGGTTGATGGTGCCCACGAAATAGCCGTTGGCCACCGCATGCGAGGTCTGCTCCAGGCGCCACAGGTATTCGCTCAGTCCCCGGGACGTTGCTGATGGAATGAAGACCATCTCCGCGCCGTTCAAACCGAGCGCCCGAGCGCCCTCCGGGAAGTGGCGGTCGTAGCAGATGTACACGCCGACCTTGCCAACCGCGGTGTCGAACACCGGATAACCGAGGTTGCCCGGGCGGAAGTAATACTTCTCCCAGAAACCCTTGACCTGCGGGATGTGCGTCTTGCGGTACTTGCCGAGATAGCTGCCATCGGCATCGATCACGGCCGCGGTGTTGTAGTAGATGCCGCTGGTGTCGTCCTCCTCGTACATCGGTACGACGAGAACCATCCCCGTTTCACGGGCAAGCGCCTGCATCCGCTTCGTCGTCGGGCCGTTCGGGATGTGCTCCGTATACGAGAAGTACTGCGGATCCTGTACCTGGCAGAAGTAGGGGCCGTAGAACAGCTCCTGGAAGCACATCACCTTGGCGTCCTGGGCGGCCGCCTCGCGCGCGTACTTCTCGTGCTTGGCGATCATCGATTCCTTGTCGCCGGTCCATTCAGCCTGGAGCAGCGCCGCCCGAACGGTGCGAGCCATGGATGCCTCCTCGGAAGGTGTGCCGCGAACAGAGGCGATACTCTACCCCAGACCGATGCTGATCCGAGCTCCGCGCCTCACTCTCCCACTTGGGCTGGTCCTGGCTTTCTGGCTCGTCCTCCCCTCCCAGACCGATGCGATCTGCGCCACCATTCCCGTCGCCGAGGCGATGCGCGGCGCGCCGGTCGTCTTCGTCGGAACGGTGACCAACACCGAGAACCACGACGCGACGGCCACCTTCCTGGTCGACGAGATCTGGAGCGGCCCAACGCTCGAACCACTCGTCAAGGTCCACGGCCCGGTTGTCGATGCCTCCGCCGAGGACGTGCTCACCTGGCGCGAGGGTGTGAAATATCTCGTCATGCCGGAGGTCGTCGGAGAGCGGCTGGAAGATCAGGCTTGCTCGAACAGCCGTCCGTGGACCGACGACCTCGCCGCCTTCCGGCCGGCGGACGCTCGTGAGCCGGTCGAGCAGCCCCTGACCTCCGGACCGCCCGGCGACCCGCCGTATCCGCTCGTCTTCCTGCTGATCCTGGCGGGAGGAGCCGCTGCCGCCTTCCTGCTGCTGCGCCGCCGCTAGACCGCGGCGCACAATGGCGCCATGGAGACGCCCGACCTGCTGACTCGGACGAGCGAAATCGCGCGCCGCTACATTGAGTCACTGCCCGACCGGCCGGTGCACGCCAGCGCCGATGTCGCCGAGCTGCGTCGCGCGTTCGTCCGACCGCTGCCCGAGCACGGCGAGACGCCGATCGACGTGATCGAGGCGCTGGCAAACGATGCGGACCCGGGTCTGATCGGCATGGCCGGGCCGCGCTATTTCGGCTTCGTCATCGGTGGTCATCTGCCCGCGGCACTGGCGGCCGATTGGCTGACTTCGACTTGGGACCAGAATGCCGGGATCTATGTCGCGGGCCCGGCGGCATCGGTCGTCGAAGAGGCGGTCGGTGCGTGGCTGGTAGACCTGTTCTGGCTGCCGGAAGAGACGAGCTTCGGGCTGGTGACCGGCGGCCAGATGGCGAACTACACCTGCCTCGCCGCGGCGCGGCACCAGGTCCTGGCGCAGGCCGGCTGGAATGTTGAGGAGCGCGGCCTGTTCGGCGCGCCGGAGATCGAGGTGATCGTCGGCGCGGAGGCGCACGCCACCATCCTGACCGCGCTGCAGTACCTCGGCCTCGGTCGCGACCGGGTGACGGTCATTCCAACCGATGAGCAGGGCCGCATGCAGGCCGATGCGCTGACCGCCACGCTGCGCGACGCCGGTAACCGACCGCTGATCGTGTGCCTCCAGGCCGGGAACGTGAACAGCGGCGCGTTCGATCCGTTCGACGCGCTGATCGACCAGGTGCGAGCGACGCGTCCAGGCGCCTGGATCCACGTCGACGGCGCATTCGGGCTGTGGGCCGCGGCCGCTCCGTCGCTGCGGCACCTGGTGGCGGGTGTCGAGCGCGCCGACTCGTGGGCCACCGATGGGCACAAGTGGCTGAACGTGCCCTACGACTCGGGCTTCGCGCTGGTCGCGCACCCAGAGGCGCATCACGCGGCGATGGCGCCGGCCAGTGCCGCCTACATCCAGTACGGCGACGTGGAGCGCAACGAGTTCGACTGGGTGCCGGAGTACTCGCGTCGCGCGAGGGGCTTCGCGGCGTACGCGGCGATGCGATCGCTGGGCCGCTCCGGCATTGTCGAGATGATCGAGCGGACGTGCCGGGTGGCTCGCGCCATGGCGGCGCGGTTGGGCGAGGCCCCGAACGTCGCGGTGCTGAACGACGTGGTCCTCAACCAGGTGCTCGTGCGCTTTGCCGCGCCGTCGGACGGCGCCGACGCGGATGTTTTCACGCGCGAGGTCATCCGTCGAGTCCAGGAGGACGGCACCTGCTGGCTCTCCGGCACGACCTGGCACGACATGGCCGCGATGCGCATCTCGGTCAGCAACTGGTCGACCACCGAGGCGGATGGCGCCGCATCGGTCGACGCGATCCTGCGCTGCGCAGATGCGGCTTCGCGGGCTGCCGACTGAGATGGATCTGGGGCTGCGCGGCAGGACCGCGGTCGTCGGTGGCGCGTCGTCAGGACTCGGGGCAGCGATCGCAGAGCGGCTGGCCGACGAGGGCTGCCGGCTGCTGATCTGGTCGCGCGGCGGCCCGCGCCTTGAAACGGTCGCGGCCGACCTGCGAAAGCGCCACGGCGCAGAGGTCCACGTCGCCGAGGCGGATGCCGCCCGACCGGACGCCGCGACGATCGTCGGCGAGGCCGCGGCTCGCGCCTTCGACAGAGTCGACATCCTGGTCCTCAACGCTGGCGGGCCGCCGACCGTCGACCCGACGGCAACGACTGACGAGGACTGGCAGCGATCGCTGCAGCTGCTGGCTGTGACGCCCATCGGTCTCGCGAATGCGATTCTGCCGGGCATGCGCCAGCGCCGATGGGGCCGGCTGGTCGCCGTCCTGTCGTCCGGCGTGCGCCAACCGATCCCCGAGCTCGTCTACTCGAACGCCGGCCGGTCCGCGCTGGCCGCCTGGCTGAAGACGACGGCACGAAACGTCGCAGCCGACGGTGTGACCGTCAACGGAGTGATGCCCGGGCGCCTCGACACGCCGCGCGTCCAACAGCTTGACGACGAGGCGGCGCGGTCGCAGGGTCGCAACGTCGATGAGATCCGCGCCCAGCGGCTGACGAGCATCCCCGCCGGTCGCTACGGCGAGCCCGACGAGCTCGCCGCGCTGGTCGCCTTTCTCATCTCGGCGCCCGCCTCGTACGTCACCGGCCAGCTGATCGCGGTCGACGGCGGCCTGATCGCAGGTTACTGATTGCCCGCGCTGCGCCTGGCCGCGGCGACCGCGCGGCGGCTGATCATCACCGCCCAGGGCCTCGCCGGCCGCCGCCCCAAGGCCGACGCCGACGGGATCGTGGCCGTGGTGGACCGGCTGCGCCGGCTGCAGCTCGATCCGACGCGCGCCGTGGAACGCAGCCACCTGCTCGTGCTGTGGAGCCGGCTCGGCGCCTACGACCCGGCGCTGCTCGACGGCCTCCTCTGGCAGGATCCACGCCTGTTCGAGTACCAGGCGTTCATTGCGCCGACGGCCGACTACCCGCTGTTCGCGACCGCGATGTCCCGCTTTCCGGTGCGCGAAACGCCGCGGGCAAAACTCACGCGCGAATGGCTTGCCGCGAACCACGCACTGGCCGCGCATATCGTCAGCGAAATCCGGTCACGCGCTGCGCTGCCGTCGAGCGCCTTCGAGGACCGTGCCGTGCGCGCTTGGCAATCGTCCGGCTGGTCGGACAAGCGCAACGTCGGTCGCATGCTCGAGCTGCTGGCGGCGGGCGGCACGGTCATTGTCGCCGGCCGCGACGGCGGCCAGCGAATCTGGGACCTTCCGGAGCGGCATCTGCCCGACTGGGTCGACCGACAGCCGCTGCCCCTCGACGAGGCCCTTCGACAGGCGGTGGACCGGTCGGTGCGATCGCAGGGCATCGCGCCGGTGCCGCCGCCGTCCCCCTTCAGCGCCGCTCCCTGGCCAATCGCCGGCCTACCGACGGCATCGGTCAAGGCAGCCGTGGAGGAACTCGTGAAGGCTAAACGGCTGATTGCCGCCGAGGTCTTCGAGGCCGATGGGACCGCCTGGCGCGGCAAGTGGTTCATCCACGCCGACGCTGTCGCGATGCTTGACATCCTGGAGAGCGAGGTAGCCGAACCGCGCACCACGCTTCTCTCGCCGTTCGACCCGATGGTCGCCGACCGCGACCGGCTGGAGCGCCTGTTCGACTTCCGCTATTGCCTGGAGATCTACGTCCCGGTCGCCAAGCGCGAGTTCGGCTACTGGGTGATGCCGATCCTCCACGGCGAGCGGTTCATCGGTCGGCTCGACCTCAAGATGGACCGATCAACCAGCCGGCTCATCATCAACGCGCTATTTGCCGAAGCCGATGCTCCGTTGGACGCGTCCACAGGCGCCGCGGTGCGTGGGGCCCTCGACGACCTGGCGAGATTCCTGAATGCCGACGGGATCGAGCTTCGCGGAGCGGCGCCACCGGCGTGGGCGGCCGCCATTTCGACATAACGCTCCCTGTGGGAGCTCGTATCTACGGGGAATCGGCCGCTAATCGTCGAACCGAGACGATACTGACTCTCAGAGGTCTCGATATGGGCCGTCAGCGGTGGAATCCTGAGATAAGGCTCCCTCAGACGCCCGTTAGCGCCCCTCGGGCGAAGTAGCAGCGAAATCGGGTGCAATGTTGCCCTGATGTGCTGTAATCGGCGCCCCACACTGAACGCGCCCCGAGGTTCCAGATGACCGTCACCGAATCAACGAAGCTGACAGCGGACGAGATCGTCCGCCTCTGCCGTGAGCACACCATCTTCTCCTGGTCAGCGCAGGCCAAGATCAACCCGATCGTGATCGATCACGCGGAGGGCATCTACTTCTGGGATCGGGACGGCAAGCGCTACATCGACTTCAACTCGCAGCTGATGAGCGTCAATATCGGTCACGGTGACACTCGCGTGGCCGATGCCATCGCCGAGCAGGCCCACAAGCTCGCCTTTGCCGCGCCGCAGTTCGCCACCGAGGTGCGAGGACGGTTGGGCGCCCTGCTGGCCGAGCTGACGCCAGGCGACCTGGACCACTTCTTCTTCACCCTCGGCGGGTCGGAGGCCAACGAGAACGCGCTGCGCATGGCGCGCATGTTCACCGGTCGCCAGAAGGTGATGGCCCGATACCGCTCCTACCACGGTGCGACCGCCGGCTCGATCAGCGTCACCGGCGACCCCCGACGCTGGGCGTCGGAACCGGCGGTGCCCGGCGTGGTGCGGGTGATGGATCCGTATCGGTATGGGAATCCGGAGCCCGATCCGGTCGACGAGCATATGGCCTACCTCGACGAGGTCATCAACTACGAAGGGCCCGATACGATCGCGGCCTTCATCCTGGAGACGGTCACGGGGACGAACGGCATCCTCGTCCCGCCCGACGGCTACCTGCAGGGCGTGCGCGAGCTGTGCACCAGGTACGGCATCGTGATGATCTGCGACGAGGTGATGGCTGGCTTCGGGCGCACCGGCCGCTGGTTCGCGGTCGACCACTGGGACGTGGTGCCTGACCTGCTGACGATGGCAAAGGGGCTCACCAGCTCGTACATGCCGCTCGGCGCAGTGGCCGTCAGCGACCGAATTGCCAAATACTTCGACGACCGCGTCTACCAGGGCGGCCTGACCTACTCGGCACACCCCATCAGCTGCGCCGCGGCGATCGCCGCCGTCGGCGTGCTGCGCGACGACGACCTTGTTGGCAATGCCGACCGCCTGGGGCCGGTCCTGGCCGAGCAGCTCGCCGGTCTCAAGAAGCGCCATCCGAGCGTCGGGACGGTGCGCAGCCTGGGCCTGTTCGGGATCGTCGAGCTGGTGCGCAGCCGCGACCCGTGGGTCCCGCTGGCGCCCTTCAACGGCTCCTCCCCGGAGATGGCCGCGCTCGATAAGCGCTTCAAGGCCGATGGCCTGTACACCATGACCCACTGGAACGCGTTCTTCACCAACCCGCCCCTGTGCATCAACGAGGAGCAACTGCGGGAAGGCTTCGCGATCATCGACCGCGCGCTGGAGGACACGGATGCATCGGTCGCCTAGGCCGGCGACCGATGACGCGCCCGCTCACGGTCGCGCGCGCCGCATTCTCACCTTTGTCGCGTTCTTCCTGGCTCTGCTGGTGCTGTGGGAAGGGGCCAAACTGCTCGGCGGAGATCCGTGGCGCTACTTCGGGATGGTGTGGCGTCCGCCGCTGCACTTCAGCTTCGCGAGCGACCTGAACCTGCCGCATGTCTGGGACGTGCTCGGCGCGATGCTGCGACCGGTGCAGCGCGGCACGGATCAGAGCCTCGGGGCATACCTCGTCGGCGCATCGGCCTATACCTGGCGGGAAGCGGCCATCGGCTTCGTTGCGGGCGCGATGCTCGGCATCTCGCTGGCGGCTGCCTTCGTCCACTCACGGCTCCTCGAACGGGCCTTCGTGCCCTACGTCATCGCCAGCCAGACCGTGCCCATCGTGGCGTTGGCGCCGATGGTCGTGTTCGCCTTCGGCCAGGACGTGACCAGCGTGGTGATCATCGCCACCTACCTCACCTTCTTTCCGGTGACCATCGCCATGATCGTTGGCCTGCGCTCACCCGACCCGCGTGCGCTGGAGCTGATGCGCTCGTATGCGGCATCGAGCTGGAGCGTCTTCTGGAAGGTGCGCATGCCGGCGTCGCTGCCCTATCTGTTCACCGCGCTGAAAATCAGTGCCACGGCCTCGATCGTTGGCGCGATCATCGGCGAGGGACCCGGCGGCATTCCCGATGGGCTGGGGCGGGCCATCATCAACTTCAACCAGCAGTACGTCTCGGGGCCGGAGAAACTGTGGGCGGCGGTGGTCGCCTCGGCCGTGCTCGGCATAGTCTTCTTCGTGCTCATTCGCTTTGCCGAGGCGTTCACCCTCAAAGGACGACCCGACGCGGTGATCGCATGACGAGCCGCCAGAACGACGTCGTCGTCCGCGCTTCCGGCGTCGACAAGTCGTTTATGCGTGACGGGCAGGTGGTCACGACCGCGCTGTCCGGGATCGACCTAGAGATCCGCCGCGGCGAGTTCATCTCGCTGATCGGTCCGTCCGGCTGCGGAAAGTCAACGCTCCTGCGCGTGATCGGCGACCTGACCGCACCGTCGGCGGGCAGCATCAGCGTCAACGGCAAGCCAGCACGCCAGGCACGCCGTGACCGCGACTACGGCATCGTGTTCCAGGCCCCGGTTCTGTTCGATTGGCGCACCGTCGAGGACAACGTTCGCCTGCCCCTCGAGCTGCTGGGCCAGAGCCGGGCGCAACGCGACGGGCGCGCTGACGAGATGTTGGCATTGGTGGAGCTGACCGATTTCGCGGGGCATCATCCGTATCAGCTTTCCGGCGGGATGCAGCAGCGGGTGGCGATCGCGCGGGCATTGGCCCTCGAGCCGTCGCTGCTGCTGATGGATGAGCCGTTCGGCGCGCTGGACGAGATGACCCGCGAGCGGATGAACAGCGAGCTGCTCAGGATCTGGCAGAAGACCGGCACGACCGTGATCTTCGTCACGCACTCGATTCCCGAGGCGGTGTTCCTCTCGACCCGCGTCGTCGTGATGAGCGCGAGACCGGGACGCGTGACGGACGTGATCGAGACCGACCTGCCACAGCCACGTTCCGACCAGACGCGCGAGGAGCCGCGCTATTTCGAGCGGATCACCCAGGTCCGCGAGGCGCTCCGCGCCGGCGAGCCTTCGCGAAGCTCGGAGATGCCGCCATGACCAGTGTGGCACCGAGCGTCGGTGTTCCGCTTCCCTCGCCGCTGGGCCGGCAGCGCACGGGTCGCTTCGGGCGCGCGCTCAGCGACTACCTGCCGGCGCTGGTCGCCTTCGTCGCCATCGTCGCCATCTGGGAATTCGCCGCCTCGCGCCTGCAGACGCGGCCGTATGTCATGCCGCCGCCCTCCGCGATCATCAACGCGCTGGTCGAGAACTGGAGCGGGGGCCGCTGGCCGCTGTTTGCATCGGCGCAGCACACCTTCATCGAGGCGCTCGGCGGCCTGGTCATCGGTACCGTGATCGGGCTCGTCGTGGCCTTCGCCGTCTCCCGCTGGGCATCCGCACGTGACGCGGTGCTGCCGGTCGCCGTGGCGGCAAATGCAATCCCGATCATCGCCATCGCCCCGATCATCAACAACTGGTTCGGCGTGCTCGAGCCACTCTCGAAGATGATGATGGCGGCGTTGCTGGTCTTCTTCCCGGTGATGATCAACGTCACCCGCGGCCTGACCCAGGTCGAGCCGGCGGCGCTGGAGCTGATGCGTTCGTATGCCGCCAGCGAGGGCGAGATTCTGCGCAAGGTGCGCATCCCGAACGCGCTGCCCTTCTTCCTCACCGCGCTGAAGGTGGGCGCCACCCTGAGCCTCATCGGCGCCATCGTGGGTGAGTATTTCGGTGGCTCGTCGGAGGTGGTCGGCCGCATCGTGGTGCAGAGCGCCAGCGCGCTGCGCTTTGACGTGACGTGGGCAGCCATCCTGCTCGGCGCGGCCGCCGGGATCGTCTTCTACCTGGCCATCGTGGTCATCGAGCGGGTGCTGATCCCCTGGCATCCGTCGGTCCGCGGGGAGGAGCGCCAATAAGGGGTTCGCAGGGGTCATGCGGCGACGTACTATCCGGCGCACGCTCAGCTGGGACTGGCCGCCCGAGCATCGGCCGTAATGGAGGAGTTCCGTTTCATGCACCGACCTCGCGTATTCATGGGCGTGGCGGCAGCCGCCATGCTCGTTTTGTCTGCCTGTGGCAGCGCCGGCACCGGCAGCAGCAGCGGCAGCAGCGGCAGCCCGGCCACCAAGGTGAGCCTTCAGCTGCAGTGGACGCCGCAGGCTCAGTTTGCCGGGTATTTCGCGGCCGATGAGCAGGGCTACTACAGCGATGAAGGCCTCGACGTGACCTTCGTCCCCGGCGGTCCCGACGTGGTACCGCAGCAGGTCGGCTCGGCGGCTGATGGCCCCGAGTTCACCATCTCATGGGTGCCGAAGGTGCTCGAATCCCGCGAGCAGGGCTCCGACCTCGTCGATATCGGGCAGGTCTTCCAGCGCTCCGGCACGCTGTCGGTCTCGTGGAAAGACTCGAACATCACCGCGCCGGCGAACTTCAAGGGCAAGAAGATCGGGGTATGGGACTTCGGCAACGAGTTCGAGGTCACCGCGGCAGCCAAGGGAGCCGGCCTCGAGGTCGGCACCGACTACGAGAAGGTGATTCAGCCGTTCGACATGTCGCTGTTGCTGAACCGCCAGATCGATACGGCGGAGGCGATGCGCTACAACGAGTACGCGCAGGTCCTCGAGGCCACCAATCCGGACACTGGCAAGCTCTATCAGCCGGGCGATCTGAACGTCATCGACTACAACGAGGTCGGGACGGCGATGCTCCAGGACGCCATCTTCGCGCGCGCCGCCTGGCTCAAGCAGGCGGGCAACGAGGATACGGCGGTCAAGTTCCTGCGGGCCTCGTTCAAGGGCTGGATCTACTGCCGCGACAAGCCAGCCGATTGCGTCCAGTACACGACCAAGGCTGGTTCGACGCTCGGAGCCGGCCACCAGGCCTGGATGATGAACGAGATCAACCCGCTGATCTGGCCCTCGCCGAACGGAATCGGCATGCTCGACAAGACGGCCTGGGACCAGACGGTCAAGATCGCGCACGACTTCGGGGTGATCAAGGATCAGCCGGCAGACGGCGCCTACCGGACCGATCTTGCGGAAAAGGCCCTGGCTGACCTCGGCGACGCCGCCAAGGGCACCGACTTCAAGAAGGGCACCGTCGAGGTGACCGCCAAGGGCGAATAGGTCCACGTTCTGACCGATGCGGGCGTAACGGGGCCCCTCCGCTGGGAGGGGCCCCGTTACAGCAGGTAGCGCAGCCAGAGATAGAGCGTCGATACCAAAATGCTGCCGAACGTGACCGGCAAACCGTAGCGCAGGAACCTGCCGAAGGTGATGGGATGCCCTTCTCGCTCGGCCAGGCTGGCGAGGATCACGTTGGCCGATGCACCGATGATCGTCGCATTGCCACCCAGGTCCGCCCCGATGGCCAGGGCCCACCACAGCGGATTCGATTGCGGGCCATCGGCGATCTGCTGCACCACCGGGATCATCGTGGCGGTGTAGGGAATGTTGTCGATCACGCCGGACAGGGCCGCCGAGATCCACAGGATCAGCATCGAGGTGGGCGCCAAAGCGCCGCCGGTGACCGCCAGCAGCGTATCCGCGATGGCGCGGATGACGCCCAGCTCGATGATTCCGGCGATGAGCATGAACAGACCGATGAAGAAAAAGAGCGTCGGCCACTCCACATCACGCAGCACCTCGCGCGGGTCCTCGCGTGCCACGATCAGCAGCAGCACCGCGCCCGCCAGGGCCACGGTCGCCGCCTCGTAGCCGAGTGGGCCGTGAAGCACGAAGCCCAGCAGAGTGAGCCCGAGCACGATCAGCGAGCGGCGTAGCAGCCCCGGGTCGGCAATCATCTCGCGCTCGTCGAGCGACAACAGCGCCGAGCGGAGGTCGGGATCGACCTCCAGCTGGCC
>JBBSCG010000051.1:0-13868 GCA_038250515.1 Candidatus Limnocylindria bacterium
ATCGGGCCGCTCGGCATCATCGGGGCCATGAGCATGGCGACGGTCAAGGCGCATTGGGGCAAGCCGATCTGGAACACCAAGGGCGGCGCTGAGCTCCCGGTGGTCAACCTCGCGTCGGCGGCGGCCCTGGCACTCGTCGGGCCGGGTCGCTACTCGATCGACCACGTGCTCGGCATCCGCCTGTCGCGCTGGATCGGTGTGCTGGGCCTGCTGGGCGTCGGCCTGGCGCTTGCTCGCGCGATGCGGCCCCAGGCCGTTCCCCAGTTGGAGGCCAGCGAGTCCGAGGCGGCGGCGAACCAAGAGGCCGTGCTCGCCTGATTCGCGATCGGGTCAGCTGATGAGCTGTTCCACCAGCTCCGGCGTCATGCCCTCGCGTTCGGCGGCGGCGAGGTGCTGGAGCGTTGCGCGCCAGCGCGCATCGGCCTCGAAGGCAATGAGGAGTTCGCGGCGGGCGGCCTGGAGGTCGCCGCGCTTGGCGTATTCGAGTCCCATCCAGAAGACGAGTTCCATGGCGTCGGGTGCGCGACGGCGCGCCTCGGCGTAGCGGTCGGCCTCGCTCTCGCCGGCGAGAGCCGCGTCTCCGGAATCGTCGAGCAGGTCGTACGCCTCCTGGAGCGTGACCAGTCGGCGCAGCTCCGGCACCGGATCGGCGTGGTCCTCGACGCGCAGGTCGAGCAGCCGGCCCTGCCATGACGCCCCGTGGAGGTCGGCGCTCACGATCACGATCGCCGCCGACTGGCGGCCGCGCACGTCGCCGCCCTCGCGCTCGGCGGCCTCGAGTGCCAGCAGCAGCCGCTCGCTGAGGGCCGCATCCGACGCCGATTCGTAGGCTGCAGCCATGGCCGGCCAGCAGGTGTCGCGTTCGAGCAGATTGCCCTGCACGGTGAAGCCCTCGCGCACCAGGTGTCCCGCTGCCGGAATGGTTTCGGAGCCGGTGAATGCCGCCGCACCGCCTCGGGTGTCGACCACGCCCAGTTGTCGCTGCTGGGCGCCGGGGTCGCTGGCCACCAGTGCCGCGACGACTTCGTCGGCGGATCGTCCGGCCCGCAGCAGCTCGAGGCCGATCGGGCCGAACGACAGATTGACCGATGCCTGCGTGGCAACACCTCCGACCCCGGCCTCCAGCCAGGGAACGACCGCGCCGACGCCGAGGTAATGCGACTGCACCGCGATGCCGAACCTGCCGGTCCGCGGATCCCGGGCGACGATGCTGTACGTCATTCGCCCAGCGTACTCGGCGCCGCGGCGCGTGCCACCCCCAGCCAGTCGTCGACGGCGTCACCGGCCGGCAATGCGCGCACGACACACGAGTCGAGCGCCACTCGGTACGGTGCCAGGGTGGGCGCCAGAGCGGTCGGATCCTCGCACGCGACGCCGATCAATCCAGGCCCCTGCTCCTCCATCTGGCGCGCGTACCACGATCCGGCCCGGGTGTATCGCTCGACCTCGCTGGCGAGCCGCTGGTCGGCTCCCGGACCGACCGCCACGCGTACGTAGGCGGCCACGCGCGGCATCTCGCGTTCCGCCTCGATTGCGGCCGCTTCGATCCTCTCGCGTGACTCGGCGACGCGGAACGGGCCCGCCCAGTTCAGCAGCACGACGTCGGCGATGCGGCCGGCGAGGTGCAGCATCTTCGGACCAACGGCGGCGACAGCGACGCGGACGCCTGGCAGCCGCTCACGTAGCTCCGCCACACCCTGGTCGACCAGCGCAAGCGACCGCGACTGCCCGCTGCCCACGCCGAGCACGAGTCGTTGCAGCGGAAGCTCCAGGCGTTCGACCTCCGCGGCAATGGCCGCAGGGTTATGGCCGCTCAGCCCGATCACGCCCACGCACAGGTCGAGCTCACGCGCACCGGCGGCGCACGCAGCCAACGCCGCGAGGCCCGAACCGCGCGACGTGTCGTTCGCCCACAGCTCGCGGTAGCCGAGTGCCTCGACCTCGGCGCCGAGGCGCTCGAGGCCCGGCCGGTCGGCCGCGCTGATCCCGAATCCGTCATGGCGCTCCATGCTGGGAGATGATGACAGGCGGCGTACACTCAGGTTTCGAGCCGACCCGATGCCGCGTCGGGCGCGCGACCCGACCATCGAGCCGGCCGCTGCTGAGGAGGTATGCGTGAACGCATTCATTGTTGAACTCGGGAACCAGCCGGGCAGCCTCGCGTCAGTCGCCAAGGCCACCGCGGAGCGCGGCATCAATATCACCGGCATTGCGGGCGCGACCGTCGGCAACCAGGGAGCCATCTCGCTCATCACCAATGACGAGGCAGGCACGCGCTCGTGCCTCGATGCCCATGGCTTCACCTATCGCGAGATCGGCCTCGTCTCCGCGGCGCTGGAGGATCATCCGGGAAGCCTCGCCGACGCGGCTCGCCGTCTGGCCGATGCCGACGTGAACATCGAGGCGCTGCTCCCGACGGGCATGGACGGCAACAGGATCACCGTCGCGTTCGGCGTGGACAATGTCGACGCCGCGAAGCAGGCACTCGGCGAGCTGGCGAGCGCCAGGGTCTGAGTCATCTCTCGCTTGCGGGGCGGCGCCAGCGGCGTCCGTCCCGCATCTTCTATCCCGGGTCACCGCCCGAGTGCCGCGGCGGCCACGTCGGGCGCATCGGTGACGAAGGCCCACAGCCCAAGGGCGGCGAGCTGCTGCATGCGCTGCGGATCGTTGACGACGTAGCAGCCCAGCCGGCGTCCGAGCGCCACCGCCTGCTGCAGGTGCGGCGTCGGGTCCAGGCCGAGGTCGCCGGCGTAGGGAAGCACGGCCGCGTGCCCGTGCTCGACGGCGTAGGTCAGGCCACGCTCGAATCGGTCGGACGGCACCAGCAGCAGGCCGGTGGTCAGTGATGGGTCGAGCGCATGCGCCTCGTCGATCGCCACCTCGTCGAACGAGATGACGGTCACCGCCGCGGCCCGTCCGACACGTGACTCGCGCAGCGCGGCAACGGTCGCGGCAACCGCGGCGCGCGCCTTGATTTCGACGGCCAATCCGACCCCGTCGGGCAGCCAGTCGAGCACCTCCTGCAGCGTCGGCACGCGCAGATCGCGGCCTGCGAACGAACCGTCGCCGAAGCGCGCGCCGGCGTCAAGGTCGCGAATCTGGCCCATGGTCAGCGACACGACGGAACCCGACCCGGATGTCGTGCGATCGACCGTGTCGTCGTGGATCACCGCCAGTTGCTCATCGGCGGTCAGGTGGACGTCGAGCTCCAGCGCATCGGCCTTCTGTTCGAGCGCCAACTGATAGGCGGCGAAGGTGTTCTCGGGTGCATGCGCCGACGCACCGCGATGCGCCACGATCAGGGTCATGGCTCGGGCACCGTGCGCACGATCGCGAAGCCGATCACCATCAGCACCAGCAGCGACAGGATCGCGACCTGGTACGCGCCCTGGCCGAGTGTGGGCAGCAGCGCGAACACGATCCCGCCGTACAGCAGCGGGCCGATCACCGCCGAAAACTTGCCGGCGAGCCCATACAGGCCGAACATCTCGCCGACCCGATCGGGCGGTGCCAGGCGCAGCAGGAAGAGCCGATCGGTCACCGCCACGCCGCCGAGCCCCGAGCCGAGCACGGCACCCGCGATGAGAAACGGGATCGGTGCCAGCCAGAGCCCCAGGAGCAGCAGTCCCGCGGCCCACGAGGCGAGCACCAGCAGCAGCGTGCGTTTGGCGCCCCAGTGGTCGACCAGAACGCCCCAGCCGAACGAGGCAAGCACCGCGACGACCGTCAGAAGCAGCAGGATATTGAGCGCCTCGCCCTTGCTGAAGCCGACCGCCTGGGTGGCGAACGCGCTCATGATCACGATCGCGGTGCTGATCGGGTCCGAGTAGAAAAATCGACCGATGAGGAAACGCAGCAGGCCGGGCGTCTCGCGGGCGTGGCGGATGGTCTCGCGAAGCTGCGTCCAGGATCGCAGCGCATCCCTCGCGCTGAAGTGTCCGATGGGGCCGTGCTCCCGGACCCGCAGGAAGAGCGGCAGCGCGAAGAGGGCGAAGAGCGAGCCGACGAGGACGAAGCTCAACGGCGTCGAATTACCGCCGGCGTCGGTCGTCAGCTTGAACAGCAGTCCCGCCACGATGGTGCCCAGGTAGCCGAGCGCCACGCCGATGCCGCTGAGGCGGCCCCTCGTCTCGGGCCGTGCCACGTCGGGCAGCAGGGCGTCGTAGTAGATCAGCGCCGCCTGGTAGGCGAAGTTGGCGATGGCGAAGACGAGCAGTCCAAGACCGATGTCGACGAAGCCGATCAACATGGTCGGCACGATGCACAGCACGGTGAACGCCAGCAGGAAGCCTTTTCGCCGGCCGACCCGATCGCTCATCGCGCCGAGCACCGGCGACACGATCGCATTCAGCAGGACCGATGCGCTGACCACCACGGTGAATGCCAACTGTCCCTGTGCCTCGCCGAGGAACTCGATGGCCCACAGGCTCATGGCGAAGCTGACGATGGCGAAGCTGAAGATCGTGTTGGCGAAGTCGTACAGCGCCCAGGAGAGACCCTCGAGCGCGCTGCCAGATTGGGTGAGGCCGCCCAGGCCGCGCCACCACACAACGGGAAGCGGCGCTACCGTTGGCTGGCTGCTCATCGCCGCGGATTCTAGTGCCGCGCGCGGTCAGGCGCCGCCCGCCATCGCCCGCTGCAAAGGCGGTAGAGTGGCGCCGGTTACTGAACGACCATTCATCCGGGCCGGAGGACACGTGCGCAAGAGACTGCTCCTGGCAGGAATCATCGGCCTGGGCGTGCCGCTGTTGGCGGCCTGGTTCAGTCGCGGGCAGAAGGAGCCGGTGGCGGCGCCCGAACCAGTCGAGGCGCTCACCGTCCATCGACCACCGCTGCGACGCAGCGGCCCGGTTCTGGAGCCGCATCCGACCGGCATCTTCGCCGCCATCGGCCGATTCGACTACCGATTCCGCAAGTTCCTGCCGATCATCGGTCTGGCGATCGTCATCGGCCTGAGCGTGTGGGCCAGCGCCGCCGACGGCAAGCTGATCCAGGGCGGCTGGGTCATCAGCGGGTCCGAGGAGCAGCAGGCCGCCGAGCTGCTCGCGCACCGGTTCGGCGAGCAGGCGACCACGATGCTGGTCGTCTATCGCGACCCGGACGGCAATGCCGCCTCTCCCGCCTTCCAGGCCACGGTGCGCGATAGTCTGACCCAGGTCGTCGGGGATCCTTCGGTCGACAAGGTCACGACGTACGCCGATACACCCACCCCGATTCTCCTCAGTCGTGATGGCAAGTCCACGCTGGCGGTGGTCACCCTCGACAAGGCGGTCGAGGACGCGGTCGAGGACGCCGCCCGCCTGACCGATGAGGTTCATGCGCCCGCGGGCGTCACGACCTACGTCACCGGCATTCCGCAGCTCTACCACGAGTTCAACGCCAAGATCGAGCACGACCTCGTCCAGGCCGAGATGATCAGCCTGCCGATCGCGCTGGCCATCCTGCTGGTCGTCTTCGGCACGCTGGTCGGCGCGGCGCTGCCGCTGCTCATGGCGGCGTTGGCGCTGCCGTCGACCTTCGCTGTCATCAGCCTGCTCGCCGGCGTGACCGACATGAGCATCTTCGTCACCAATATCGCGACCATGATCGGGCTGGCGCTGGTGATCGACTACTCGCTGTTCATGGTCAGCCGATTCCGCGAGGAGCTCCGCCATCACAGCGTCGAGATCGCGGTCGAGCGAATGATGGGCAGCGTCGGCAAGGCCGTAGCGGTGTCGGGCGTGGCGGTGGCGATCGGCCTGTCCAGCCTCGCGGTGTTCGAGGCGGCGGCGTTGCGCAGCATGGGCTTCGGCGGGATCGTGACCGTGCTCTCCACGCTCCTGTTCGCGCTCACCGTGCTACCGGCGCTGCTGGCCCTGATGGGCCACCGCGTCAACCGTCTGCGCGTACCGCTGCCTGCCGTGTTCCGTCGGGTCGAGGACGATCCGGACCTCGCCGACTCGCGACATGGCCACGGCGTGTGGGGCTGGATCGCGTCGGGCGTCATGCGCCGGCCGCTGCTGGTCGCCGTTCCCGTGCTCGCCGTGCTCCTGGTGCTCGGGTCGCCGTTCTTCTCCATCCAACTGTCGACGGGACAGAACCTCGAGGATCTGCCGAAAACGCCGGCGCGAACGGGTTTCGAGGTGATCGCGGCGGAGTTTCCCGGCGGCCAGAGTGATCCGATCGCGGTGGCTCTTACCTGGCCCGGCGAGAATCTGAGCGACGGCATCGGCGCCGATCGCCAGGCGGCGCTCGCGTCGTACGTGGGCAACCTGGCCGGCCTCGCCGACGTTGACCAGGTGGAGAGCGTCCTGGACGCGCCGCCCGGCATGGGCGAGCCGCAGTATCGACAGCTCCTGGCGCTGCCTCCGTCGCAATGGCCAGCTGCGGCGCAGTCGGGCCTGCAGACCTACCTCGCTGCACTCGTCGCCGGTGACACGACCAAGCTGACCGTCTTCAGCTCGCTGCTGCCGGATTCGTCGGACGGGCGCGCGCTGGTCGATGAGGTCCGCGCCGTGCCGACGCCCGATGGCTCGCAGGCGCTCACCGGCGGCCTGCCAAGCAGATCACGCGACTTCATGGCGAGCTTCAACCACTCGGTGCCTGTGGCCGTGCTGATCGTGGTGCTCGTCACGGCGGGGGTGCTGTTCCTGACGTTTGGATCGGTCTTTCTTCCGCTGAAAGCCGTGCTGATGAGCCTGATGAGCATCACCGCATCGTTCGGTGCGCTTGTCTGGATCTTCCAGCAGGGCCACTTCGCGTCGCTGCTCGGCTTCGAGGCCGGTGGCACGATCGCGGCCTGGCTGCCGATCATCATGTTCGCCATCCTGTTCGGACTCTCGATGGACTACGAGGTCCTGCTCATCTCACGCATTCGCGAGCGCTATCTGGCGACCGGCGACAACACGCGAGCCGTCGCCGAGGGGATCGGCATCACCGGTGGGATCATCACCGGCGCGGCGCTGATCATGGTGGCCGTGTTCGCGGCCTTTGCCCTGTCGTCGATCACCTTCATCAAGGCGATCGGCTTCTCGATGGCCTTGGCCGTCCTGATCGACGCGACCGTGGTGCGCGGGTTGCTCGTCCCGGCCTTCATGCGCGTAATGGGCTGGGTCAACTGGTGGGCACCTGCCCGGATGCAGCGTGGCATCGCCAGACTGGGCCTCTATGAAGGGCCCGAGACCGTTGACGTCCACGCGCCTGCGCCTGGCACCGACGTCGTGCCCGCCGCCTGATCGGCGTTCGCACCGGTCATGCCACCTCCATCCGGTGGCAAATCGAACGCGTTATCACGGCTACGATGCGCGAATGACCGAGTTCAGCGGATCCGCGCCTGTCTGGGCTCGTTCGCTGGTCGCCCAGGTCTGCCTCGCGGCCGATGTCGACCCCCCGACGCGCGTCCGCTGGATGCGCCGCGATCGCGAATCGTCGTCGGGCGTCACGCGACGCCACGACGGTTCGATTTCCGTCGTCGCTGGGGCTGATTCGCTCGACCAGCAGCTGACCCTGCTGCACGAGCTGGCGCATTGGCTCACGCCCGTTGCGCGCCGGCGCGGTCGCCATGTCCACCACGATCGGCGCTTCTACGAGATCGCCTTCGCGCTCTACCAGCGACACGATGTGGCGCCCGAGGAGGCGGTTCGCCGCGAGGGTGGCCGCTATCCGAGCTCGTTGGGCCACGCCGTAGCGCTGGGGGTCTCCGGTGCGGAAGCCGCGTGGCGGGAACGCCGGCTGGTGCTTCGCTCACGCCTTCGCATACCGATGCGCGTGCTCGTCGCGGAGCATCGCATCCGCCTCATCCGTGAAGGCCGATGGACGGTCTGCGCGACCTGCCGGCAGCGCATCGTCGGCCCAAACCTCGCCCGATTGCGCCGTCGCGGCGGCCGCCACACCCTGCTGATCCGGCGACAGGCCTCCTAGGCGTTCGGGTCGAGGCCCTTGTCAGCCAGGTCCGACCCGACCGTCGCGTCGGTCCCCGAGCTTCCACCGGTGATGCCCGTTCCGGCCTCGGCGCCGGACATGCCGGTCTCGCCGCCCTGGCCGATCTTGGCATTGGCCTTTTCGCGGACGCGCTCGAGCTCGTCGGGCGGTGTCTGGCCGCCTGGTTCCCGGGTCCGGTCATTGCTGTTGAAGGCGTCGCCGATGTCGTCGGTCACGGTGTCGTCGCTGTGCTCGCGCTGCGGCTGGTGCTCACGCTCGTGCTCGTGCTCGTCGTCCATGGCCGGTACCTCGTGCTCGTCTTGGGGTAAGCAAAGTCGCTCGTGTCGATTGTGACGGTTGCGTGGGCAGGACCCGTGCCTGTTGCATCAAGAAGACCAAGCCGATATGTCAGCGGCGGCGGCCCACGACGCGGCGGCGGCCAGCGGCGGCGACCAAATTCACACCACGTGTGCACTGCGCTCGGCAGATCCCCTTGGAGCGTCTGGGTCTCGATGCTCAGACTGAGTCTCGATCTCTAGGGCTCGTCGCTGGGCCAGGTGGGCAATGGCTTGGTTGACCGGTCGGGATACCGGTGGGCAGGCTCATCGTCACTAGCAGGCTATAGACCAGCTCCGCCGCGTCACGGCCAGGTCGGGTTCGGGGCGGGATAGGCTGCCCCGTCATAGTACGTTCCGGTTCCGTTGATGACGTTGTCCAGCAGGCGCTGAGTCTGGTCGCTGCGGATCACCGGCCCGGCCTGAGCGGTGACCATGCTGTAGGCAGCAGGCGCGCCGATAGAGCTGGCCGACGGCGCACACGCCGGAGTCGAGCGACGCACCGTCTGGCTGTCGCCGCTCGGGGTCGAGAAGCTGAAGCCAATCGCCTGCGCCCCGCTGACGTAGGTCGATGCGGGAATCAGGGTGTTGTAGTAGTCGAGATCCTTGGAGTAGAGCCACGGCGAGGTCCTGAACGCGATGCCGGCCGCTGCCGGTGCCGGACCCTTCTTATACGTATTGCCGATCAGATTCAGACTGGTCGGATTCCCAGACGGCCCATCGGAGTAGTTGTAGAGCACCGAGTCGATGACATCCGTGCAGGTGGCCCCGATGACACGCGGGTTGCGACCGCCACTGGTGGTCAGCAGGTTGCCGTAGAGCGTCACCCGGTTGGCCGGGTTGCCGTAGTTATCAGCAACATTGACCGAGTAGCTATGCCCAGCAGCATCGGACGTGCTGCCCGCGTGCGCCGAGTGCACCAGTCCCTCGCCGAAGATGCTGTACTGCACCGTCGTGTCGTGGACGCAGCCCAGGATGGCAAGACCGCCAACGTCCGGACCCCACAGACCCTCGACGTGGTTGAGCACGATATGGTCGCGGCAGTGGTTTTGCCCGGCCGGGGAGTAGCCGTTGATGGTGAAGGGGTCCACGTCCGCTGCGTTGCCGGTTACGTCACCAGCATGGCTGGTCACGTTCTGCAGGATCACCTGCGAGGTCAGTATCTTGATGCCGGCACCCTTGAAGATCACCGCGCCGCCGTCGATGGTGACGTTGGGCTGGGTGATGTCGAGGTCGCTACCGCCCAGGTCCCAGGTCTGACGCGTCCGCGGCAGGACCAGGATCCGACTACCGCTCTGGCCGACCAGTGTTCTCAGCTGAGCCAGGCTGGTTACGTTTGTCACTGTTCCAGCTGTCCCGCCGATAGTGGACGCGCCGTAGCCGACCACTCCGCTCGCGGGCGGTGTCGGTCCGCCAAACACATGTACTGGTTTCGACCCGGTCGCCACGAACACTCCGAGGAGGAGCGCAACGATGACGACTGGGGCAACGGTCAGTTTCCTGGGAAAACTAAACTCCACGCGGGTCTCCTGGTGCCGAGTCTATTGCAACGCGGCCGGGCGGGTCGGATGCAGTGCAGAGCGACCCGGTGAACCTTCCGCACAGAGCGCAGCGGGCCGGGGTGACACGAGCATCGTCCCTGACCGCAGGCCTCACTCAGAAGTTTCAATGCTACTCCTCCTCCGAGGACGGTTCACTCGAGCCGGCACTGCAATTGCCTGGCTCGTGCACTAATCTCGACGATCGTGGTGGCTCGCACGAGCCCGCTGGCATTTCAGGTCACAGGAACAACAGGTATGCTGTGCCGCGGTGTGGCAGAGAGTCGTGCCCGAATTGACTCGGCCGAAGGCTTCGTCTCGCAGAGCGGCGCGCCGTTGGGATTCGAGCGCCGAAGGCCAGGGAGGTTTCGGGCAGCGGCCTTGGCCTGGCCATCTGCGCTGCTATCCTCGCCCGGCATGACGGACGCATCTGGCTGGAGGAGAGCTCCGAGCATGGGAGCGTCTTCGCCTTCGCACTGCCATTGGCGTCCACCGAGGAGAGCACATGACCGATATCGGCGACGCGATTCGAGGCGCCCGCGCCTACCTGACTGAGCATCCCGACGAGGCACGCTATACCGATTCCCAGGCGACCGCTCGTCTCGAGTCCGGCCTCCGGGTGTCGGTGACGGGCCTGGACGGCGCCACCGTCACGAGCGACATGCCGCCGAGCATCGGCGGAGGTGGCGCAGGACCGTCGCCCGCGTGGTTCCTGCGTGCCGGCCACGCCGCGTGCGTCGCCTCCTTGGTCGCCATGCGCGCCGCGGAGGAGGGGATCGAGCTGTCGCGGCTGGAGGTGACCGTCGACAGCGAGTCGGACGATCGCGGCATCCTGGGCGCCTCCGACGATGTGCCGACCGGCCCGCTCAGCACCCGCGTGCGGATCGCGCTCAACGCCGAGGCTGACGACGCCGTGTTGCGCGCGATCGCTGAGTGGGGCTGGCGCCACTGCCCGGTTGACGACGCGGTCCGTCGTGCGGTGCCCGTGAGCGTTCAAGTCGAGATACGGTGACGTGCGTCCCGAGACGTCCGCTCAGGGCGTGCAGGCTCGCCTGAGAGGATGGCGTCATCCGCTGAGGGTTCATGCCCGACTCCGATGAACCTAGGACGAAACGCGTTCAAGGGCTGACGCGCCGGTAGACAGCCATCTGCCAGACCATCCACTGTCGCGACGTGCGGCGCTCGAAGCCATGTGAGCGCACCAGCTCATCGACCGCTCGCGTGGCGTGGATGTGAAAGCGGAACGACCGCCGGAAGAGCCGCAGGCCCAGGTTGCCGACAGCGGCTGCTGTGCGGAGCCACCATCGGTCGGTCGGGTAGACCAGGCCGTACAGGCGTCGAGCGTGTGACACCGATGCACCGACCAGCGCCGGCATGTCCGGATAGCAGCAGATGACGCGGTCGAGTGTCACGATATCGGCCGGCTCGACCTCGTCGCCGACCTCCACAAAATCTCCGTACCGATGCACAGCGCGCTCGGTGAAGCCGCGCCGCTCGGCCTCCAGGCGCGCCGCGGCAAGGTACGCGTGCGAGGCATCCACGTTCGTTGAGCTTGCCGCGCCGGCGTTGAGTAGGTCGAGCTGGATGGCGCCGATCCCACCGCCGATGTCGAGCAGCGTCGCGCCCTCGACGCCGTCCGCCACGATCGCTCGGATAAGGTCCGCCGTGTGGCCCTCTGCGCCCCTGCGCCGATACGCCTCGAGCTGCCGGCGCGCCATCGGCTCATCGAAGAGAGCGTCGTAGTCCGTCTGGCAACAGCGGGCGGGCATGGCGGCTACGGGCGCTCGCGCCCTCGCCTGGGCGCCTCGGCGGGCGCGCCCTCCCTGCCTGCGCGACGTTTGCCCGCACGCGGGTGCGACGCCTCCGGCGCGTAGGGCGGCGACGGACTGCCGGCCGCGGCTCGGCGCTCGGCCCCGATGACGTGCATCACCGCATTGATCAGCGCGAGGTGGGTGAAGGCCTGCGGGAAGTTGCCGAGATGACGACCGGTCTCCGGATCGAGCTCCTCACCGTACAGCCCAAGGGGCGAGGCGTGCGACAGCAGCCGTTCGCACAGGCGTCGGCCGCGATCGACCTCGCCGATCTCGATGAGCGCGGAGACGAGCCAGAACGAACAGATGGTGAAGGTGCCTTCGCGGCCGGACAGGCCGTCATCGGTCTCGTCGGTTCGATAGCGGAGAACGAGGCCATTGACCGTCAGCTCCGATGCGATCGCTTCCACCGTGTTGCGGATGCGCTGGTCGTCCGCCGGCAGGAAGCGCACAAGCGGCATGAACAGCAGGGAGGCATCCAGGCTGTCGGTGCCGTAGTATTGCGTGAACACGCCGCGCTTGTCCAGGCCGTTGGCGCAGATGTCGGCGTGCATCTCGTCGGCGGCTGCCTGCCAGCGCTCGGCTCGCTCGCTGTCGTCGCGCAGACGCGCCAGCCGCGCGCCGCGGTCGGCCGCGACCCAGCACATGAGCTTGGAGCTGGTGAAATGCTGCGGCTCGCCGCGGACCTCCCACATGCCACGATCGGGCTTGCGCCAGTTGGCAATGGCCGCCTCGACCTGGCGGATGAGGATGGGCCAGATGCGCTCGTCGAGGTGATCGCGCGACTTGGTGTGCAGGTAGACCGAGTCCAGCACCGCGCCCCACACGTCATGCTGGCGCTGCTCGTAGGCCTGGTTGCCCACGCGGACCGGCCGCGCGCCGTCGTAGCCGCCCAGCCAATCGAGCGTGCGCTCCTCCGGGACGGCCTCGCCGTCGATCCCGTACATGACGCGAAGCTGCTCCTCGCGTTCGGCGGCATCGGCGATGAAGTAGAGGTAGTCGTTCGCCTCCCAGTCGAAGCCGAGCGTGTACAGCCCCCATAGCGCGAAGGTCGAGTCGCGGATCCAGGAGTAGCGGTAGTCCCAGTTGCGCTCGCCGCCGGGTGTCTCCGGCAGCGAGGTGGTGGGGGCGGCGATCACCGCACCCGACGGTTCGTAGGTCAGGCCCCGCAGCGTCAGCGCCGAGCGGGCGAGATGCTCCCGCCACGGGTGATCCGGGAAATGGCCGCGCGCCAGCCAGTGCTGCCAGTGGTGCGCCGTCCAGACAAGCCGCTTGTACGCGTCCGGCGCTTCGCGCGGCGGCGCGACCTTGCCCCAGGACAGCGCGACGAAGCGCTGCTCGCCCTCCTTGAGCAGCGTGCGCCCCAGGGCGCGCGGACCCTCGAAGCCCAGGTTGATGTCGCTGGTCAGCGTGAGCGCGACGTCGCTGCCCTCGGCGCGACACACGACCTGCTTGTAGCCCGGCTCGGTGTACTCCCAGTAGCCGAGCTGGCGGCCGTAGTCGAACACCGGCTCGCAGTCGATCGACAGCTGTATCTCACCGTTCACGCAGCGCACCTGGCGGAGGAGGATGTGCTCGGCGTCGTAGTCGGTTGGCGCTCGCTTGTGGGTGGTGGAGCGCTGGCTGTCATGCCTCCATGGACCGATGAGCAGCACGTCGCGGATGATCGCCCACCCGGTGGGCGTGTTCCAGCTCGTTTCGACGACCATGGTGCCCGGCAGATAGCGGCGGCCGCTGGGCACGCTGACCTCGGCCGGCCCGAAGCGGAAAAATCCGGCATCGCGGTCCAGGATCGCGCCGAATACGCTGGGCGAGTCCATGCGCGGCAGGCACAGCCACTCCACGTTGCCACTCGGCGCGATCAGCGCCGTGGTCTCGCAGTCGGACAGGAACGCGTAGTCGCCGATCGGCGGGAAGACCGAGCTGTTCGGGTTCACCTCCGGGCCCACGCCGGTCGGCCACTCGTGTCCGTGCTGGTCGAGCTCCATTGGCGGAGTGTGCCACCGAATCGGTCGGCCGCCAAGGGGTACCGATGGAGCCCTCGTCCAGCCCTACATCAGGCCGACGACGTGGCCCTCTGGGTCCGCGAACAGGGCGATCGTCGTCTCAGGCGCCACCTCGGTGAGCGGCATCAGCACCCGCCCGCCAAGCTCCTCCACGCGCCGCAGCGTCGCGGCCGGATCATCGGTGTGAACATAGAAGGTCACCTGTCCGGGGCCGCCGTCCTGGCTTGCACCGATGCCGCCGGTCACCTCGCCGTCGCGCAGCATGCCGTATCCGTCCGG
>JBBSCG010000052.1:0-13756 GCA_038250515.1 Candidatus Limnocylindria bacterium
GCGCTCCACATAGGCGCGGGCCGCAGCCGGCAGCGAGTCGAAGCTGCGGCAGGCGGTCGTATCGGTCTGCCAGCCGGGAAGGTCTTCATAGACAGGCTCCAGGCGGGCGAAGATCGCGTCGGAAGCGGGAACGGTGGAGAGCTGCGCGCCGGTCGTGGGATCGCGATAGCCGATACAGACGGGGATGGACGCCAGGTCGTCGAGCACGTCGAGCTTGGTCAGGGCGATCGACGAGTAACCGGCGAGCTGGACGCTGTAGCGCACGGTCACCGCGTCGTACCAGCCACAGCGTCGCGGCCGGCCGGTCGATGCGCCGTACTCGGCGCCGCGCTCGCGAAGGTGCTCCCCGGCTGAGGTATCGAGCTCGGTCGGGAGCGGCCCGGCGCCGACGGCCGTGGTGTACGCCTTGGCCACGCCGAGTACGTGGTCGATGGCAACCGCCGGCAAACCCGCACCCAGCGACGCGCCGCCCGGGATCGGCGACGACGACGTCACGAAGGGATAAACGCCCCAATCGATGTCGCGCATGGTGCCCAGCTGACCCTCCAGCAGGATCCGCTCGCCGGCGGCCAGCGCCTCGTCCACCAGGGCGCGGCCGTCCACCACGTGCTGACGCAGCCGGTCGGCAGCGGCGAGATACGCGGCGATGATCGCCGACTCGTCGGTCGCTTCGGCGATCGCATCGGCCAACGGGTCGGCCGCGCCTCCGGCGCCAAAGTAGCCGGTGACCATGCGGCGAACGCGCGCCAGGGCGGTGGAGAGGCGCGCGACGAAGATATCGGGCTCCATCAGGTCCACCACCCGAATGCCGCGGCGGGCGACCTTGTCGACATACGCCGGACCGATGCCTCGCGAGGTGGTGCCGAGCTTCGCCGAACCACGTTCACGCTCCTCGAGCTGGTCGAGCAGCGGGTGGTAGGGCATCACCAGGTGCGCCCGATCGCTGATGAACAGGTTGTCGCTGCCGATGCCGGCCCCGGCCAGCGCATCGAGCTCGGCGACCAGCGCCGGCGGGTTGATGACCACGCCGTTGCCGAGCAGGTTGCGCGTCCGCGGGTAGCAGATGCCCGATGGGATGAGATGCAGCTTGAAGTGGCCGTGGCGGTTGATGACGGTGTGGCCCGCGTTGTTGCCGCCCTGGTAACGGATGACGAGGTCAGCATCGGCCGCAAGGTAGTCGACGACGCGGCCCTTCCCCTCGTCGCCCCACTGCGCGCCGACGACGGCGATGACCGACATCAGGGCGCCGTTCGACGCGCGGCGATGAGCAGACGACCGGGTCGACGTGGCATGCGCTCGATTCTAGGCAGCCACCGGCACTGTGGTATCGGTCAATGGTCGTGAACGCCGCCGGCCGAACGCAGGAACGCCGCCGGGGAAGCGGCGGCGTTCGCATCGGTCAGGTAGATGTGGTCAGGCGCGCTCGCGGACCTTGTCGTAGCAGTTGCTGCAATACACCGGCCGATCGTTACGCGGCAGAAATGGAACGAGCGCCTGGCCCCCGCATTCGGCACAGACCGCGGCGTGCATCTCGCGCTGGCCGTTGCCGCCCTGGGTGCTGATGCCGAGAGCACGATTCTGCTTGGCGACCGCCCGGCAGGCCTGGCAGCGCTGCGGCTCGTTGACCAGGCCCTTCTCGGCGTAGAACTGCTGCTCTCCGGCTGAAAAGACGAAGTCCATCCCGCAGTCTCGGCAGCGGATGGTCTTGTCGGCGTACACCTACCCTGACCTCCTGTGACGCACGCCCAGCCGTGATTGGACGATGGACCGGACGTTGCGCGCCCGAGTGTACACGCGAGACCAAGCGCCTGTACACCGTCTGACCCGTCCTTTCGGGCAGGTCTGGCATGACCGATTCAGCTCAGTAGGCGGGCACATCCTCGCGCGCGCTGACGGTGTAGAAGCGCGTGTTCGCCTTGCGGAACTGCAGCGGCACCTCGCCGATGGGGCCGTTGCGATGCTTCGCGACCTTGGCCTTGACGAGCTCGACCTCGGAATCGGGATTCTGGTCTTCGGCCCGATACAGGAACAGGACCACGTCCGCATCCTGCTCGATAGAATTATGAGTGAGGACCCCATCACCTACGAAGTTGTGAGTTCCAAGTACCGTAGCGTCATAAACCTGCTCGTGGCCTAACCGCTCGATCGCCGTAACCATGTCCCAGAAGACATCACTTGAAGCGACGAGCTGAAGATCCTTACTCGCCAAGGTTTGGCCGATCTGCTCCAATCGGAGGCGAGTGGGCGGATGCTCGAAGAGCCGCGTGCCACGCGATGCTGGGACCGCCGCCTGCAGCTCGCTTCCGGAAATGGCAGCCAAAACCATCGCCTCCTTGACATCTCTCCACGCCGGCATCGGAATCGTGTCGAGGTTCGCCTTTGACCTTAGCTGAGCCAGCTGGACCGCTGCGGCTTCCGCGCTGGTTGAACGCGCACCGTGAACACCGATGAGCGCGAGAAAAGCCTGTCTCTGCTGCGCTCCTGTCACATCTACCGTCCACATGGGTCGGAGCTTTCCACGAACGGTTCGCACGCGAGCCCGAATGTCCAACCGCAGCAGCAGTGTTTGGACGTCGAGCGCCAGTCGCCGACTGGAGCTCGCGTAGTAGATACGCACACCAGTCTTCGATGCAGTCACAGAGCCATCGGTAGCCCAGAGGTGGCGAAGGAATAACCGAACCTGCTTGTTCGAAAGCGAGAAGACCTGCGCTGGGATGAACTTTTCGTGAGATCGCTTGCCGTAGAGATCGAGGCCATCAAGCCATTCAGCGATCGGGTTGCGCCGCCCGCGCGCGAGGGGATGTGGGGACGGAAGATAGACGTGCGCCCAATTTTCTTGGACGACGCGGCGCGGAGTGATGCCGAAGTGTGCAGCCGCCTCCTCTACCACCCGCAGATTCGCTTCATCCGCGTTTGTGTAGTGGATCGGCTGGCGCTGCACGAAGCATCCGTCGCCGATCAGGTGTGCCAGCATCACGACTTCTTGCCACGGCCAGATAGTGACGTCCTGTGGTTGAGGAATGAGACGAGGAGTCGCAATTCGCACATGACCGGGCGCCAGCTCATCCAACGGAACCCAACCGTCGTAGGTCAAGAACTTGTGATTACCCGTCGCCTTGATTTCTCGGCCCGATGCGAGTCGCAGGCGGTAAATCTGCTTCGTCCCGCAGGGAAAGACATGGGTCATCGTTCGCTGCACCAAGCGTAATCGGTCGTCGACGGACCAGACCGGGATATTGCGCTCGCCACTCGCCAACAGCTGACCCAGCTCGACCTCAGCACCCGTGTCCGCCCGAAGCACGCGCGTGTCAGCGCTCAGACATCCCGACTCCCGAAGGTCGGAAAGCCTCGGCTCGGCGGTCCCGCGCTGCTCGACTCCGCGCGACAGCTGTGACAGACCGATCACCGGCACCTTCAGCTCGCGCGCGAGCTGCTTCATGCCACGGCTGATCTCGGAGACCTCCTGAACCCGGTTGCCGTCGCGCGTCGGACTCGAGGCCTGCATCAGCTGGAGGTAGTCGACGATGATCAGGTCCAGCCCGCGCTGCTCCGCCTCCAGCCGCCGTGCCTTGATGCGCAGCTCCATGACCGAGAGTCCCGGCGAGTCGTCGATCCACATCGGCGCGCTGTGCATGTCGTTCATGACCTGCGCGATCTTCGACCAGTCGGTCTCGTCCACGAAGCCGGTCTGCAGCGGCCGCGGGTTGATGCCGCTCTCGGCGCTGAGCAGGCGCAGTGCGAGCTGCTCCTTGCTCATCTCGAGGCTGAAGACGCCGACCTTCTTACCCTCGTGGACCGCCGCATGCTGCGCGATGTTCAGCGCCAGGCTCGTCTTTCCGACCGATGGCCGCGCTGCCAGGATGATCAGGTCGGACGGCTGGAATCCGCCGAGCAGCGCATCCAGCTGCGAGAGTCCCGACGGAATGCCGAGGATCTGCCCGCGGTGCTCGTGCAGATACTCGAGCCGGTCGTACGCCTGCCCGAGCAGCGTCGCCAGCGATTCGAAGCCGCCGACCGTCCGATGCTGGCTGATCTCGAACAGGATCGCCTCGGCGCGGTCGATGGCCACCTCGGCGTCATTCGCCTCTTCGTAGCCGACCGCCGCGATCTTGCCCGCCGCACCGATCAGGTTGCGCAGCACTGCCTTGCGCTCGACGATGCGAGCGTAGTGCTCCACGTGAACGGCGGTCGGCACGGCATTCATCAGCGTCGTCAGGTAGGCCGGACCGCCCACCGGCTCGAGCCGATCCCGGCGCTCCAGCTCGTCGCCGACCGTGACGAGGTCGATCGGCTCGCGCTGCCCGTGCAGCGCGAGCATCGCCTCGAAGATGTCGCCGTGCTGCCGACGGTAGAAGTCCGCGGGCCGCAGGAAATCGGCGACCTTCAGGATCGCGTCGGAGTCGATGAGGATCGAGCCGAGCACGCTCTGCTCCGCCTCGAGGGCCTGCGGCGACAGCTTGTGCAGCGAAGCGTCGCCGGCAGGCAGCGCGTATCCGTTTCCTGGCGTCATGGTGGTCGCGATCGGAATGTCCCTCCTCGTCTGTCCCCAGCCACCGCATTGTCAGCGCGCGCGCAGGCGTTTTCCCCATCGCATGTGAACAGGCGGTCCGCTTTCGGGGATTACCTGTCAGCCGATGTGGATCGCGTGTTGAAATCCTCGCTCGCCGAGCACGAATACATTTCTTCGTGCGTATGACAGCTCTGCTGTCGCAATCGGCGGCTGGCTACGAGGGCTGCGCGACCACCACCACGGACAGGACCGCGTCGACACCGGCCATCAGCCGCACGTCAGCGCGATGCTCTCCCAGCGACTTGATCGGCTCACGAAGATGAATATCGTGCCGATCGATCTCGACTCCCTGCGCGGCGATCGCCTGGGCGACCTCGCGGTTCGTCACCGCGCCGAACAGGCGTCCCTTCTCGCCGGCCTTGACCGGGATCTCGAGCTTCATCTCGCTCAGCCTGACCGCGGTTGCCTCGGCGGCGGCCCGCACCGACCGATCTCGCTCCTCGCGCTGGTCTCGGTGGCGCTCCCAATTGGCAACGGTCCCCTTGTCGGCGACGGCCGCGGCACCTGATGGCAGCAGGAAGTTGCGCGCGTAGCCGTCCTTGACGTCCTTCATGTCGCCTTCGTGACCGAGGCCCTTCACGTCGCGCTTGAGAATCACCTTCATGGGTGTTACGGCTTCCTTTCTGCGTTGGTGTCGTCCTGACCGATACCGATGCCGGCGCCCGTCCGCTGCTCGCGCCATCGGCCAAGCGCCGCCTTGAGGGCATGCGGATCGCGCAGCCGGCCGTAACGCTCGAGCAGCTCGGGCAGGTTGTCCCTGATCTCGTCATAGCGGGTGCCCATCAGGCCGCGCAGCCTTGCCAGGTCCCGGTCAAGGTCCGCCGTGCCGTTGCGAGCACGCTCGGCGTGGTCGTTGCGAACGTCGCGTGGCGCGTTCTGGATGAACAGGTCGAGCACCAGCAGCAGGACGGTCAGATCATCGGCCTGGCCGATGATCGGAATCGCATCGGGCACGAGGTCGATCGGCATGACGACGTAGGCGAGCGCCGCAGCCAGCAGGCCCTTCAGCGGCAGCGGCGTTCGCGGGTCGCGCATGATGCCCCACACCATGCGGGCGTAGGTCGGCAGCTTCCAAACGAGGCGGGCAAGGCGCAGGTAGCGCCAACGGCCGGGCAGGTTCACGTTGATGCGCTCCGGTCAGCTATTGGGTCCCGCAGCATAGCAGAGCGGGGCGTGCGGATCGGTTTGACATTAGAACATGCGTTCTGCTACCGTCGCGAGAAGCCGTAGAGAGGGGCCACCGTGACAAGGCACGACGCCGAGCGAAAAGACAGGATCCTGGACACCATTGCGCGCACGGTCGCCGAGCGAGGCTATCCACCGTCAGTCCGCGAGATCGCGGAGGCGGTTGGCCTGGCGTCGACGTCCGCGGTGCATCATCACCTGATCGCTCTCGAGCGGGATGGGCTGCTCGAGCGCGGCTCGCACTCATCGCGGGCGCTGCGTGTGACCCGCCCCGCGCCGGCACCTCGCCGCGTCGCCGAGCGCCGCGTCACGCCGTTCCGGATGCCGGTCGAGCGCGACGTACTGACACTTCCCGTGCTCGGCGAGATCGCCGCCGGCCAGCCCATCGAGGCGTATGCCGACTCGTCGGAGACGCTCGACGTGCCCAGTTCCATGCAGGCCCGCGACGGCTCGTACGTGCTGCGCGTGCGCGGCAAGAGCATGATCGACGCGCTGATCGACGACGGCGACTACGTCGTCGTCCAGCCGCAGGCCACCGCCCGCGACGGCGACATCGTGGTCGCGCTGCTGGAGGACAACGGCGTGACGCTCAAGCGCTTCTTCCGCGAGAAGGACCGCATTCGGCTGCAGCCGGCCAACGCCAGCATGGAGCCGATCTACGCATCCGATGTCCAGGTACAGGGCAAGGTCGTCGGCGTCATCCGCAAGCTCTGACACCGCAGATCGGCGCGTCGCGACACATGGGTCGAGATGGCGTGAGCCGCGTCATCCTCCACGCCGACCTTGATGCGTTCTACGCCTCGGTCGAAGAGCTCGACGACCCGTCACTGCGTGGCAAGCCTGTGATCGTCGGCGGCGGGCCGAACGAGCGCGGCGTGGTGAGCGCGGCGAACTACGAGGCGCGGCGCTACGGCGTGCATTCGGCATTGCCGCTGCGCACCGCCAGCCGGCTCTGCCCGAATGGCGTCTTCCTGCCCGGTCGTCCAAACCGATACCGCGAGCTCAGCCAACAGGTCATGACCATCTTCGCCAGCCTCACCCCGATGGTCGAGCCGATCTCGCTCGATGAGGCGTTCATGGACGTGACCAACAGCGTCGCCGCGTTCGGCGACGGCGAAACCATGGCGCGCCGGATCAAGGATCGGGTACGCGACGAGATCGGCCTGGTCGTCAGCGTCGGCGTGGCGAGCAACAAGCTGTGTGCCAAGGTCGCCTCCGACCTGCGCAAACCCGACGCGCTGGTGGTGGTACCGCCCGGCGGCGAGGCCGCATTTCTCGCCGAGCTGCCGGTGAGCCGGCTGTGGGGCGTCGGGCCGCAGGCACGCCAGGCGCTCGCCGACTATGGCGTCGCGAGCATCGGTGAGCTTGCTGCGCTCTCGGAGGGCACGCTGCGCCGGCGGTTCGGCCAGCACGGCGCGGACCTGGCCACGCGTGCACGCGGCATCGATCCATCGCCCGTGGTGCCCTTCCACGCGCCGAAGAGCATCGGTCACGAGCACACCTTCGATCGCGATACCGCCGTGCGATCGCAGCTCGAGGCAACCCTGCTCGACCTCGCCGAATCGGTCGCCAGCAGGCTGCGCCAACATGAGCTGGCGGCGGGCGCGGTGCAGCTCAAGCTCCGGTACGAGGGCTTCGAGACGCTCGCCCGCCAGGCGCCACTGCCGCGCCAGACCAGGGAGAGCGAGCCGCTCTACGACGCCGGGATCGCGTTGCTGAGCAAAACCCTGGTGGCGGGACGCGGCGTGCGGCTCATCGGTCTGACGGCCATCAACCTGAGCGATGAGCAGCAGCTGACCCTGTTCGACGGCGCTGCACGCGGCGAGCGGCTGGCGCGCTCGCTGGATGCCGTCCGCGAGCGTTTCGGCGAGACCGCCATCACCCGGGCGAGGCTGTTGATCGAGAAGCCGAAACGGCGCTTTGACTTCGGCGAAAAGCCGACCACCCGACCACTTGACGAATAGAACGATCGTTCGGTATGATCCGGCTCCAGCAATAGAACGCCCGTTCTGTGCCGGTCGGGCGTGCAGTGGAGAAAAAGACAGATGGCATTGACCAGCATCAACCCGATCGAAGCACACGTCAGCTGGGATCGGCGGCACCATCGGCCGGCACGCTTGCGCTGGGCGGGGCACCAGCTCGGCGTGGTGGCACTCGAAGGCGTGCGCGATGAGCGCTCCGCCTACCCGGCCGAGCGCGGACCACGCGTCACGTACCTCCTGCGGACCGATGACGGCGGACAGGCATCGCTCGTCTTCGACGGCCGAAGACGTCGCTGGTTCGTGGAGGCGATCGACCTGGCCGCCTGACCCTCGTCCGAGGCTGCCCGGCGCCTGCGTACAATCGCGGCACATGACCGATGCATCCTCACTGACGTCGCTGAGCGTTCGGGAGCTGGCCGACCGACTGGCCAGCCGCGAGCCCGTGCCCGGCGGGGGAACGGCCGCTGCGATCGGCGGAGCGATCGGTGCCGCCCTGGTGGGCATGGTCGCCGAGCTGACAATCGGTCGACCCGAAGCCGTTGATCGGGAAGCTACATTGCGCGACGTCCGAGACGCAGCGGCGACCCTGCGAGCGGAGCTGCTCGACCTGGCAGAAGCGGACGCGGCCGCGTACGAGAGCGTCGTGAAGGCGCGCCGCCTCCCCAAAACGACGGACGAAGAACGTGACCTGCGAAGCCGTCAGATGAGCAGGACCATGGTCGAGGCGGCGCGCATTCCGCTCGAGACCGCGCGACGTGCGCGAGCCGTCCTCGATCTCGCGGTGCGCATTGCGCCGGTCGGCAACCCGAATGCCATCAGCGATGCTGGCGTGGCGGCACAGCTGGCCTCGGCCGCCGTCCGCGGTGCAGTCCTCAACGTACGCATCAACCTGCCGTACCTGCCGGCCGGCGAACCGCTGCGCGAAGCAGCCACGCAGGAAGCCGCCGAGCTCGAAGCGGCCGCCACCCAGAGCGAGCGCGAGGTGCTTGCGTTGGTGGATGTTCAGCTGGACAAGGCGGTCTGAGGAGGACCGCATGACCGCGCGCCTGCTCGACGGTCGGACCGTCGCGTCACGGATGTGGCGCGACCTGTCGGAGCGCGTCGAAGCGTTGACCTCGCTGACCGGATTTGCGCCACGCCTGGCGATCGTGCGATTCGACCAGCGCGGGCCCTCGGCGGTCTACGCGGCGAGCATCGCGCGGGCCGCACACAGCGTGGGGGTCGAGCCACTTCCCGTCGAGCCGCCGGAGGGCGTCTCGCTCTCCGACCTCGCGGCGCGCATCGGAGCGCTCAACCGTGACCCGAGCGTCGCGGGAATCGTCATCGCGCAGCCGATCCCGCCGCACCTGGACCTGCCCGCGGTGGTCGAGCTGATTGACCCGGCGAAGGACGTGGACGGCGCGACGCCGCTCAATGCCGGGCGCCAGGCACGTGGTGGGGCGACGTTCGTGCCGGCGACCGCGCTCGGCGTGATGACCCTGCTACGCCACTACGAGATCCCGATTTCCGGCAAGCGGGCGGTGGTCGTCGGCCGCTCCCCGGTGGTCGGGCGACCAACCGCCGAGCTGCTGCTCAGCGCGCACGCCAGCGTCATGCTCACGCATCGGCGCACGCGCAGCCTCGCACGCGAGACACGGCGCGCTGAGATCCTGGTGGTCGCCGCGGGATCACCGCACCTCATCGGGCCGGAGATGGTCAACCGCTCGGCGGTCGTCGTCGACTGCGGCATCAACGTCACCGACACAGGGATCGTCGGCGACGTCGATTTCGAGGCGGTCCGCCCGGTGGTCAGCGCCATCACGCCGGTCCCCGGCGGTGTCGGCCCGGTGACGACCATGTGCCTGCTCGAGCAGACGGTCAGCTCGGCGGAGGCGGCCCTCGCCCGCGACGCACAGGACGAGTCGCTCATCCGCTTCAGCCGAACACGATCGGACGCCTTGACCGACCCGCCCGCTCGCGACTAGGCTGGCGCGACGAGCGCTCGAGGCCGGTCGGTATTCGGATGAACACGCTGGTTCCCACTGCTACCGAATCTGAGCAATAGGAGCCATCGGCCCGAATGGGCGGTTCAGACGGTCAACGTCCAGGCGGACACCATCGACTGCAGCAGCATACCGATGCGATGAGACCTCGGTCAATGCCATAGCATCGCGCTGGCATGCCGGAGCTGTCGCTTTCGCTCGTTCCCGAACTCCTGCTGCTTGCCGCTGCGGCGCTGCTGGCCAGCACCCTTGCGGCCGTCGCAGGCTTCGGCGGCGCAGCGGTGCTCCTGCCGGTGCTGGTCGCGGTGTTCGGGGTGCGCGACGCCATCCCGATCCTGACCGTCGCCCAGCTGATCGGCAACGGCGCGCGGGTCATTCTCAATCGCGACGAGCTCGATCTCCACGTCGTCGGCTGGTTCGCCCTGGGCGGCGTGCCGGCCGCCCTCCTTGGCGGTCTCCTCTTCGCCAGCGCGCCGCTCTCGGCGCTGACGCGCGTGCTCGGCGCATTCCTGCTGCTGGTGGTCGCCTGGCGCCACTTGCGCCCCGGGCCGCCGCGACGACTGCCGTTGCGGGCGTTCGCCCCGCTCGGCGCGCTGTTCAGCTTCCTTTCGGCGTTGCTCGGCAGCGTCGGACCACTCATGGCGCCCTTTTTCCTGGCGTATGGCCTCGTCAAGGGCGCCTACATCGGTACCGAGGCACTCGCCACGGTAGTCATGCACGTGACCAAGCTGGCCGCCTACGGTGGGGCTTCAATCCTTAGCCTCGCAGCGGTAGGCATCGGTCTGGCGCTGGGACCGATCATGGTGGCCGGCTCATTCATCGGGAAGCGCATCCTCGACCGACTGCCGGAGCGAATATTTGTGGCGATCATCGAGGTTGTGCTGCTCATTGCAGGCGTCACATTCCTCGTCACCGGCTAGCCGGCGCGCCTCAGTGACGCCAGGAGGACAACGGCATACCATCGAGCAACGCTGGCTCACACCGGATCTAGGCGAAGCGCCCCAGATTGCCACCTGATGCACAATGCCGAATGACGCAGCCGTGAACGCATGGAGGAGCGCGTGAAGACCGATGACGATCGACGCGAGCAGCCGCGTTCGATCGAGGGCGAGCGCTTCTGGCGAAGGCTGCGCGAGGTGGTCGCGCGAGCGGTCGTGGTCGATGACCTTCCGCTGCGCCTCATGGCGGTGGCCCTGCTGGCCGATGGGCATGTCCTCGTCGAGGACGTTCCGGGCGTCGGCAAGACCCTCCTGACCCGCGCCTTCAGCCGAGCGCTGGGACTGGGCTTCGCTCGCGTGCAGGGCACGCCCGACCTGCTGCCGAGCGATGTGCTCGGCGCGAGCCTGCTCGAGGGCAACGGATTTCGCTTCATTCCTGGGCCGATCTTCACCAACGTGCTGCTCGTCGACGAGATCAACCGCGCCACGCCGCGCACCCAGTCGGCTCTGCTCGAGGCCATGGAGGAGGGCCAGGCCTCGATCGAGGGCGAGACCCGACCGCTGCCCGATCCGTTCCTGGTGCTCGCCACCCAGAACCCGGTCGAGCTCGAGGGCACGTTCGCACTGCCCGAGGCGCAGCTCGATCGATTCGCGGTCCGCATCCGCATGGGATACCCCGGTGTGGCCGATGAACGACGCATCGCCGGCCGCTACCGCGAGCGCGCGCAGCCACTCGATGCCGTCGAGCCGATCGCTGATGCGGCACGCATCCTTTCGTTGCGCGACGAGGTACGCCACATCACGGTCAGCGACGAGGTCGAGGAGTACCTCGTCTCGCTCGTGCGCGCCACTCGCGAGCGTCCCGAGCTCGCACTGGGAGCCAGCCCGCGTGCGAGCGTCACGCTGTATCGGACATCGCAGGCATGGGCGCACCTCGCTGGGCGTGACTTCGTCCTGCCCGACGACGTGAAGACCGTCGCGCCGAGCGTGCTCGGGCATCGGGTGATGCTCGATATCGACCGCCAGCTGCGCGGCGCCACCGCCGAGGCGGTGATCGCCGAGATGCTCGCAACCGTCGCGGTTCCTCCGGCAGCGCAATCGGCCGAAGCAGGCGCCTGAGGGTGCTCGGCCCCGGGCTGGGCGTGCTGCTCGCCATCGCCGGCGCGCTGCTCGCTGCCCCGGGCCTGCTTGTCGTCGGCGTGCTGCTGACGCTGGTCAGCGTGCTGCGCTCGCTCTGGTCGCAGCGGGGACTGCGCCGCGTGAGCTACGCGCGCCGCCTTGCGAGCGACCGTGCCATGTGGGGCGAGGAGATCGAGCTCGAGCTCACCGTGCGCAACCGAAAGCTGCTGCCGATCCCCTGGCTGCAGGTCGGCGATTTCGTGAGCGAATCCGCGGTTGTGCGCAACCGTCCGCTGCTGCCCGCCGGCGTTCCGGGCTGGGCGATCCTGCAGACGACCTGGAGCGCGGGCTGGTTCCAGCGGATCACGCGCCGCCTTGAGATCGTTGCCGGCCGACGCGGCGTGTACGACTTCGGCCGGGTACGCCTGGAGGTGGCTGACCTGTTCGCGCGCTCGAGCGCATCGGTCGAGGAAGAGCAGCCGGCAAGCTATCGGATCGTGCCGCGCATCGTGCCCGTCCGGGTGGCCGCTCGATCCAGCCTGATGGCCGGCAGTACGCGCGCCGTACGGGGACTGTTCGAGGAGCCCAGCCTGTTCGCGGGCGTGCGACCGTACCAGCATGGCGACCGCCTGCGGCGCATCCACTGGAAGGCGACCGCGCGACGGGGCAGGCCCCTCAGTCGGCGCTTCGATCCGGGCCGCGAGCGCGAGGCGCTCATTGCGCTCGACATGCAGACGACGGCCGGTCCGTACTGGGAGATGGCCTACGACGACGATCTGGCCGAGGGCCTGTGCGTCGCTGCCGTCTCGCTCGCACGCAGCCTGCTGAGCGCGGGGATCGCCGTCGGACTGGCCGTCAACGCCTACAGCGGCCGGCCGCAGCATACGGTCCACATCACGCCATCGGCGGGAAGTGGCCAGCTCGAGCGGGTGGCCGATGCGCTCGCCGCCGTCAGCTCCTTCGCCTCCATTCCATTCGGTGGCCTGCTCGGCGAGGTGCCGCGGCGCATGCCGGCCGGCGCCAGCGTGATCGTCCTCAGCAGTCGCGATCCCGCCGCATATCTCGCCGCCATGCGCCGCCTGGCGCAGCAGGGGTTCAACGTGCGGCTCACCGCGTACGGACCTGACGCCGCTGCCCACGTCGCTCGCGCCCGCGCTCTGCGGGTGCACGGCTCCGTCCTGTCGCTCACACCGGATTGGCGAACGGCCGATGCGCTGGATCTCACCGCCTGAGCGCATCCTCGCCATCCTCGCGGACGCCTCCCTCGAGGCTGGCTGGCTCACGCTCGTGTACCTGCTGGTGCAGTGGACACTCGGCGATGACCGGACGCATATCGGCATCACGGAGCTTGCGATCGCGGCGCTGGCCGGCCTCCTCTTCGCGAGGGGCGGCAGCCAGCTCAGTCCGCTGAGCTACACCGCACTGGGTAGTGGTCTTGCGCTGCTCGTCGCGGGGATCGGCGCCGTTGCGTTCGCACCGCGCAGTCACGACATCAGCGCGGTGCTGGCGATGCACCCCGGTGGTCTGCTGGCGGGCGTTGCGTTCCTGCGCGGAACGGTCCACGCCGAGGAGGGCGCCGAAGCCCGGTTGGTCGAGTCGCTGCTGGGCATCGGACTGCTCGGACTGGCGGCTTTTTGGATCGTCGTCAGCATCAGCGGCGCGGCCAGATCAGTGCCCTTCGCGCAACCCGCCCTCGGCGCAAGCATCACGTTCGTCACCGCGGGACTGCTGGCTCTCGGACTCGCGCGCCTCGCATCATTGGGCGCCGAGGGCATGAATCGTCACACGCGTCGCCGCTGGCTCGGCCTGCTCCTGGGCGTCACCGGCGTGGCGCTGGTTATCAGCCTGCCACTCGCCGCGATCCTGGGCGTTCCGCTGGCGACCGCGATCAGCGGCGTGCTTGGTCCGGCCGGCATGGCCGCCATCGACGTGCTGCTGCTCCTCGCGTTGCCGTTCGCGCTGCTCGCCGGCTGGCTGACC
>JBBSCG010000053.1:0-13730 GCA_038250515.1 Candidatus Limnocylindria bacterium
AAGGGTGCTGAAAAGGGTGCTTGGCGCCGCGTCGCTACTTGGGCCTGGCCGACGCACAGCTGTTCGCCGACCGCGACGAGCTCCGACGATTCCACCCTGCCCGGCGGGCGGATCTGTGAGTAGGCCTCAGCCGTCGTCACCCGCCTTCGGCGCGGACAGCGCGGTGACAATTCGGGCTTCCGTCGACCGCGATGAACCGGAAGTGGCCGGTGCGGTCCCTTCGGCGCTCGATGAAGGCAGGACCCAGGAGGTCGATCGCCTCGAGGTCCCAGAGGACCATATCCACGATCCGTCAGCCGAGCCGGCTAGCTCTAGCCGCGGTTGCACCTGGGAACCGGGCGCGGCGGGCGTGACCGGCACGACAAGGGCCATCCACCGGCGCCGGACATCGCGCCCACGGGCGGGCAGCGCAACCGCCGGACACGCCCGCTAGGTCCAACGCGACGATCGGGCCGACGCTGACGAACGACAGCGCGGGGTTGGGCCGGTGACCGTCGCTACCAAGGGGGCAGCGCGTCAGGGCCCGCTCAGGCGTGGACGCGTTCGCGCTGCTCTTCGGGGTCGAGCACCTTGCGGATGCCGGCCAGGCTGGCGTCCAGCACGCGCACATGGTTGCGCAGCTCCTCCATGGTCGGGACCGTCGGAACCTCGGTCAGCAACTGCGAGACGCGCTGGAACGACAGGTTGAGCAGGCGCCCGATATCGCGCTGCGCGAAGCCCGCCGCCCGCAGCTCGTGGGCGGCGGCGGCGGTGGCATTCGTCGTCAGCGAGCCGACCTCGGCGTCCAGGTCGCGCAGCCAACGGGCGACGTCGACGAGGCGCGCCGGCCGGCCGTGCAGCACGGGCCTGACGGCGATGCGCCAGCCGGTGACGTCCTTATCGGAGAAGAGCATCGCGAGCACCTCGCGCATCGCCTCTTCGACCTGCTCGAGGCGTCGGACCTGGACGAAGGCACCCTTCACGTTGGGCGTGCTGCCCACCCAGAACTTTCCGTCGCGCTGCGTGATGACCTCGACGTACATCCTTACCTCCACCAGTCCTTGCCGAGTGCGTCTTCGAGTTGCTTGCGGATCAATCGCTCGGTCGTCGCGGTGATCTCCGCGTGGCGCGGCATCGGCACCTTCGTGTCGCCGCAGATCCAGATCTCATGCGAGGCGCCCTGCCGGTCGAGGTCGAAGGACAGGCCTTGCGCCTTCGCCGCGTTCCTGATCTCCTTGACGAGTCTCGACTTCTTCACGATGGTAGTCTACCGTACTAGACTATGTCAAGTCAAGGGGCTTAGACGTTTTGTTGGTAACATCGGGCAACGGGCAGTGGCCGCCTGATGCCTTGATCCGGCGGCCTCAGTCGGTCATCGCAACGACCTGGGGCAGCGCCTCTGATAGTTTCATCGTGGTCGGCCAGCTGTCTATCTGTGAGGCCCAACCGAGCCGCTTGCCTGCCAGCCCAGGCGGAGGATGTCGAGAGCCTCGTGGAGCAGGCTGTCGATGTCGCCAGGAACTGATTTCGGGATCTGGCCCAGCGCACCCAGTCGAGCGATGCCATAGACGGTGCCCCACGCGGCCGCGCATCGACGGAGCAGTTCGGGCTCGGGGATGTCACTAGGCTGACATGCCGCGACGGTGTCGTGAAGAAGGTCCCAGTAGGCGATCGCCGCGCGCTGCAGACGGGGGTGGTCATCTACGCCGCGGCGCAGCTTCCTCTCGTCGTCGCCGCCCGGGCAGTCCGCCCGCGCAGACCTCAGGCTGGCGTCGAGGACGCCCGATGAATCGCGCGATCTACCAGCTGTCTGCCTTGCCCCGCGAGAAAACACCAAAGGCGGAGGAGCGGCTGCGCCGAGTTCGGAGCGGACCTCGTGTGTCCAGACGTTTCAGGCGTGGCCGGACGAGACCGCCACCACACGGTTTTCGAGCAGGTCCTTCAGAGCGCCGAAGCCGGCCTTCATCTCCCGTCGCAGGCTCGCGGCGATCAGCCGTAGCGCCCGCGCTCACCATTTCCTAGATCACGACAGCCCAAGGTAGCGGTGCTTGCGCGAACAGGCCCTCGCGGGCACGCGCCCGATCCTGCCGAAGTACCGACCGCAGGAGCTATTCGCCGTTGTCCCCGAGGTCGAGGCCGGCGAGACGGTCGCCGACCGGATCGCGGACCTGGAAGACCAGATTGCGGACGCCCGCAGGGAGCGCCGCCGCCGCGAGGCCGAGCGTCTGGAACGCATCCGAGAGCGTTCGACGGGTCCTCGAAGGGGAGGAAGGGAAAGAGCGCAGGGCCGACACACCGGAGCGGAAGACCGCTCGTCGCCGGCCGCGCCGGGCATCGCCGACGTAGCGATCAGCTGGATGTCTTCGATCGGGTGAAGACCGCAACATCTAGTATTCATCGGGCCGAGCAACCACGACATACGGTATGACGGTGGTACCGAAATTGGCGTTCGCAAGGCGGATCGCACCACGTGGCTTGGCCCACAACATGTAGATCGCATCAGCAGCCGACCACCACATCTTGTATCCCCTGCCACGCCACGAGTGAGGGCCGATCGGCCCGTTCGAAACCGACAAGGGTGCCTATAAGGATGCTCGAGTCGGCCGAAATTGCCCGAAGCGGGCCGATTTGAGCACGAATCCGCCCTCCGGAGGGCGAGAGTGGTACCGCATACCGGATGCGCGAGATTCCGATGCCAGCCGTCCCAACCTGGGTCGATTGAGCACGTTTGGGTGTCGCTGGGTCGGATGACAGGCTGCCATAAGGGTGCTTCAGCCCTTCGGATCGACATCGCCTCGAGGATTACGAGGCTTCAGAAGCACCCTTTTCGTCATCGAGCAAAGCTCACCGGGCAAGGAGACTTCTACGCCCACCACTACGGACCGCTTGAGTCACACGGCCACCACGACGCCGAGCTGGCGGGGGTGCTGCATCGCGACGAGCGGGTGGTCCGCACCGAGCACCGGCTGCGCGGACTGGTCCGGGAGTTCCTTGTCGACGCGACGGCCGCCTCCGTCCTCACCAGCTGACGGAGCGCATCCATCGGTTCGGGAATCTCGCCGCCATGGGAGAAGAGCACGCGGTCGTAGTGCAGCTCGGCGACTCGCTGCAGGCTCCGTTCGGCCAGCTCGGCATCCTGCGTGAACGCTGCGGGTGAGCGCGTGAGCGTTCCAGCCATCGTGCCCACGAGGTCGCCCGCGAACAGCAACGAGGCGACTTCGTGGACGAGACTGCAGTGACCCGGCGTGTGGCCCGGCGTCTCGAGCACGTGCAGCTCGCGCACACGGCCTCCTTCCGCCAACGTCTGCCATTGCCCGGCGAACGGGATACGCGCCTGGTCCTCTGCGCCGGCCCAGACCGACGCCCCAGGCGCCCTGGGCGTCACGCCGGGCAGGCCCCCGATATGGTCAGCGTGGGCGTGCGTCAGCAGGATATCGGTGATGTCGCTCCACTCGGCGCCGATTCGCTCCAGCGCAGCCGCGATGAGGCCATCACTGCCCGGCAGACAGGTGTCGATGAGTACCACGCCCGTGGGATGGGCAACCAGGAAGCAGCGCACGTCGAAGCTGAGTGGATCCGGTCCTGCGACTCCCGCAGGCAGGTGAACGTCCATGACCACCGCTTCGACGGCGCCAACTCGTGCGCTCACGGTCGAGCCTCCTTGCCAGGGCTGGATCAGCGGCTGAGAGCTGCCCTTACCGCGAAGGCGAGCGCCACCAGCCCGCCAGCCATCACGGCGACCGCAGCCACCACGTCGACGACCGATTGCGGATTGAGGATCTGCTGGATCGCGTGGGGGCCGTCGCCGGCCAGCGCGACCAGGGAGAAGGCGGCCGCCAGCCACGCGGTCCAGTGCTGGCGCGTCGTGGCCATCACGGCCGCCACGACCAGGCCAACGCCACTGAGGATGACCAGCGGAACGGTGATCGAGCCGTTCTCCAGGAAGATCACCAGGACCAGCAGTCCCAGCAGGATGGCGTACACCGTCGTCGCCATGGCGCTCGCCCTCAGGAGCGACGCCTGCCCGCCGCTCGCCCCGATCCCCTGCTGCTCCACATTTCCCGTCGCCATCAACAACTCCCTATTATTAGCTGCATAGGTTATGCAGCGAATGGCATCATGGACCCCGATGACGACGACTGTCAATAAGCGACCGTATCGGTCGACGACCCGCGTGCAACGCGCCCGGACCACCCGGCTCCGGATCCTGGCCGCGGCCACCAGGCTCTTCGTCGAGCCCGGCTACGCCGCGACGAGCGTTGCCGACATCGCCGCCGCGGCGGGCGTGGCGAGCCGAACGGTCTACCTCGGCTTCCCGACGAAACGTGCCATCCTGGATGGGGCCATGGGCCTCGCCCTGGGCGGCGATGACGCCTCTATAGCCGTCCGGGATCGCGACTGGTTCCGACAGACGCTGGAGGCGCCCGGGCCCGAGATCCCGGCGCTCTTCGCCCGGTTCACCACCGCACTCCACGTTCGCAGCGCGGCGCTGTTAGAGGCCGCGGAGGCCGCGGCGTCCGCGGATCTCGAGGTGGCCGAGCGCCGCGACCGGGGCCGGCAGCATCGCCGGGCCGATCTACACCAGGTGGCCGCGGCCCTTGCGGCGAAGACGGGCGCAGACGTCGACTACGCCACGGACCTGCTCTACACGCTCGGATCGTCCAGCGTGTACGCGCTCCTTGTCTTCCAATGCGGGTGGACGCGGGAGCGATACGAGGCCTGGCTCCGGGCAACGCTGGAAGCCGCACTTCCAGGGTGACCTCCTGCGTCCCCTGGTCGCTCAGTCCGGAAACTGCACCGAGGCGAGGATGGCGAGGAACACCGCTCGATCAGCAGCGTCGGTTGACGCCTGGCCTTCAGGATCGCGCAGCAGGAACTGGTAACCGACGCCGTTGTGCATCGTTACCGCGATATTGATCAGGATGCCGCAGTCCCACGCGACCAACATGCCGGGCTTGCCGCCCACGGTGATCGGATCCTGCGACTCAGGCGGTGACGGACAGGTGTCGCCGTGATCTCGCGCTGTCGCCGTTATCACGGCCGAGGTGAGCGCCGGAAGCGCCTGCGAGACCGGCGCCGCGACTCCGGTGGCGCCGGCATCGGAGAGGCTGTGGAACTGGTCGACCTGTGGCGAATCCGATGAAATCGCCGACGTGCCGTCCCACGTCTGCGACGCCTGGACCCCCGTCCAGCCCGCCGGCAGCGTGAGGCTGTATCCGTAGGTGGTCGACATGAAGCTCGTCTGGCCCGCGGCAGTGGCAGTTGCGGTCGCCGACGCCGCGCTCGAGGACGTCCGACGACTCCAGGTCTGACCTCGACGAAGGAGGCCGATCAGGGGCGACCGCCCACCAGATTGCCCACCAGAGGAAGTGCCCACCAAACACGATCTGAGCGTGAGGAGCGGCGCGTCGAAGCTGTTCGTAAACAGCACGTCCTCGGTTCAAATCCGAGTGTCGGCGCCAACCCTTCACGTTCGGCCGACCGTCTGGACCTGCCCGAAACCATCCCCGGAGCGAGCACCTGACGCCCAATCTGACGCCGCACCCAGCCCATTATTCCTAGGCCGGGCCGTTCCATGGACCGTCCGGGGAGGCCGCCGTCGCGAACCGACCAGATGCCGCTTGGCCTTACATCGGCTGACGGCTCGGCGCTGGACGGATCAGCCCAGCCCAGGGCCTGGTTCATGATTCGCCTCAAGCAGCCAGTCTTCGTACCGCGAGGTGAACAATGCTGGCGCGCCACCTGTCGCCAGGAAAACGATCGCCTTCGCCGGAAGCCCGGAAGATTCAAGGCTCATCAGGCCGGCAAAGGCCTTGCCCGAGTACACCGGGTCGAGCAGGAGACCTTCCGACCGGGCCACGAGACGGATGGCCTCCCGGCAGGCCTCGGTCGGAGTTCCGTAACCAACGCCAACCTGATCGCGCAGGAGCCGCGGCTCGTCGGAGGTCATGGCAAAGCCCACGAGAGCGGCCACCTCGATCGTCAACTGGCGGACCGCAGATGCGGCGTCGGCCAATGCTCCGACGTCCACCCCGATCACTCTGTCGTGACCGAGGCGAGCTGCCAGGCCGGCATGCGTACCACCGGAGCCGGTGGCGGTGACCACCAACACGTCGTCGTGCCCGAGATCCGCGACGATCTCATCGGCAGCGCCGACATAGGCACTCGCGCCGAGCGGGGACGATCCGCCTACAGGGATCACGTAGGGCTTTCCGCCAGCCGCCCGCAACTCGTCGGCGATGTGGGTGACGACGTCGTTGAGGTCGTCCATTGCGAGCGGTCCGACGTACCGGCGCTCAGCACCGAGAATGACATCAAGGAGTTGGTTCCCTTCGGTCCTCGTCGGTGCGTCACTGTTGAACGCAAGAACGCAGCCGAGACCGGCACGAGCTGCAGCGGCGGCGGTCGTTCGAGCGTGATTGCTCTGCAGCCCGCCGGCCGTCACGAGGACGTCGCAGCCCGTCGCCAGAGCATCGGCGACCAGGACCTCGAGCTTCCGAGCCTTGTTGCCGCCGGTGGCGAGACCGGTGCAGTCGTCTCGCTTCACCCACAGGCGCCCTGGGGCGAGCCCAAGCGCTCGACCGAGGCGATCCGCACGTTCGAGCGGTGTCGGAAGATGGACCATCATCGAACGGCCCACGCCAGCGTCCACTATCCGGCTCCAGCGGACAACGCGGGTTTGACGCCGCGCAACAGGTTTCGAAGCGCCTCAAACGGATCGGGTATCTCACCGCCGTGGGAGAAGAGCACTCGGTCGCACTGCCTAGCGGCGTCTCTCAGCCGGGAACAGCGGCCGGTTCGGGTCGGCCGAACAGGCCGAGCTGGATCAGGAGACCGAGCTGGTCGGGGACGCCCCAGTGCTCGACGAGTCGTCCGTCACGGAAGCGAGCCTGATCAAACACGGTGATCTCCAATCGGCGGCCCGTGGGTGGCCGTCCGAAGACGCTACCCGTGTTGATCCCGCGGCCGGTTGCCCGGATCCAGACCTGGTCGCCCTGCGCGACTAGGTCGTCGATCGTCAGCTCGAAGTCACTGAACCACTCGTGCAGTGTTCGGATCGTCTCCTTCGCCCCGTCGATCCCGCCCTTGAGCCCCCGCTGGTGCTCGAGCGCGTCCGGTGACACGAGCTCGTCGCAGACGTCAGCATTGCCCCGGGTGAATCCTTCATCGATGAGTCGACGCATGGCCGCGATGTTCCGCTCGATGGTCTCCTGATCGACGCTCATGTCGGGACGCTCCTTGTGCTTCGATAGAGTGGCACTCTAACTACCTGATGTTGTACTCTATCGAGATGAGGGACGTCAAGAGCCCCACCGGCAGCCTGCGGGCCGAACAGGCAGCGGTTACGACGCGTCGGATCCTCGAGGCGGCGCGGAGGGGGTTCGCCGATGCCGGGTATGCGGCCACGACGCTCAGGGAGATCGCATCCGAGGCCGGCGTTGCGGTCCAGACGGTCTACGCGGTCTTTGGGTCGAAGGCGAACATCCTCCGCGCCCTGCGCGAGTCGGTGGTCACCGATCCGGCGGCGTCGGAGGCGTACGCCGCCGCCCTCGCGGTCACGGACCTGGAGGAGGCACTGGGTGCGTTCGCGCGCTCGATCCGCCTGCGCTGGGAGGCCGGGCACGACATCGTGATGATCGACGTGAGCGCGTCGGCGGCGGATCCGGATATCCGTGCCGAGGTCGTGGCTGCGAATGCGAGGCGAAGCGGCGGGATCGCGCGGCTCGCGCGGCGGCTCGGCGCGCTCGAGCTCGAGCGCGGGCTCGACGCTCGACGCGTCGAGGCGCTCCTCGACGCCCTGACGCTCACGTCGGTGTACGAACGACTCGTGGTGATCCACGGCTGGTCCTCGGACGACTACGAGTCATGGCTCGCGGGTGCCCTGCGCAGGGATATCGGAGACTCGACGATTCAGTCGCGTGCCGCGGCACGACCCAGCGGCCCGCCGCCAGTCGCGGTCGGGCCAAGCGTGACCCCGCAGGCCCTCGGCCACGAGATCGGGCGATGACCACCACGCAACCACCCACGGCATCTGGCGAGCCCCCTCCGACGGGACAACCCCCGATGCGCCAGCCGTCCCCGCCGACCGGCGTGCTTCGCTCACTCCTGGGGCTGCCCGTCCACCTCTATCACGCTCATCTCGGCATCCTCTTGGGCCACCGGTTCCTCCTCCTTGTCCACACGGGTCGGAAGACGGGGCTGCACCGCGAGACCGTCCTCGAGGTCGTTCGATTTGACCCTGTCACCAGGGAGTCCGTCGTGGCCGCGGGTTGGGGTCGCCGGACCGGATGGCTCCACAACGTCGAGGCTGGGCTGGCACACGAGGTGTGGACCGGTCGGCAGCGCTTCGCGCCGGCCTATCGCATCCTCCCGCCGGAGGAGGCCGAGCGCCTCTTCCCCGACTACGAGCGCCGCAACAGGCTCATCGCGCCGATCATCCGAGCGGTGCTGAGCCGTCTCCTGGGCTGGCGCTACGACGGCACGCCCGCGGCCCGTCGGCGGGCGGTCGAGCAGCTCTCGCTCGTGGGCTTCCGGCCCTCCTTTGATGGGAAACCTGCTCCTCATGTGCCTGGTCCCGACGGCGTAGCACCGTAGGCGAATAGACCGCAGCACCCGGCGTGAGCCACGCCCCAAGAGAGACGGCTACCTGCGCGGCTCGCTTTCGCGGACGCCGACCGCCCGTCAGGTCGACGGCCTCGCGGCCTTGTCGCCGCTGGAGGCTCCGCGCCGGACGCGGCGGCGCCGGTGGGCGTCCGGCCGAGCAGCGCGAAGCGACACCTCGCGGATCTCCGGGCGCGGTCCGGTCTCACGACCGAGCAGCTGATCTACAGCGGGCGGGCGGAGGGGTGGTTAGTGGTGGTGGCGAGCCTGGAGCCCACCTGACCACGGTTTCACATGTCCAGAATGGTCACGCCATCCGTTACAGGATCAGAGGGCCAATCGACGAGGGCAGAACATGGGTTTGACGTCCAATTGGTCGTATTGACCCCGGGCTGATGGAGAGGGCTCCCCTGCGGAACACACGGGGCAACGAGTCGATCACCGTCGGTGAGGTGCTCACGAGCACCGCGCGATTCACCCTACCAGGACCGCACCGACACCCCAGACGATCATGATGACTCCGCCAATCGCCGAGATCGCCTCGCCGCGCCGCGAGACCTTCTCGGCTAGGATGAAGATGGTCAGGGCCGCAACCCAGGCGATGTTCATCACGCCGAGCACGAACAGCAGGATCATCAACGCCCAGCAACAGCGGAAGCACAGCGTCCCGTGAAGGAGGCCCATCCTCAGGGCGCCGAGCCTGCCATCTCGCCACGAGGTCATCAGGAACCCCATGGGCGTGCGACATGCGCCGAGGCTTCGCTTCTTGACCGGAGAGAATTGGAAGACCCCGGCTCCGACCAGCAGCAGGCCCGCTAGCCCGCCTCCCGTCGCGGCCCCCATGCCGTCCACGAGCGCCATGTTGTGAAGGGCCCATTGAAGACCCGTGGCCGCGACGGCGAACGCCACCCACACCACGATGTAGCCGGCGACGAACAGGACCGTTGAACCGTCGCGCGCATCGGCGGACGCTCGGTCCATCTGGTCGTAGGCGAGCACCATCGGGACGGCCGACGGCAGCATCATGGCCGCCATCATCACCGCCCACATCGTGACCATCAGGGCCGCCTGGGCTGGGGACCAGGCGGCCGTCATCGGCATGGCCAGCACGGCGGACATGTCGCCCATCTGGGTCGCCAGCAACCCGAGGTACACCCAGGCGGCCACCGCGAACCCGACCATGCCAACGACAACCGCTCCTCTGGCGCGGCCGAGGGCAACGATTGTCGGACTGGTCAATCCGCGTACTTGAAGGGCGAGTAGGCGCCGTTCTTCTCGGTGAGGTCCCAGTGCATCCCGTGATCGTTGTAGGTCAGGTGCTCGGAACGCGACACCACGCCGGGGAACCCTGGTGCAATGGCCAGCGGTTGGTTTTCGACGGTGATCTCGGCATCACCCTGTCCAGCAATGGCGGCGATCGCGACGTCCGCGATACCAGCGATCTTCATCGACGTTCGCTTGCCCGCCGACTCAAACTGGATCGAAGCTGGCCCAGCGCCGAGCACCTCTCCGATATGGGTTGCCAGGCGGGCTGGATGGCCTCCGGCCTGGCCCGAGAAGATCATCGTCAGCGCATGACTCTGGGCTTCCGATGCTCGGTCGTCGACATAGAGGGCAGCCTGCCACTTGACCTGCATCATGTGGCCCGGCGAGTGGACCGCAAGGGCCACGTTCAAACCATCGAGCTTGGTGCCCTCGAACTCGCCCTCTTCAACGTGCCACCCCACCAGCAGGGTGCAGTCGTCCTCGGTCGGCGGGCTCAGGAAGAAGCACGGGCATGCGGCCTCACAGTTACAGGCCTCGAAATACTGGCCTTTCAGGTTCCACGTCACGGTTCATTCCTTTACATCTGCTACATCTGCGGTCTGTTCTACGGGCCACGATCGGCCCGCTTCGTCACTCATCGCTGCTTGGCCCCGGAGTCGCTCGGGCGGCGGGTCGCCGACAGGATGCCCAGGTTCGAGACGCACAGCGGCGTGAGGTAGGTGAGCCCGACTTTCAGCCAGACGATGGCCGTGGCCTGGCCCGACAGGATGATCTCGAGCTGATTCATCGCCACGAACACGGTGCCCACGACCAGCGCAATCCTGGCAGTGCGCCTGATGTGCACCGGCGCGGCGATCACGCGTGGGAGCTCGCGCCAGCTGCTCCACGTGACCTGGTTGGGGGTCACCGCCAGCGTCATCCGTTGCTCTCCTTCAATGCTTGTCGAAGGTGACGGTACGTGAGCGCGGTTCGGGATACTTCCGTACTTGTACTGGTCTTTGCGGTCAGACTCCGAACTCGGAGGCGCGCCGAATGAGCTCCGACTTGGACGTGACGGCGAGCTTGGTATAGATGCTGGCCAGGTGAGTCTCAACCGTGCGCTCGCTGATGGACAACCTGCTGCCAATCTCGCCAGCCGTTTCGCCTCGCACTGTCAGCACGGCGACCTCCCGTTCTCGTCGGCTGAGGGCGTCCGGCCCGGTCAGTACGCGCCGTCGCGGTCGCCGCTTGCGGCCGACCAGGAAACGCTCCACCTCGTCCACGATGGCGTCGACGTCGCCCAGCCAGGGGCGGTGATCGGCTCCGGGCAGCTCGACATACCGGGCTGCCGGGATGTGCGCGGCCAGATACCTCGCGTGTCCGACCTCGATCCAGGTGTCATCGGTTCGGTGGATGATCAGCGTCGGCGTGGTGATCTGGGGCAGCAGCTCGCGGATGTCGAGCCTGACGTTCATCCGGATGAGATCCTGGGCCATGGTCGGGCTCGCCGCCATGCGCAGGTATCGCGCCCACCAGGCACGGTGGCGCGGCGTATCGAACTATGTCGGGCGACCACCGTCCCACCATTCGCCGGTGGCCCATCCGCGCTCCATCAGCCCGAGCAGCCGCTCGAGCTCTGCCTCGGTTGGCCCCCACGGATAGTCGGGGCCGGCCATCCGGCGCGCCCAGGACCCGTACATGATCAAGGCCCGCGTTTGGTCTGGATGGGTATGCGCGAACGACACGCCCAGGGTGCCGCCTTCCGAAATGCCAAAGAGGGCTGCATAGCTGGAACCAACGGCGTCCATCACGGCACGGATATCGTCCATCCGCTCGCGCATGCTCGGAGGTCGCGCGATCGGGTCCGAAAGGCCCGTGCCACGCTTGTCGAACAGGATCAGCCGTGAGAATGACGCCAGCCTTGTCAGGAGGTGGGCGAGACTCGGCTCCTCCCAGGCGACCTCGAGATGGGACACGAAGCCGGGTACCAGCACGAGGTCGATCGGTCCGTCTCCGATTACCTGGTAGGCAATGCTGACGTCGCCGCTCCGTGCGTATCGGGTCTCGGGCCGCATGCCTCAACTGTACGCGGTGATGGCTGCCGTTCATCGTCCACAGGGGGTGCCAGTGGGGGCGAAACAGGGAGTTTGGTACCGCATACCGGATGCGCGGGATTCGCGTGTCATACGGCCCAGTTTGGATCGATTGAGCACGATTGAGTCGCTGTTGGCAGCATGACGCGATCCCATAAGGGTGCTTATAAGGGTGCCTATAAGGGTGCTTCAGCTTCAGGGAGGAGGCGCCTCACATCCCGTCCCATCGCCGGCTAGGAATGGGGCGGACTCGGGGCGGGTGAAGGGCCTCAGCCGCAACGGTCGGCGATCCAATCGCGGAAGTCTCCCTCGCTCAGGTCGCCACTCGCCACGGCGCGGATGACGCGGTCGGTCTCATCCGGATCACCGGGCGCTGGGATCCAAGTTCGGCTGTTGCGCTCCACGAACTCGACGGTGGCCAGGAACGCGCAGCGTTTATTGCCATCCGGGAGTGGATGGTTCTTGACGAGGTGCCAGCACAGGACGGCGGCCTTCGTCGCAAAGTCAGGGTAGGCCTCCACGTCGCCGAATCCGGCCTGCGGCGCGGCCACCGCGGATTCGGCCAGTCCGATGCGATTGAAGTTGGCGATTACCTCGGCCGGCAGGCCGAGGACGCGCTCGGCGATGAGCAGGTAGTCCGCCAGCTCGAGATAGGCGATCACCCAGCGAGGCGCTCGAGGATCTCCTTATTGCGGTCGATGCTGTCCTGGAGGCGCTTGCGGAAATCCGCATCCTGACGACGAGCCTCGATGTGCGCCGCGATGGCGCGCCGGATCTCCTCGTTGACCGAGACCTCGTCGACACCGGCGATCGCCTCGAGCTCCTTCGCCTGGTCGATCGGCAGACGTAGGGTGCGGGCTTTGGTCGTCATCGTCGAACTCCTCTGCGATGGAACGGTATCACCATACCGTGGTATCACGGTTCATGCAAGCCACCCGCTCGTCGACGAGCTCGACCGCGAGTTGTTCGGATGCGGGCTCGGCGAGGTGGAGCGACTCGCTGGCTCGTCGCGTCGCGAGCCACCTGCTCTGCAGGCACATTCAGCGTCCGGAGCATCGTCTGTCCTGGCGCCTTTCGGTTGCCGACGGCCGACCATCGACGAATGGCCGTGCCTGTCAAGCCACCGAGGCTTCGGCTAAGGGTGCCGCGTGGGCGGGTCAGACTCGCGACGACACCGAAGCACATACTCCGCGTGGCCATCGTCGTCGGACCATGCGTCGGTGCGATCGAGCCAGGCCCAGCCGGCACGTTCAGGATCTCGCCTGCTGGAGCAGCAGGATGCCAAGTATCGGTCGGGGGGTGACCATGCGAACCCGAAGGTAGGCGACTCGTGGGCGGCAATATCTGTGGGCTCGCCTCAAAGGCGGCGACGCTTTAGCAGTGAGCAGCGTCCCCTCATGAGGCCGTCGGCGATTCGAACGACCTGCCCGAACGGATTGACCGGACCTCGCCCAACGAGGTACGAAAAAGGAGCTGCGGCCCGTGCCCAAGCGGTCCGCAATGAAGTGCGATCGGGTGATGTGACCAAGGAACCGGACCGCCAAGCCGGCTACGACATGTAGTACCGGCAATTGCGATCCTGCACCATATGTTGTGCCCCGTCGTCGCGTAGCTACCTAGCCGAGCAACCAAATGCCAACGCATAAGGGTGCTGATAAGGGTGCTCGAGGTGGTCAAGTCCCGGGACGTGGTGTAAGAGCGGATCCGCGTCATCCTCACGACGAACCTTGATCAGCTGGCGATGAGTAACGCGGCGGGCACCTCCTCGTTCAGTCTGGGAGCGTCGATGAGCAGCATCGATTCGGTGCTGAA
>JBBSCG010000054.1:0-13443 GCA_038250515.1 Candidatus Limnocylindria bacterium
CGCCGGCAAAAGCGATGCCCGCAAGTTGGATAGGCTGACGGCGGTCGAGTGGGGCGCCCGAGGCGGGCGCGTCGAGGCGTGACATCGTCTTGACGACCGCCTCCTTCGTCCAGCCGCGCTGCTCCCAGTAGCCGTCGTATGGCTTGTCGACCGCCTCGACGCCGGAGAGCCACTTTGGCCCCTTCATGCCGTAGACGCCGGGCAGCAGCAGGCGCAATGGAAAGCCGTGTCGCTCGGGAAGTGGCTCGCCGTTCATTTCGAACGCCAGCAGAACGCGTTCGTCGGATGCCATGGCCAGCGGAATCGACTCGGAGTAGCCATCCTCGGCGGTCATCTTCAGCTCGACCACCGAAGCGCCGGGTTGGATGCGCTGCACGAGCGCACGCAGCGGCACGCCGCGCCATCGAGCGGTGCTGATGAGGTGGCCGCCGACTTCATTGCTGATGCACTCGAGCGTCTGCAGCCGCTCGACCTCGCCCAGCGCGCGCAGCTGCGCCATGGTCAGGTCCATCGGCTGCGCCACCATCCCGCCGACGCTCAGGCGCCAGCTGGCAGCGTCGACCACCGGGTCGATCAGGTTCTTGCTGACGATGTAGAAGTCGGCATTCGGCGTGATCGGCGAAGGCAGGATTCCGGCGATCATCCGACCGCCGCGCGTCAGCAGCCGCGCGACGAGTCCGCCGGCAAGCAGCACGACGCCGACCACGGCCGCCCATTGCAGCAGGTGGCGCCTGCTGGCATCGCTCTCCGGGTCCGGCGTGGCCTGCGGATCAAATGCGTTGGCGAAGATGGCGGTGAACAGGATCGCGGCCGGAATGCCGGCGAGAGCCGTGCTCGCGCTGCCGAGCACCAGGGGTAGACCGATGCCCAGCACCGCCGCCAGTACGGCGCTCGTGGCGATCGCCCACGCGCGATCCGGTGTACGGGCCGCCACCCAACCGATGCCGGCGCCGCCCGCCACCACGCCGATGCCGACCACGATCACCAGCAGCGGCTTGGCCAGCGTGCCGAACAGGCCGAGCAGCAGGTCGAAGAGCTGCACCGGGATCACGATCGTGAGCGCTTCGGCGACGCGCTCGGCGAGCGTCGGGATGCCGGTGATCAGTCGCACGACCACGGCTAGCGCCAGGGCGGCGGCGCCCGCGCCGAAGCCGGCCCACGCCCCGGAGGACGTGCGTCCGGATTTGGCCGAGTTGGGCGGAGTCGATCGGTCAGTCATACTCGTTTGCGTGAAAACGGTTGGTCAGCACTTCGACGAATGGGCGCCGAGCTACGACGCCCAGATCCGCGAGATGGTGCCGCGCTACGAGGAGATCCACGATACCCTCATCTCGTTGCTCGGGCTGCGGCCGCCAGGGCGCATCCTCGATCTCGGCGCCGGCACGGGCTACACGCTGCTGCGCATCCTGCAGGCGTTCGACGAGACAGAGCTCGTGGGCCTCGATGTGTCCGACGAGATGCTCGAGCGGGCGCGGCAGCGGCTGACCGGGGCCGAGGAGCGCGTCACGCTGGCGCACTCTGACATCGCCGAGCCGCAGATCTCGGGGACCTACGACGCGATCGCATCGGTCCTGGCGGTGCACCACCTGTATCCGGATCAGAAGCGCCACCTGTTCGGACGCATCTGGGAGCACGTCGCGCCGGGCGGCATCTTCATCATCGCGGACTACTTCCGACCCGCGTCCACACGTCTCCTGGAGCTGTACCAGTTTCCCAAGCCTGAGGCTCATGAGGCGGCCCACGATCATCCCGACACGACCGCAGAGCATCTCGCCTGGCTGACCGCCGCAGGTTTCGACGCGGTCGACGTGGTCTGGAAGTACGAGGATGTCGGCGTGTTGGTCGCCTGGAAGGCCGATCGCCAGGCCGCGTGAATCAGGTGGCGGCTTCCAGCTCCAGGAGCCGATGCTTGCGCCACAGCCCGCCGCCGTAGCCGGTGAGCGACCCGTCGGCGCCGATCACGCGGTGGCAGGGAATGACGATCGCGATCCGATTCATGCCGTTCGCGCGACCCACTGCCCGGGCAGCGCCGGGCCGGCCGAGCCTGACCGCCAGGCTGTCGTAGCTGCGCGTCTCGCCCACGGGGATGGCGCGCAGCTCCTCCCAGACGGCCACCTCGAAGGTTGAGCCGGGGGAGGACAGCGGCACACTGAAGTGCTGGAGCCGGCCCCCGAAGTACACGTCGAGCTGGTCAGCCAACCGTTCGAGGTGTGCGTGGCGACCCGGAACAATGCGTCCCAGGCGCCGCTCGATGATGGCCAGCTGCGTCGGCAACATGCGGCGGTCGGCGAACTCGAGCAGGCAGATGCCCGCGTCGGTGGCCGCGCCGAGCATTGGGCCCAGCGGCGTGTCGAGGGTGGCGGCCACGACCAGACCGTCGCCGAGCGGCCGGCAGCGCAGGCACGGCCGGAAGCCATCGGCCAGTGCCGCCTCTGGCGTGTCGTGGCGACGGACGTGGTCTTCGCGAGGCGCGCGGGCCGGGCAGCCGGGACGGCAGAAGATGCGGGTGGTGGTGACCGCGGTGAGCTGTTCCATGATCGATAAACGTCCGCCGCCCCCGATTCGTGAGGTCAAACGCTGGCGGCGTTCTCCTGGCGCCACAGCAGGTTCACGGTGAACGGGGCGCTGCCCAGCAGGCGGTCCCCGCTGCGCAGCTCGAGCCGATGCCGCCCCAGCTCCTTGACCTCGAGGCCGTTGAGATCGGCGACGATATTCGCGGTGGTGGCTGTGGTCGGCACCTCGATCTGCAGGCGAGGCGGATTGGCGAGGACGGGCTCGCCGCTCGGCGAGAGGACCTGGAGCTGCAGCTGATGCGCGCCAGGCTCGGCCTCCAGGATGGCCACCACGAACAGGCGGCCGTGGACTGCGGGGAGCCGCGCCACGTTGATCTGGCTGAAAATGCCGACCGCGCTGATCTTGCCGTCCTTGGCGGTCAGCGCGTAATCGCACAGCAGCAGCGAGTGAAGCTCGAGGTCGGCCATCGTCAGTCTCCTTCGTCAGGGTCGGAATACAGGTCGGGATCGAGCAGCCAGGCGATCTCTCCGCCTCCGGCCTCGGGGACGCCGTAGAACTCGACACACGCCACGCCAGCTTTCCGGATGCGGACCGATGCGGCCCCCGTCAGCAGCTCGATCGCTGCGGACAGGTCGGGCTCGTGGCCGACGAACAAAATGCGACGATCTGCCGGATGAGACGCCAGCGCCTGCGCGAAGTCGCTCCACTGGGCACCGGGAGCCAGCCGGTCTTCGGCTACCGGCGGCTCGACCGATCCGACCGCTTCGGCGAAGAGCTGCGCGGTACGCAGGGCGCGTGGCAGCGGTGACGAGAGGATGACGTCGGGCCGCAGGTTGAGCCGGCGCCACAGCGGCGCGGCCGCACGCAGCTCGGCAACCCCCGCGGCGGTGAGCTGGCGATCATGGTCCTGCCCACCCGGTCGCTGCTCCTCGGCAGCGCCGTGCCGCAGGAAGTAGAGGATCAACCGGAAGTGGCTCCGCCGCGTGAGCCGAGGTGGCCGCGGGCGATGCCGCGTCCGTTGCCGCGATCATCGAGGTGCAGCGTGGCGGGGACTCCGTCACGCACCTTTGGCAGCGAGAGGCTGAGCACGCCGTTGCCGAAGGTCATGTTCGCGCGGCCGGCATCCACGCTGCGCGGCAGCGCGATGGTGCGCGCGTACGGGCCGTAGCTCCACTCGCGCAGCAGGTGCTCGATACGCTCCTGCCCCTCACCGTGCTGCGCGGCGCGCAGCGTCATCTCGCCGCGATCGGTGATGTCGACGGAGATGTCCTCGGGTTCGACCCCGGGCATCGGCGCCACGACCATCAGCTCGCGGTCGTTTTCGAACAGATTGATGGGGATGGCGGTCGCATCGGTCATCGTTCCACCTCAGGAAGCTAGTCGGGGAAGGCCTCCGGGCCTCGCTCGGAGAGTTCTCGTGCATGCTGCGCGCCATCTTCGGGCGGGATCCAGCTGTAGGGATAGCGGTCGTCGTCGAGCTCGGCGGCCTGGCGGGTCAGGTGCAGCGGATGGAAGGTGTCGATCATCACCGCCAGCTCTTCGGTCGCTTCCTTGCCGATGCTCGCCTCCACTGTGCCCGGATGCGGGCCGTGCGGGATGCCGGCCGGATGCACGGTGAACGAGCTGATGTCCACGCCGCGGCGGCTCATGAAGTTGCCCGCCACGTAGTAGATGACCTCGTCGCTGTTGATGTTCGAATGGTTGTACGGCGCCGGGATCGCGAGCGGGTGGTAGTCGAACTTGCGCGGCACGAACGAGCAGACCACGAAGTTGCGCGGCTGGAAGGTGAGATGGACCGGCGGCGGCTGGTGGATGCGCCCGGTGATCGGTTCGAAGTCACCGATATTGAAGGCGAACGGCCACAGGTAGCCATCCCAGCCGACGACGTCGAACGGGTGATTGCGGTAGTGGTAGGCGGTGAGACGGCCGCGTGTCCTGACGTTCACGACAAAGTCGCCCGACTCCGTTTGCGGCGCCGCCTCATTCGGTGGGCGGATGTCGCGCTGGTAGTACGGCGCGTGCTCGAGCAGCTGGCCGTAGTCGTTGCGGTAGCGTTTCGGAGGCTCGATCTCGGAGGGGCATTCCAGCCACAGCATGCGCTGCTCGGAGCCCGCATCGGGCCGCAGCTGATACGTCGTGCCGATGGGGATGACCAGGTAATCGCCGGGACCGTAGGTGATCGGTCCGAAGACGGTGTCGAGCGTGCCGGAGCCGGCATGCACGAAGTACATCTCGTCCGCTTCGCCGTTGCGGTAGAACGGCTCCATGGGCTGTGCGGGAAGCACGACACCGAAGGTCACGTCGTTGTTGAAGAAGAGCGGGATGCGCCCGGTGATGGCGTCCCCGTTCGGCGTCAGCGCCCCGGTGTTCACCAGATGGTGCCGATGCGGCCCGTTGGCATCCTCGTCCGATGCCTCGAGCGTGATGTCGTGCACCTTCTCGATGGCGTAGGTCTGGGTCGGCGGCGTCTCGTGATACAGCAGCGAGCTGCGGCCGGCGAAGCCCTCGACGCCGAACAGCTCCTCGGCGTACAGGTCGCCGCTCTCCTTGCGGAACTGCGTGTGGCGCTTGTGCGGCACCTGGCCGCGCTGAACGTAGAACACGCTGGCCATTATGGCCCGCGGCGGCGCGGCAAGCCCGGCTCAGCGGTCGCTGCGGGTCAGCTCCGAGTGACCGCCGCGCGGATGACGAGGTGAGCTCGATCGGACAACGAGGCTGACCGGGCCGGGCGATCCCAGACTGCGCGGGCGGCGTCCGTCGCTGCTTCGACACCGGCGTCACATGAATCCTCGCTGACGCGGCGGCGGCTGCACGGCGCGGTCAACGCCGCGTGGCCGATCTGAGGCCGACCGATCCGAGTCGCGCCGTGGAAGAGCGCTGTCCGGCAGTCCGCTGAAATGTCGAGCGCGGCCCTCGATATTGGACTGTCTGGCGTGCGTAGGCGCTGGCATTGAGCGAGGAGGCGGAGCGCATCACCACCGAGGACGACTACGTATCCCAGGTCCTGTGGCGCAGCGCCCGCGCCCGTGCCCTCGCGGTGCGAGACCCGCAGACAGCGCTGACCCTGGCGAAGGACGCCGTGGCCCGCGCCGCCGCGGCCGATGATCCCGTCAATCATGGGAACGCGCTCCTCAGCCTGGCTGAGGTGCTCGAGGCGGCAGGGCGTTGGCAAGAAGCGGTGGGCGCGGCGCAGGAAGCGATCGCGTTGTTCGAAGCCAAGGGCGCCAAACCTACGTTCGACTCGCCGAGGAGCGTCGTGCGCGGCTCCTTGGGAAGTCCAACGGCGACTAGCAACTGGCTAGCCCCACGCTACCCTATGGCAGCGCTGGCACCGCGCGTGCGAAGAAGGGCCGCGGTTTTTTCCAGGATCTCCCGCTCGATCCGGAGGATCCGGTCCTCGCGCCGGAGGCGAGTCAGCTCGGCCCGCTCGACGGAGGTCAGACCGGGGCTGTCGCCGCGGTCGATCTCGGCCTGGATGACCCAGCGCCGGAGCGGTGGGAGACGCGCAACCTAGAATCATCTCGTGCCGACTTGCGGAGCCTGTGGTCAGAGCAACCCTGACATCGCGCGCTTCTGCCTGACCTGCGGCTCCCCGCTGACTGTCAGGGCACCAGAGCGGCGGAAAATCGTGACGCTACTCTTCTGCGACATGTCCGGTTCCACCGCCATGGGTGAGCGGCTCGACGCTGAATCGGTACGCGACATGATGCAGCTCTACTTCCGGACGATGCGCACCATCATCGAACGGCACGGCGGCACAGTAGAGAAGTTTGTCGGTGACGCGGTCATGGCGGTGTTCGGCGTTCCCCAGTCGCACGAGGATGATGCGGTGCGCGCTGTCAGGGCTGCACACGAGATGCAGCTGCGAGCAGGTGAGCTGAGTGCCGACCTCATGGCACGCTACGGAAGCGGAATCGGTGTGAGGATTGGCGTCAATACCGGAGAGGGTGTGGTGGGCGACCCCGCCACGCAGCACACATTCGTCACGGGCGATGCGGTGAACGTCGCTGCCCGGCTGGAGCAGAGGGCGAAACCCGGCGAGATCCTGATCGGTTCGCTGACCGAACGTCTGGCGCGCCGGCATATCACATCGGAGGCGGTCGAGCCGCTTGCCCTGAAGGGAAAGGCGAACCGCGTAGCGGCATTCCGGCTGACCTCCCTCCGACAGATTGGGGCAGCACCTGCCGAGGTGCGGGGCATGGTCGGCAGAACAACTGAGCTGGCCTTCCTCGTTGATGAGTTCCGCAGCGTGGTCCAGCACGGCTCCTGCCGACTGGTTACGGTCGCCGGTGAGCCCGGGGCAGGCAAGTCACGCCTCGTGCAGCAGTTCGCGACGCACGTTGCGGGCACCGCCAATGTGCTGTGGGGTCGGTGCCTTGCCTATGGCCAAGGCATCACCTTCTGGCCGCTCGGGGAGATCGTGCGCGCAGCGGCTTCGATCTCGGCAGATGACGCCCGCAGCGACTCGCTCGAGAAGCTGCGGGCCGTTGTCGCCCCCGGCGAAGCAATCGCCGAGCTCGTTGCTGCGGCGGTCGGGATCGTGGAGGGCCAGGCGACATCGGCGGAGATCAACTGGGCCGTGCGTCGTTTCTTCGAAGCGCTAACACGCCGAGAAGGACCGGTGGTAGCTGTTGTCGACGATCTGCAGTGGGCGGAGCCAGCGCTGCTCGATCTGCTTGAGTCCCTGGCCGAGAGGGTCGAGGCGCCACTCCTGTTGATGTGCGTCTCCCGGCCGGAGCTGTCGCAATCGCGGCCCGACTGGCCCATCTCGCTGTCGCTCGGCGCTCTCGACGCACAGAGCGTTGAGGACCTCGTCGCCGAGCTACTGCCTGGGGACGTGTCCGCCGAGATCCGGGCGAAGGTGCTGCACGCGGCGGGCGGTAATCCGCTGTTCATCGAAGAGCTGTGCGCGAGTGCGATTGTCGCGGACGCAGGAGCCGATAAGGCAGAGCCTCGACGAGACACCGACGCGTGGAACGTGCCGACCGTTGACGCACTCATTGGCGCTCGGCTGGATCGGCTTGCCGAATCACAGAGGAGCGTCATCGAACGGGCGGCCGTGGAAGGTGAAGTGTTCCACCAGGGCGCGGTAGTCGAGCTGTCGCCCGTTTCGCAACAAGCCGAGGTTCCCGCCGTCCTCGACGAGCTGAAGCAGGCCGATCTCCTCCTCGGTGCCGACCCCTCGCTTCCGCAAGAGGTGGCACTTCGGTTTCGGCACCTCCTCATTCGCGACGTCGCCTACCGACAGTCCTCCAAGAAGGAACGCGCTGACCTTCATGCCCGGTTCGCAGCCTGGTTGATCGATGTTGCCCAGGACCGAATCGGCGAATACGAGGAGATCGTGGGCTTCCATCTCGAGCAGTCGCTGCAGTTCCGACGAGAGCTCGGGATTGACGGAGACCGGGAACGCGCGCTCGCGCTGGCCGCGGCTCAGCGACTCGCCTCGGCAGGTCGACGTGCGCTGGCGCGGAGCGATGCCGCAGCCGCCGCGAACCTTCTGGGGCGCGCCCGGGCGCTCATGTCCGATCTCGACCGCGGTCTCCCATCGCTCCTGCTGGACCTCGGGATGGCGCATTTCGCCATCGGTTCGCTGACGCAGGCCGGCGAAGAGTTCAACTCGGCCGCCGAGGCTGCCGAACGCTTGGGCAATCCCTCGACGCGCGCACGCGCCCTCGTCGAGAGCCAATACGTCCTGATGGCGATTGACCCAACGGCCCGTCCCGACGATCTCATCTCGCTTGGTTCCGACGCCGTCGCCGTGCTGACGAGCGAGGGTGACCACCGTGCCTTGGCCAGGACGAAGTTCCTTGTGAGCCAGATGCACAGCCATTGGGGCCATTTTTCTGCCGCTGCCGAGTGGCTCGAAGCCGCGGTGCGGCATGCGCAACAGGCGGGTGATCGCGCGCAGGAGGCGGAGCTGCTGCCCTGGACGGCGATGTGCATCGCCAGGGGCCCCACCCCATCAAGCGTCGGGATCCGCCGCCTCGAGGCTCTGCGCGAACGTGCCGAGTCGACGTCCGGGTTGCGCCTTGCAGCAGGAGGGGCAAAGGCAATGCTGGCGCTGCTGTATGCCCGCCGTGGGCAATTCGAGCAAGCACGGACGATGTACCGCGGTAGCCTCGCGATCTTGGAGGAGTACGGGCTTGCGCTGTTGGCGGCCGCGAATGCCGAGGGTCGCGGGGAAGTTGAGTTGCTGGCAGGAAACCCAGTCGCCGCAGAACGCGAGCTGCGGCGAGGCTTCGATCAACTGCAACGCATGGGCGAAACCGGGTATCTCTCGACCGTCGCCGCGCGCCTCGCCGCCGCGCTGGAAGCACAGGGCCGCGACGAAGAGGCCGCGGTGTTTGTCCAGGCGAGTCAAGCGACCGCCGGCGCTGACGACCTGGCCTCGCAGACGCTCTGGCGCCAAGCGCAGGCAATTATCCTTGCGCGCACAGGAAATGCTGGTGCGGGGCGGCAGCTGGCGACCGAAGCAGTTGCGCTGGCGGACCAGAGCGATTCACCGGACACCCAGGCGGATGCCCGAATGGCTTTGGCTCAAGTTGAGCGCACGGGTGGGCGGAAGGCTGAGGCCCGCGCAAGCGCCAAGTCAGCTTTGACGCTCTATCTTCAGAAGGGAAGCACTGGCTCGGCGGCAGCCGCAGAGGCGTTCCTTGGCGATATCAGCTAACCGTGCTACCGACTTGGCGCTACGATGGGGTACCTCTCGGCAATCAGGCCCCAGCCGTGCTCACGGAGGGGTGACGGGTGCTCTGTTCCAACTGCTCCAGCGAGAACGCCGTCGGCGTGAAGTTCTGCAACGAGTGCGGAACCCTGCTGGCGGCCGCCTGCCCGAACTGCGCCGCCGCAAACCGGCCCGGGGCGAAGTTCTGCGGTGAATGTGCGAGCCCACTTGCAGCCGCGTCCGGTGCGGATCAGGCAGTCCGGCCGCTGACGCCGACGGAGGTGCCAACCGCTGCAGCGTCTACCGCTTCAGCAGCCCCTGCGGCATCGGTGGCAGAGCGAAGGCTGGTGAGCATCATGTTTGCCGACCTCGTCGGCTTCACCACCCTGTCCGAGGGTCGCGATGCCGAGGCGGTGCGCGAGCTTCTGAGCGGCTACTTCGAGCTGGCCTCAGAGATCGTGGGTCGCTATGGCGGCACGGTCGAGAAGTTCATCGGCGACGCTGTGATGGCGGTCTGGGGCACGCCGACGGCCCACGAGGACGACGCTGAGCGTGCGGTGCGTGCGGCGCTCGACCTGGTCGCGGCCGTGCCGTCGCTTGGCGAAGGGGTCAATGCGCGCTGCGGCGTGCTGACCGGGGAGGCGGCGGTGACGATTGGCGCCACGAACCAGGGCATGGTCGCCGGCGACCTGGTCAACACCGCCTCCCGCTTGCAGTCGGCCGCGCCGCCGGGCGCCGTGCTGGCAGGTTCCGCCACGCAGCAGGCGGCGTCGGCGGCGATCGCTTTCGAGCAAGCCGGGGAGCAGGTGCTCAAGGGCAAAGCCGCACCGGTCCCCGCCTGGCGTGCCCTGCGGGTGGTCGGGGAACGCAAGGGGGTCGGTCGCCGCGAGTCGCTGGAGGCGCCGTTCGTCGGACGGGACGAGGAGCTGCGCCTCCTGAAGGAGCTCTTCCACGCGACGAGCCGGGACTCGCGTGCCCGCCTCGTGTCCATCATGGGTCCGGCGGGCATCGGTAAGAGCAGGCTCGCCTGGGAGCTCCTGAAGTACCTCGACGGCGTGGTCGAGACCGTGTTCTGGCACGCGGGGCGGTCGCCCTCGTACGGTGATGGTGTCAGCTTCTGGGCGCTCGGCGAGATGGTTCGCGCGCGAGCTGGCCTGGCCGAGACCGATGACGAGGCCACCACCCGCGAGCGCATCGCGGCGACGCTGCGCGAGCACGTCCCCGACGAGGCCGAGCGGCGCTGGATCGAGCCCCGACTGCTGGCCCTGCTCGGCATTGGCGAAGCGGCGGGCGAGCGCGAAGAGCTGTTCGCCGCCTGGCGCACCTTCTTCGAGCGGATCGCCGCAACCGGCACGGTGGCGCTCATTTTCGAAGACCTGCACTGGGCCGATGCCGGCACGCTCGACTTCATCGACCACCTGCTCGAGTGGTCGCGCAACCTGCCGATCTACATCGTGACGCTGGCCCGCCCGGAGCTCATGGAGCGCCGACCGAACTGGGGAGCGGCGCAGCGCAACTTCACCAGCATCCATCTGGAGCCGATGCCCGAGCCTGCCATGCGCGAGCTGCTCAGCGGCCTCGTCCCCGGGCTCCCGGACGCCGCCGTGCGCCAGGTCATCGATCGTGCCGACGGCGTGCCGCTGTACGCCGTCGAGACGGTGCGCATGCTGCTGGCCGATGGACGCCTGGCGGAGGTTGACGGGGCGTATCGGCCTGTCGGCGATCTGACCGAGCTCGCGGTCCCGGACACGCTGCACGCGCTGATCGCGGCTCGGCTGGACGGGCTCGACGCCCGCGACCGCGCGCTCATCGCGGATGCCGCCGTCCTTGGCCAGAGCTTCACGCTGGACGGCCTTGCCGAGGTGTCGGGACAGGACGCGCCGGTGCTCGAGTCGCGCCTCAGGAACCTCGTGCGGCGTGAGCTGCTGGTGCTTGCGGCCGATCCTCGCTCGCCCGAGCGCGGTCAGTACGCGTTCGTCCAATCGCTGATCCGCGAGGTCGCCTACAGCACGCTTTCGAAGCGCGATCGACGCAGCCGACATCTGGCTGCCGCCCGCTACTTCGAGAGCATTGGCGACGATGAGCTAGCGGGACCGCTGGCGGCTCACTATCTTGCGGCGCACGACGAGAGCCCCGAGGGTCCGGAGCGCGAGGCACTCGCCGTCCAGGCACGGCTGGCGCTCAAGGCCGCCGCCGCGCGCGCACACACACTGGGCTCCCAAGAGCAAGCCGTCCGATTCCTGGATCAGGCCCTATTGGTAACGACAGACCCGGTCGAAGCGGCTGACCTGCTCGAGCGCGCCGGCCTTGCGGCAAGCGACGGCGGTATGCATGACGTGGCCGAAGCGCGCCTGCGCCGCTCGCTGGAGCTTCGTCGCCAGCAGGGCGATCGCCCATTGGTCCTCCGCACACTCGCAAATCTCGGGGAGGCGCTGCTCAATGGCTCCAAGGTTGGCGATGCTCTCGATGTGCTGGGAAAGGCCCATGAGGAGCTCAGCGATCTCGGCGATGATCCAGCGTTGACCCACCTCACAGCGCAGCTCGCCCGGGCACACTTCTTCAACGAGGACAATTCCGGCGCCATCGCGATCGCTGACACAACGTTGACCGCGGCGGAGCGTCTCGACCTGGTGCCGATCATCGCCGACACGCTCATCACCAAGGGCTCGGCGCTGTGGAACGTGGGTCGCAGCCGGGAAGGGCTGGGTCTGATGAAGGCCGGGCGCGATCTGGCCGAATCGGCCGGACTGCTCACGACCCTCCTCCGAGGCCATGTCAACATTTCAGGAGCGCAGCTGGCCATCGATCCACGGGCAGGGCTGGTGACCGCTCGCGACGGGATGGCATTCGCCGGCCGAGTCGGACTGGGCGCGCAGAATGTGTGGGTTCGCACAAATGCGGCAATGGCGGCGATGAGGACCGGCGAATGGACGTGGGTTCAAGAGAGCATTTACGAGCCTTGGGACCTGGGTGCCTTCGGAAAGATCGCCACCGTAGGGCTGATCATGCTGCGATCAGCGACCGGCCAACCCATCGAGGACCTGCTCGAGCAGCTGCAGGCCTCCGGCGATGCCAGCGATGATCCGCAGTGGGTGGCCACGCTTGCACTGACGCGGACCTGGGTCGCGATGGCCGAACAGCGCTGGCGGGATGCAGCTTCGGCAGCCCGCGCCGCTGCCGCGGCGAGCGCCTTCGACGCGCCATGGATCTTTCCGATGGCCATCCGCGCAATGCTGGCGTTGCGAGACGCGCGCGCGGCTCGGCAGATGCTTGACGAGTTCCTGGCCACGCTGGTGCATGGACCGGCGATTGACGCCATGCGGCGGACGGCCGAGGCCGGACTCGACGCGCTCGAGGGCCGGCGACCCGAATCGATCGCGGCCTATCGTGACGCTCAGCAGCGCTGGCGAGACGCCGGCGTGATGTTCGACCTGGCGCTGTGCGAGCTCGACATGGTGCGACTCCTCGGCATGGATGACCCAGAGGTGCGCGCTGCCGCCGAGGAGTGCCGCGAGATCCTGACCAGCCTCGGCGCGAAGCCCTATCTGGCACAACTGGACGCCGCCATCGGCCAGACCGAGGGGCCAGACCAGCTTCGGGCGACGCAGGCGTCGAAGGCCGCCACGCAGGAGGCCGCCACCCGCTAGCACACGGTGCTTAAGCGGGCTGCGGCCGCGGATTGTCAGCAATAGCGGCGAGGATTGACTTCACCTCGAAAGGCGTCAGACCTGGGTGCTTTGAGGTGAGGAGTGCCACCAGCCCGGCCACGTGCGGCGCGGCGAAGCTGTTGCCGGTGGCCACGATCTCGGCGCCGTCCTTCCACGCGATCGGCACGTCGACGCCCCAGGCGCCGAACTCGACCGGCGGCGACGGGTTGTAGTAGAAGCGGAACGGGTCCGGCTCGGCATGTGCCGCCACCGAGATGACCGACGCGAACAACGAGGGGTAGCTCGGCACCGGCACGTTGTTGGCGGCGGAGACGAGTACCACGTTACGGAAGTAGGCGTCGTCGGCCAGCTCGTGGAAGATCGGGAAGAGTGTCTCGCTCTTCGACGACAGGCTGAGGTTGGCGACTCCCACGCCGCGCTCGATGGCCCACTCCAGCCCGGCCGCGAAGGCGATGCCCTTGCCCTTCAGGTCAGCGCCGAGCACCCGAACCGAGACGATCTCCACCTCCGGCGCCAGTCCGATGATGATGCCAGCGCACGCCGTTCCGTGCCCGAACAGGTCACCTCCGTCGTCCGGCTCGACGATCGGCTCGCCAC
>JBBSCG010000055.1:0-12453 GCA_038250515.1 Candidatus Limnocylindria bacterium
GCCGCGCTTCAGCCTGCTGCACACCATTCGCGAGTACGCCGTCGAGCGTGCGCTCGAGCTGGGCATCCTCGATGACCTGCGGCGTCGACACGCCGCATTTTTCGCTGCCCTGGCGAATGAGGCGCATGCCGTGATCATGGGGTCGGATAAGCGCCGATGGCTGGATCGCCTCGAGCTCGAGCATGACAACCTCCGCGGTGGCCTTGCATGGGCGACCGATGCCGGCGAAGCGCAGCTCGCCCTTGACATGAGCGCAAGCCTGTGGCGCTTCTGGCAGATGCGCGGCTACCTGGCCGAGGGCCTCGACCGGGTCTGCCAGGCGCTGGCGTTGTCCACGGATGATGCCGCACGCGAGGCCCGCGCACGCGCATTGGAGGCCGCCGGGGGCCTCGCCTACTGGCAGGGCGACCTGGACAGCGCGCAGGCCTTCTACGAGGACGCGCTCGCCGCTCAACGTGCCCGGCGCGACGATGCCGGCATTGCCGAGGCCCTTTATAACCTGTCATTCGTCTTCTCGGTTCCATCGGAGTCGCGTAAGCAGACCGATCCCGAACGCACGGCGAGCCTGGTGCGCGAGGCGCTCGGGATCTACCGTCGGCTTGGGGATCGCGCCGGCGTCGCGCGCGCGCTCTGGTCGCTGAGCAACAGCTCTTGGACGAATGACGAACTCGTGCCGGGCCTGCAGAACGCCGAGGAAGCACTGGAGATCTTCCGCGAGCTCGATGATCGGTTCATGGTCGGCTGGAGCCTCTACACCATGGCCATGATGCATTTGCAGGGTGACCGGATCGGCGACGCCGCTGCGCCGCTGCGCGAGGCGCTTTCCATCTTCAGCGAGGCCGAGGATATTTCTGGCTACGTCCTGGTGCTCGACGGCCTGGCCGCCGAAGCGTTCCTGCTCAATGATCGACAGCGCGCCGCCCGCATCGCCGCGGCGGTTGCGACGCTGCAGCAGACGAGCGGCACCGGGCTGACGGCCGCCAACCGAGAGCTCATCGGCTTCAGCCATGACCCGCTGCAGGCAGATCCGCTGCTGGCGGATGCCTGGGCTGAGGGAGAGCGCATGAGCGCGGCCGAGGCCGTCGCCTACGCGATGCAGCCCGCGCGGGACGAAGTCACCGGCTGACAAGCGCCTTCCGTTTCGGCGAGCGGGTTCCCCTCCTTCGCCATTAAAGCCATGCGGCGGCTATGGCCGGGAACCTTCAGCTTGCGTTCAGCTTGGAGCGGCGAGATCGCGCCGCGGGAAGAGGATCAGCGCGTAAACGATCGGCAGCACGACGGCCACGCCCAGGATCAGCAGGTCGAGCGGGTTGAGCGAACCGGCGAGAATCTCGCCCGGCTGGAAGTGATGGAAGAGCGAGTACTGCTGCGTCCAGGCGGCATCGGTCCAGAGCGAGCCCAGGATCTCCAGGAAATAGTTGATCAGCAGGTAGGCCAAACTGAGCCCCATTGCAGGTCCCGCGCGGTCGAAGCTGACCGATGCCGCCAGCGCGAAGGTGGCGAACGCGCCCCACAGCAGAAACCCGTTGAGCAGGACCAGCGGCATGAGCGCGAGGTCGAGCTCGTCGAGAACGTTCTGCATGGCTGAGCCGATGACCATGCCGAGCAGCATCAGCCCGACGATCAGCAGCACCACGGCGAGCATGGCGACCGCGAGCGTGACGTACAGCCCGCGGCGCGAGATGGGCCGCGCCAGGAGGACTTCCAGCGTCCCGCGCTGACGCTCCCCGGCGACCACCGAGCTGGCAGCGCCGACGGCAAAGATGCCGATCAGCGCCAACGCCAGCGGGTGCTGGAAGCCGAGGGTGATCGCGCCGGGCAGGGTGAACAGGCTGCCGGAGCCGAAATTGAGCAGTTGCTCAGGGATGGCGCCGGACTTGGCGAGCTGGCGCAGCGCATCTGAGAACTGTACGTAGAAGAGCGGGAAGAGGCCGCCCCAGATCACGGCCGCGACCCCGACGATCAACAGCCGCGCGCGCTGCCACCGCCACGTCTGGAGCAGCAAGCGGCCGTTCATCGGCGCATCGGCTCCGGCGGGAGCTCGTCCGTGTAGTACTCCAGGAAGGCCTCCTCGAGCCGCGCCGGCTCGATGGTCAGATCCTCCAGGTTCGGCGAGGCGATGGCGCGCACGAACGGCGCGACCTCTCCCTGGAGCGTGCCGGTGATCCGGTCACCGTCGACCAATACATCGGCCAGGCCGGGAATGCCGGCCAGGTCCGGTGCGGTGCCGCGCCAGCGCAGATGCACGCGACGCTTGCGTCGGGCTAGCAGCTCGTCGACGTTCTGCAGCGCCATCAGCCGCCCGGCGCGGATGATTGCCACGCGGTCGCATACGCGCTCGACCTCGGAGAGCACGTGGCTCGAGAAGAAGATGGTGCGGCCCTCGCGGCGCAGGTCGTCGAGGATTGCGTAGAAAGCCTGCTGCATGAGCGGGTCGAGCCCTTCGGTCGGCTCGTCCAGGATCGCCAGCTCCGGGTCGTGCTGCAAAGCCTGCACGACGCCGATCTTCTGGCGCATTCCGTGCGAGTAATCGCGCACCTTTCGCTTGAGGACGGATGCGTCGAGCTGCATCCGCTCGCACAGCTCTGCTTGCCGGATCGGCTCGCGTCCGCCAAGGTCAGCGAGGTACTCGAGCAGGTCGCCGCCGGACAGCGTCTCGTACAGGTCGATGCCGCCCGGCAGGTAGCCGATCCGCCGCCGAATCTCGACGCTCTGTGTGGCGACATCGCGGCCCAGCACGCTGGCGCTGCCGCTGGTGGCATGCAGGAAACCGAGCAGCGTCCGGATGGTGGTCGACTTGCCGGCGCCGTTCGGTCCCAGGAAGCCGAAGATCTCGCCTGGTCGTACCTCGAGCGTCAGATCGGTCAGCGCCGGCACCCTGCCGTAGTGCTTCGTCAGGCGCTGCGTGCTGATCGTTGCCGCTGTCTCCTCCATCGCGGTACAGCCTACCCGTTTGGGCGGAGCCGGCGTCATCATGAGCGCATGGATCGCACGTCTCGGATCGTCGTCGCAGGCGGCGGCGTAATGGGCGCCTGGACCGCCCTGTGGTTGGCGCGTCACGGGCACTCCGTCACGCTGGTCGACGCCTATGGTCCGGGCAACTCGCGGTCATCATCGGGCGGTGAGACGCGGGTCACGCGCAGCGCACACGGCCGCGACGGCCATTACCCGCGCTGGCAGCGTCGCGCGCTGCGCGAATGGCAGCGTCTGGAGCAGCAGACGGGCACCACGCTGTTTCAGCCCACCGGCGTCCTCTGGTTCGCCGGCTCCGAGCAGGGCTTCGAGGCCGATGCGGCGGCGGTCCTCGAGAACCTGCGCATTCCGATCGAGCGCATGAGTGCCGACGAGGTGGCTGCGCGCCACCCGGGCATCGCGACCGACGATCTCGCCTGGGCCCTCTTCGAGCCGGAGGCCGGCGCGCTCATGGCACGCCGCGGTGTGGCGACGGTCGCCGAGGAGCTGCGGCGCCTGGGCGGCGAGGTGCGCATCGGTCTGGTGGAAGCGCTCGACATCGCCAATGTGGACCGGCTGGCCCGCCTTCGCCTGAGCGACGGCACCTTCCTGGAGGCCGATTCGTTTGTCTTTGCCTGCGGTCCGTGGCTGCCGGGGCTCGTTCCGCAGGTCGAGCTCAGCGTGACCCGCCAGGAGGTGCTCTTCTTCGGCACGCCGCCGGGCGACGCGCGCTTCGACGCGGCGCGGATGCCAACCTGGATCGACTACGACGCCGCGTACTACGGCATGGCCTCGATCGAAGGCCGCGGCTTCAAGTGCGCGCCCGATGCGCCCGGTCCGCTGGTCGATCCGGACCGGCAGGAGCGCGTCCCCTCGGCGGAGACCGTGGCGGCGGCGCGGGCCTTCCTCGCGCGCCGCTTCCCGACGCTGGCGTCACAGCCGCTGGTTGAGTCGCGCGTCTGCCAGTACGAGACGACCGCCGACGAGCACTTCGTCATCGACCGGCATCCGTCATATGCGAATGCGTGGATCGTGGGCGGGGGATCGGGGCACGGCTTCAAGCATGGCCCGGTGATCGGCGAGTACGTCGCGGCACTGGTCACCGGCGACGCCGCGCCGGCCGCGGAGCTCGCGCCGCCCGACGACCGCTTCGCACTGCGTCCGCGCGCGACCGGCCGAGGCATGCGGACGGCCGCGGGTCAGACGCCTTCGAGCGCGTCGACAAACGCCGGGTAGGTCTCGGGCCGCAGGACGAAGCGCGCCGGGAGGTTGTGGCCGTGAGTCGCGACCGCAGTACCTGTGGGCGTGCCATCCGGGTAGCGCTGGCGAAGCTCAGCCATCAGGCCGCGCCCTGCCGCGCGGTGAATCGCGCCGTCCACGCCGCCGCCGCCGGAGAGCGACGCGTTCGCGGCATTGCCCATTGCGTCGACACGCTCCTCCGTGATGTCGCCGGTCACCAGCTCCAGGCGCCGGCCGTTGATGACCCGCTCGTCCACCATGCTCAGCGGGAGACGCGCGCCGCGCGCAGCACCTCGCGGACGCTGAGCCGCTGGCCATAGAGCAGCACGCCGGCAGAGTAGATCCGGGCGGCCAGCCAGATTGCGCCTGCGATCGTGATCAGCAGGATGACGCCGATGATCGGCACCTCCCACGCTGAGATGGTTCCGAACGCCGCGCGGATGGAGACCAGGTACGGGCTGACGAACGGGATGTAGGAGGCGATCTGGACCCAGGCCGCATCGGGCGCATTGAGGGCGCCAAACGAGACGAAGTAGCCGGCCATGGCCGCGATCATCAGCGGCGCGCCCGCCTGCTGGACATCCTCCTGGCGGCTGACCATGGAGCCCGCGGCGGCGTACAGGGTGCAGTACAGGATGAAACCGCCAATGAAAAACAGCAGGCAGACGATGACTACGGGCAGGGTCAGCCCCGGCACCGACAGGTCGACGTTCCCCGAGCCGAGCACCGCCTTGGCCACAACTCCCTGCAGCAGGAAGCCGACGCCCACCGCGGCGATCATCGAGCCGTACTGGGTGAGGGCCGCGCCGACCGTGCCGAGGAGCTTGCCGAGCAGCAGCTGCCGCGGCGTGGCGGCGGTGATCAGCAGCTCCATGACGCGGCTGCTCTTTTCCTCGGCGACGCTGCCGGCGACCCAGTTCCCGTAGTTCATGATCGCGGCGAAGCTCAGGATCACGAAGAAGAAGGCGACCAGGTAGCGCGAGCCGAAGTCGTCGCCCTGGCGCGTCGCCGCGTTCGGATCCGCCGCCTGGGTCTCGAAGGCGACCGGCGCGAAGATCGCGCCACGATCTTGGGCCGCAACCCCGGCGCGCTCCAGCCGGTCGCTGATGGCCAGCGAGCTGACAGCCTGGCGCACTGCGATGACCGAGGACGAGGTGGCGCCGTCGTTGCTGACGTACTCGAACTGCAGGTCCTGGTTGTCGCCGCGCTTCACGACGAGCAGCCCGTCGAGGTCGCCGTCCCGGACCTGGGTGCGCGCCGCGGCCGGCTCAGCGGTCAGGCTCAGCTCGAAGCGCTGGCCATCGCCCTGGCCGCCCTGCTGTGCGGAATCACCGTTGAGCGCGGCCTGCAGCTGGCTGAGGGTCGCCTGCTGCGACGGCAGGTCCGCCGGCATGCTGACCGCCACCGATTTCGGCTGGTCACCGGCGATCGCGCGGATCAGCACCGGCGCCATGGCGATCAGCAGCCCGACGACCACCAGCGCGATGGTCACGATCTTGAAGACGCGGCTCTGGACGCGCTGCAGGTACTCGCGGCGCGCGACGTGAAGGGCGTTCGGCCAGAGCCTGTTCATCGCTCGGGCGTCCCGGGCGCCAGGTGCGCCTCCTCCTCGTCCGCGCGACGGCCGACGTGCGCGATGAAGACCTCCTCCAGCGACGGATCGGCGATCTCGAAGCGGGTCACCTGCTCGCCTCGGTCGAGCGCGGCCTTCAGGATGAGCGCCGGGTCTGTCCCGGTCGGCACGGTCAGCTCCAGGTAGTCCTCGCGGCGGCGGCCGACGCGGATGCCGTCCAGCCCTTCGAGCCACGCCTCATCGGCGCCGTCGGCGGTCGCCAGGCGCACCACACGACGGTCCATGTCGCGCTTGACGTCGCGCACCGCGCCATGGACCACGACCTTGCCGCGGTCGACGATGGCGATCGACTCGCACAGCTCCTCGACCTGCTCCATCTGGTGCGTGCTGAAGATGAGCGTCTTGCCGCGGTCGCGCATGGCCAGGAAGGCTTCCTTGAGGAGCTGCACGTTGACCGGATCGAGCCCGGTGAACGGCTCGTCCATGATCAGCACGTCCGGGTCGTGCAGGATCGCAGCGATGAACTGGATCTTCTGCTGGTTGCCCTTGGAGAGCTCCTCCACCTTGCGGTCGCGGTACTCCGGAATGCGGAAGCGATCCAGCCATTCGTTGATCTCGGCGGTCGCATCGGCCTCGGAGACGCCGTACAGCGAGGCGAAGAAGCGCAGCACGTCCATGACGCGCATGCGCAGGTACAGACCTCGCTCCTCCGGCAGGTAGCCCCAGGTGCGACGCGGCAACTCGGTGTTGGGCGTGCCCTGCCAGGTGATGCTGCCCGAATCGGCGCGCAGGATGTCGAGCACGATCCGCATGGCGGTCGTCTTGCCGGCGCCGTTCGCTCCGAGGAGACCGAAGATGCGGCCGGGCTCAACCGTGAAGCTGACGCCATCGAGCGCGGTGACCGGCCCGAAATGCTTGCTGACATTGTCGAGGACGAGACTCATCTTGGAGGGCAGGGTTCCTCAGGCTGCATGGACCGATGCGTCGGCTCGGCGGGCGCCTCTACAGACTAGCAGCGCGGTCGAATCGATCGCCACTCAGGCGGCGGTCGGCTTGTCCCATAGCGCCGCGGGGGTCCTCGGCCTAGCCGCATCGGCCTCTGCTACACTCGGATTCCCGGACCGCTTCGCGCTGCGATGCGGTTCTGTGTGTGTGACTCTCCGAACGGGAATCATTGAATGAAGATCGCTGTCCCGCGCGAAACCGCCGAGGGCGAGGCTCGCGTCGCGCTCACGCCGCAGCTCGCCGGTCAGCTGGTCGGTGATGGCGTGGAGGTCCTCGTCCAGGCAGGAGCCGGCGAGGCATCGTTCTTTGGCGACACGCTGTACGCCGAGGCCGGCGCCACGGTCGTGCCGGACGCGAAGGCCATCTACGAGCAGGCCGACCTGATCCTGCGCGTCGGCCGGCCCGGCGACGACGAGATCGCGATGCTCAAGCCTGGCCAGGTGCTGATCGGCACGCTCGGCACGCTATCGCACCCGCAGCTCGCCGAGAAGCTGGCGAAGGCGGGCGTCACCGCCATCAGCATGGATGCCATTCCGCGCATCACGCGCGCGCAGAGCATGGACTCGCTCTCCAGCCAGAGCACTGTCGGCGGCTACAAAGCCGTCCTGCTCGCGGCCGATCGGCTGCCGAAGTTCATGCCGCTGCTGACGACCGCGGCCGGTACGGTGCGCCCCGCCAAGGGACTGATCATGGGTGCCGGCGTCGCCGGCCTGATGGCCATCGGTACGGCCCGACGACTGGGCGCGGTCGTCGAGGCGACCGACGTGCGACCCGTGGTCAAGGAGCAGGTGCAGAGCCTGGGCGCCAAGTTCCTCGAGGTCGAAATGACCGATGAGGAGAAGTCGCAGGCGGAGACGGCCGGCGGCTACGCCCGCGAGATGAGTGACGACTACAAGCAACGCCAGGCCGAGCTGATCGCGCAGCGCGTGGGTGAGGCCGATTTCGTGATCACCACCGCGCTCATCCCGGGGCGCCCGGCACCGCGCCTGATCACCGATGCGATGGTTGCCAGCATGCAGCCCGGCAGCGTCATCGTCGACATGGCCGCTGAGGCGGGCGGCAATGTCGAAGGCACCGAGCCGAACAAGATCGTCGAGAAGCACGGCGTGACGATCATCGGTCTGACCAATCTGCCGGCCATGATGCCCGCCCACGCATCGCAGATGTACGCCAAGAACATTCAGACACTCGTCAAGCACCTGCTGACGGACGGCAAGCTGGAGCTCAACTTCGACGACGAGATCACCCGCGGTGCGACGATCACCCACGACGGCAAGATCGTCCACGAGGCGACCGCCAAAGCGCTGACATCCGCAACGGCGGAGGCCCGGTAGTGGACGCCAGCTCGATCAGCGCCTTCGCGCTCCTCGCGGCGCTCTTCATCCTGGTGCTCGCCGCCTTCGTCGGCTTCGAGGTGGTGAGCAAGGTGCCGACCATGCTGCACACGCCGCTGATGAGCGGCGCCAACGCGGTACACGGCGTGATCGTGGTGGGCGCCATGCTCGTGGCGGCCAATGTCGACGGACCGCTGCGCATCGTGCTCGCCCTGGTCGCGGTCACGCTTGGCACCATCAACGTGGTCGGCGGCTTCGTGGTCACCGACCGGATGCTCGAGATGTTCCGCAAGCGGCCGGAGGAGCGCCGCTAGATGGACGCGCTGCAGGTCCTCACCTACCTCGTCTGGCTGGTCGCCAGCATCGGCTTCATCCTGGCCCTCAAGTTCCTCGCCTCGCCGAAGACGGCGCGCACCGGCAACCTGCTGGGCGCGGCCGGCATGGCGCTGGTCATCGTCTGGACCTTCTTCACCACCCCGGGCATGCTGGCCAACTGGTGGATCATCCTGGTCGGCGGCGGCATCGGTACGGTGGTAGGCATCCTGGGTGCCCGTCGGGTACCGATGACCGCCATGCCGCAGATGGTCGCCATCTTCAACGGCGCCGGCGGCGGGGCGGCGGCGGTCGTTGCCCTCGCCGAGTTCCTGCGAGACACGGGCGACCATACCGGCGAGCTGCTGTCGCTGCCATTCATCATCGCCACGCTGCTCGGCGCGGTCATCGGCTCGGTGAGCCTGACCGGCTCGATCGTCGCCTTCGGCAAGCTGCAGGGCTTCATCGCCCCGCGCCCGGTCAAGCTGCCGGGCCAGCAGGTCATCACCAGCGTGGTGTTCCTGGCGCTGCTCGGCATCGCGGTCTACGTCGCGGCGGTTGCCAACAGCATCCCGCTCTTCATGCTCTTCTGCGCTCTGGCGCTGGTGCTCGGGGTGGTGCTGGTCATGCCGATCGGCGGCGCCGATATGCCGGTCGTCATCAGCCTGCTGAACAGCTACACCGGCATCGCCGTGGCGGCCACGGGCTTCGTGCTCAATAACTACGCGCTGCTGATCGCCGGCACGTTGGTGGGCGCCTCGGGCGCAATCCTGACCCAGCTGATGACCAGAGCCATGAACCGATCGCTGTTCAACGTCCTGTTTGCGGGCTTCGGCACCGGGGGCGGAACGGCCGCGGCGGGTCCCGCTGGCGAGGAATCGCTGCGCGAGATCAGCGCCGACGACGCGGCCGTGCTGATGGCCTATGGCAAGAAGGTGATCATCGTGCCGGGCTACGGCATGGCGGTCGCCCAGGCCCAGGGACCGGTGCGGGAGCTCATGGATCTGCTGATCGCCAGGGGCGTTGACGTCGAGTTCGCCATCCACCCCGTCGCCGGCCGCATGCCCGGGCACATGAATGTGCTGCTCGCTGAGGCGAACGTGCCGTACGACCGCCTCAAGGAGATGGACGAGATCAACGACGAGTTCGCCGATGCGGACGTCGCCCTGGTCATCGGTGCCAACGACGTCATCAACCCATCGGCACGCGAGGAGGGGTCGCCGATCTCCGGCATGCCGATCCTGAACGTCGACCATGCGCAGAACGTCATCGTCCTGAAGCGCGGACGTGGGACAGGGTTTGCCGGCATCCCCAACCCGCTATTCAGCAACGAAAAGACCTCGATGCTGTTCGGTGATGCCAAGCCATCGGTCTCCGCACTGGTGAACGGCGTCAAGAACGCCTAGCAAGCGCCGCGTTCTGTTGTAGTATGCTACGACAATGATCACCGTACCCGAGGCCGCCAGGCGCATCGCCAGGAACCCCGAGACGATTCGCCGCTGGATCCGCGCAGGCAAGCTGGCTTCGACCAAGGTTGGCACTCAGTACCTGGTCGACGAGGAGGCACTCAGCCAGCTGCTCGACGCGGAGGTCCTGCCGGCGCCTCCCGAATGGGATGAGACCTTCTGGGGCGGACCGATGCCCAACTGGGTGGCGATCATTCGGCAGCAGCGCAACGAGCACTGATCGCGGTGCTCGTCATTGACGCCTCGGCATTGATCTACCTGGCGTCTGGGCGGGGCGGACTGGACGGATTGGCCGATGCGGATATGGTGGCCCCCTCGTTGATGTGGTCGGAAGCCACCTCCGTCCTGCACGTGGCGCTGTGGCGAGGTGAAATCGACGCGGCGACGTCCGAGGTTCTCCTGAAGCGGATCGAAGAGGCGCCGGTCACCCCCCGATCGGACCCGAAGCTGCTGCGTGAGGCGTTCGCTATCGCGAACCGGCTCGGCTGGGCCAAGACGTACGACGCGGAGTACGTCGCCCTGGCTCAGAGCCTGGGTGTCCCGCTCCTCACTCGCGACGCGCGCCTTCGCCGAGGAGCGGCGCGCATCGTCAACGCCATCGGGCCCGATGAGCTCTGAGGGCCGCTGGGTCTGCCTGGACGTCGGTGAGACGCTCGTCGACGAGACACGCATCTTCCAGACCTGGGCGGAGGTGCTCGGCATCCCCCAGTTCACGCTCATGGCGGTGCTGGGCGGATCCATCACCACCGCCGAGCGGCCAGAGGATTGGCGCCGCTTCTTCGAGATGGTCCGGGCACCGGACTGGCGCGATCATCAGCCAACCGTCGAGGACCGATTCGGAGGCTTCCGCGCGGAAGATCTGTATCCGGACGCCCTGCGTTCGATCGACGCGCTGAAGGCTGCAGGCTACCGGGTGGCGATCAGCGCCAACCAGCCGGCGCGTCGACATGCCGAGCTGGAGGCGCTCGGCGTGACCGTCGAGGTGATGGCCATGAGCGAGGCGATTGCCGTCTCGAAGCCCGCGCCCGCGTTCTTCGAGCGCACCCTCGAGCTCCTCGGCTCACCTGAGGCTCGCGACGTGGCGTACGTAGGGGATCGGATCGACAACGACATCCTGCCCGCTGTCGCCAGGGGCATGCGCGCGGTCTGGATTCGTCGGGGCCCGTGGGGTCTGCTCCAGGACGACAGCGAACATGCCGCGAACCTTGTTGTGCGGTCGCTGGACGAGCTGGTGGAGCGCATCGGGGAGGCCTGGGACTCCTAGCTCCGATCATAGCGGCCGAGTCCGGTATTCTTGGGCTCCGTCGAGGATTTGACCGATGCAGACGCCCGAATCGATCACCCAGGCGACCCCGATCTCCCAGGCCGACCGGCTGCTCAGCGTCGAGGGCGTCGTGGTGCATGCCACGGACAGCCTCGAGCAGGTCGCCGAGCAGGCTGTCGGCAATCCGGGATGTCGCCTCATCACGGTGGTCGATGCCACGGAGCAGCTGGTCGGCATCCTCCCCGTCCGCAACCTGGTCGACGATATCTTCCTGAAGATCGTGCCCGAGCGCTTCCTGGGGGAGATCGACGATTACTCGGGCGTCATCGAGTACGCAGAGCGGCTCGCGGCTCGAACGGCGGGTGACGTGATGCTCGATCCGATCTCGGTCAGCCGTGAGCAGACCGTGCGGGACGCGTTCGAGCTGCTGCATCGCCACGAGCTGGCGGGCGTCCCGATCGTGGACGAAGAGCGACACGTCGTGGGTTACATCGACCAGCTCGAGCTGCTGCTGGTCTGGGTGCGTGCCAGCGGCCGCGATCGGCTCCTCAAGCCGGAATCGGGCTCGGAGCCGCCCGCTTGAGCGTGCAGCTGATCATCGGGCTGGCGGTCTTCATCGTCACCTATGCGCTCATCGCCACCGAGCGCGTCGACAAGACGATCGCCGCGCTGGCGGGCGGCCTGGCCATGATCCTTCTGGGCATCGTCACCCAGGCGGATGCGTTCGCCCACATCGACTTCAACGTCATCTTCCTGCTGACCGGCATGATGATCCTGGCCGGCATCATCCGGAAGACCGGCGTGTTCGGCTGGCTGGCCGTGCGTGCCGCCCGCGTCGCCGGCGGCGACGGCTATCGCATTTTGGTGGTCCTGTCGATCATCACCGCTGTCGCGTCGTCGTTGCTGGACAACGTGACGACCGTGGTCCTCGTCGGGCCGATCACCCTTTTCCTCGCAGCACGACTGGGGATGAGCCCGTTCCCGTTCATCGTGTCTGAGATCCTGGCCTCGAATATCGGCGGCACCGCCACGTTGATCGGCGACCCGCCGAATATCCTGATCGGCAGTGCGGCCGGCCTCGACTTCACCGCGTTCCTGCTCAACCTCGCCCCGTTGGCCGCGGTGATCCTGGCGCTCTACCTGGTCGCGGCCCGATGGCTCTTCCGGGGCCAGCTGGAGGTCGATCCCGACCTCCGCTCGGCGCTGTTGTCGCTCGACGAGCGCGAGATGATTGCCGACCCGGGGCTGCTACGCCGCTCGCTGATCGTGCTCGGGCTCACTCTGCTGGGCTTCGTGCTTCACGGCCCA
>JBBSCG010000056.1:0-12277 GCA_038250515.1 Candidatus Limnocylindria bacterium
AGGGACACCTCGCCGCCAGGCGCGGCCGCTTCGGTCCGTTCGTTGGCTGCGACCGCTATCCGGAATGCAAGTACATCAAGAAGGATGCACAGCCGGCCAGTGAGCGCTTCGGCACCTGCCCGCAGTGCAACCAGGGGACCGTGGTCTCCAAGCGCAGCCGCCGTGGTCGCACCTTCTGGGGGTGTGACCGGTACCCGGACTGCGATTACTCGACCTGGACGCGGCCAGGCAGCGAGGCGAACGGAGGCGCCCCGAAACGGCGCGGCCGCCGAGCGGTCGCGTCCGCCGACGGCGACGGGCATGCCTGACGCGGCGATCGCCCTGGATCGGTTCCTCGGCCATCTCGCCGCTCGCAACGCCTCGCAGGGCACCATCGTCGAATACCGCCGCCATGCCGGCGAGTTTCTCGCGTTCCTCGGGGACTCCGGCTCCTCGTGGGAGGCGCCGTCGCGCACCACGGTTCGCAGCTACCTGGCTCAGCTCGCCGACCGCGCTCTGTCGCCGTCGGCCGTGGCGGGACGACTGGCCGCGGTGCGCAGCTTCTATCGCCACGCGACGCGCGAGGGCTGGATCACCGCCGATCCTCTGAACGGCGTGCGCAGCCCGAAACGCCCGGGGCGGCTTCCGCGCGTGCTGTCGGCGGCCGACGCCAAACGGCTGGTTGAAGAACCGATGCGTCGACCGCATGGCGGCCCGCGTGACGCGGCGCTGCAGCTGCGCGACGCGGCGCTGCTCGAGCTGCTGTACGCCACCGGCATGCGCATCAGCGAGCTGGCGGGTCTCTCCATGCCCGGGCTCGACTTCAAACGACGGCGGCTGCGCGTCGTGGGCAAAGGCAACAAGGAGCGCGAGCTGCTCTTCGGTCGCGCGGCGGCGAATGCCCTCGCCCGGTACCTGCGTGATGGTCGGCCGCAGCTCGTCACCGCGGCCGGGGCCGCCGTCTTCGTCAACGCCTCGGGTCGCCCATTGAGCGCCCGAGGCGCACGAATGGTGGTCGGAAAATGGGTCACTCGCGTCGGAATCGAAACGGGCGCGTCGCCGCATACGCTGCGTCACTCGTTCGCGACACACCTGCTGGAGGGCGGCGCCGACCTGCGCAGCGTGCAGGAGCTGCTTGGCCACGCCAGCCTGGCGACGACCCAGATCTACACCCACCTGTCGGATGCCCGAGTCCGTGAGGTGTACCGAGCCGCGCATCCGCGCGTCGGCCGCCCGGAGGCCGGGTCCCGCCACTCGTGACCGAAGCGGGAGACGTCACGCCGGCGGCGCAGCCTCCCGGCGGGCAGCCGGTATCGGCCGGACCGAGTGCCGCACGCGTGCTGGTCAACGCCAGCCTGATCCTCACCGTCGCGGCGCTCGCCAGCAGGCTGCTCGGCTGGATCCGGCTGCTGGTCATCGGCTCGCAGTTCGGCGCGAGCCGCGAGCTGGACGCCTACTTCGCCGCGTTCCGCATCCCCGACGCGATCTTCCAGCTGGTGGTCGCCGGCGCCCTGTCGGCCGCGCTCATCCCCGTTTTCTCCGGCTATCGCGCCCGCGAGCAGGAGGCGGAGGCGTGGCGCCTGGCGAGCAGCGTGATCAACCTGGTGGTCATCGCCCTGGCCGCGCTGAGCCTGGTGATGGCCATCTTCGCTCCGTGGCTGGTGCCGATCGTGGCGCCGGGCTTCGACGCGCCGACGACCGAGCTGACGGTGCGCATGACGCGGGTGATGCTGCTCAGTCCCGTTTTCATCGGTATGGGAGCGGTGGTGAGCGGTATCCTCAACTCGTACGAGCGGTTCGCGATTCCGGCGATTGCGCCGCTTATCTACAACGTTGCGATCATCGCCGCGGCCATCTTCCTGGCACCGATCATGGGCGTCGAGGGGCTGGCCGTCGGGGTGGCGGTCGGATCGTTGGCCCACCTGGTCATCCAACTGCCCAATCTTGGCAGCGTGGGTCAGCGTTACGACCTGACCATTGGGCTCGGCCATCCGGGCGTGCGCAAGGTGGCATGGCTGATGGGCCCGCGTATGCTGGGCCTGGCCGCCGGGCAGATCAACTTCATCGTCAGCACCGTCCTCGCCAGCGGGCTCCCGGAGGGCAGCATCACGGCCTACAACTACGCATTCCAGCTGAGCCAGATTCCGGTCGGGGTACTGGGCGTCAGCGTGGCGGTCGCGCTCTTCCCGACGCTGTCGCGGGACGCCGCGCTGGGCCGGATCGGCGAGATTCGACGCCAGGTGGCCGCCAGCCTGCGCATCCTGATCTTCCTGGCGGCGCCACTCACCGCGGTCATGATCGTGCTGGCGCAGCCGCTGGCCGCAGTCTTTTTTCAGTACGGGCTGTTCGGCGCGCGATCCACCGAGCGGACGGCCTCCGCGCTGGTCTTCTTCAGCATCGGCCTGGGCGGGCATATCGTGGTCCACGTCCTGACGCGCGCCTTCTATGCCCTGCAGGACACTCGCACGCCGGTGCTCTGGGCGATCATTGCCGTCGCCATCAACGTGCCGCTGATGATGCTCTTGGTTGGACCGATGGGCGTCGCAGGCCTGGCGCTGTCGCTGTCGATCAGCGCAATCCTCGAGGTGATGGGCCTCGTCTGGGCGCTGCGGCGGCGGATCGACTCCGTGGAGGAGGCGGCGGTACTGCAGTCTTTGGGTCGCTCGGCGATCGCGGCCGGCGCGGCGGCGCTGCTGATGGTCGGCGGACTCCGCCTCGTCGAGGACTGGCTGGCGCCCTTCCTGGCCAATGGCCTGGGGCGCCTGATCGTGCTGGTCGGGCTCTCGGCCGCTGGAATCGCCATCTTCGTGCTCGTGGCGGCCGCGTTGCGCTCGCCCGAGCTGGCGCAGGTCCGCTCGCAGCTGTCGCGGCGTCTGAACCGGAGGTCGGCGTGATCCGCGTCAGACCGGCAACCGATGCCGATGCGGCCGCGTGGCAGGAACTTCTGGCACGAACCGCTTCCGGCGACTTCCTGCACGACTGGGAGTGGGCTGCAGTGGCCGCCCTCGACGGGCAGCCGCAGCGGCGCTTCGTCGCCGAGGAGGACGGGCGCATCGTGGCCCTGGCGGCCCCGCAGGTCCGGGCACTGCCGCTCCGTCGCAGCTTCTGGTATCTGCCGCATGGCCCGGTGCTCGACTACGAGGATGAGCGCGCCGGTGAACGGCTGCGCGCCATGGCGATCGGGCTGCGAGAGGCCGGCCGTAATGCGCGGGCAGTGGCGGTGAAGCTCGAGCCGCGCGTCGAGCAGGGGTCGCCCGGCGCTGCTCTCTTCGACCGCACGGCGCTTCGGCCGGACCCGCGCCCGCTGCAGGTGGGCCAGACCCGGCTGGTGGAGCTCACCGACGACGAGACGCTGCTCGCGGCGTTCGACAAGGACACTCGCTATGCGGTGCGCAGAGCCGAACGCGAAGGTGTCCGCGTGCAGGTGATGGCCGACGCGCACGACGACACGACGATCGACCGCCTGCACGAGCTGGTCGTCGAGACGCAGCGCCGGGCCGGTTTCGCGATGCCCAGCCTCGGCCGTTACCGCCTTGTCTGGCACGCGCTGGCTGCCGCGGGGCGCGCCCGGATCTTCGAGGCGTGGTTCGGGGAGCGGCTGCTTGCCTCGGGCATGCTCGTGCTCGAGGGCGAGCGCTCCTTCTACCTCTTCGCCGGATCGCTACGTGAGGAGCGCGGTGAGCCGAAGCGCTACGCGACGTACGCGCTGCAGTGGGCGATGCTGCGGGACGCGCGTTCGCAGGGCGCGAAGGTCCACGATCTGTGGGGCATCGCGCCGCCGGGAGCGGGGCCGGACCACCGCTGGTACGGCGTCGGACTCTTCAAGAAGGGCTTCGGAGGACGCGAAGTCGTCTGGGCCGGCACCTGGGACGTGGTGGTCAACCCGACGCTCTATCGCCTGCGCACCGCCGCAGGCATGCTGCGCGGCTGGGTCCCGAGGCTGCGGGTACGAGCGCGCGAATGACCGAACGGCGCATGGGCCTCGGCGAGCTCACCGACGCGATTGGCCCCGAGCAGGTGATCGGGCTGCCGGTCGGCGAGGTGCGCTCGCTGGCCTATGACTCGCGCAATGTCCAACCCGACACGCTCTTCTTCGCCGTGCCCGGCGTGCACGTCGACGGTCACCACTTCGCGGTGGGGGCGGTCGAACGCGGCGCGCTGGCCGTGGTCGCCGAACGCGAAATCGCAGGGCTCGGCGCTCCGCAGCTCATCGTCGATAGCTCTCGCCGCGCGCTGGCCGACGCGGCCGATCAGTGGTTCGGCCGTCCGTCCGAACAGCTCGAGGTGATCGGCATCACCGGGACGGATGGCAAGACCACGACGAGCTTCCTCGCCGTCGCGATGCTGCTGGCCGCCGGTCGCCGCCCCGGACTGGTCGGCACCGTTGCGACTCGCGTCGGCAACGTGGAGGCAGCGAACGACGATCGCAACACGACGCCCGAGTCACTCGAGTTGCAGGAGCTGCTCGCCGCCATGGTCGCGGCCGGCAACGACAGCGTGGTGCTGGAGGCGACCTCGCATGGGCTGGCGCTTGACCGGGTGCGCAACTGCCGTTTCAACGCCGGGATCGTGACGACCGTCAGCAGCGAGCACCTTGAGTTCCATGGAACGCTGGAGGCGTATCGCGCCGCCAAAGCGAAGCTGGTCGAGGAGGCGCCGCTATCGATGCTCAACGCTGACGACGCCGCGTACGCCTACTTCCGCGATAGAGCCCGTGGCCGAGTGGTCACCTACGCGATCGACGCGGCCGCGGACGTCCGTGCCACCGGCGTCGAGGCCGGCCCGCACGGGACGCGCTTCGTCGTGAATGGCCCGCGCTGGACCGGAAGCATCTCGTTGCAGCTTCCCGGCTGGTTCAACGTCTACAACGCGCTTGCCGTGCTGGCGCTGGCCGAAGGTCTTGGCCTGCAGCCCGAAACGGCGGCGCGTGCCGTCAGCGAGCTGCGCGGCGTGCCCGGTCGCATGGAGCGCATCGACGAGGGCCAGTCGTTCGGCGTGGTGGTCGACTACGCGCACACCGCCGATTCGCTCGACAAGGTGCTCGGCGTCCTGCGGCCGCTCACCGCCGGCCGGCTCATTGCCGTCTTCGGATCGGCGGGGGAGCGGGACCGCACCAAGCGCCCGGCGATGGGCGCCGTGTCGGCGCGGCTGGCCGACGTCACCATCGTGACCGACGAAGACCCGCGCCTCGAGGACGGCCGTGCCATCAACGAGGAGATCGCCGAGGGCGCCCGCACTGGCGGCGCTGAGGAGGGCGAGAGCCTGTTCATCATCGACGATCGGCGCGAGGCGATCGGCCACGCCATCGCTCTGGCGCGCGCGGGCGACATGATCCTGCTTGCCGGCAAGGGCCACGAGCAATGCATCATCTATGGCACCGAGCGTCGCTGGTGGGACGAGCGCGAGGTTGCCCGGCAGGCGCTCCACGCGGCCGGCTTCAGCGAGGCCGCCGGTGGCTGAGCTTCGCGCCTGGCGCGTGACCGATGCGGACGCTTGGAACGACTTCGTCAGCGGCGCGCCCTACCGCTCGTTCCCGCAGCTCTGGGAGTGGGGCGAGCTGCGGCGGCCGTTCGGCTGGCGCCCGGAACGGATTGCGGTGGGGGAGTGGCGGGACGCGCCGCTTGCCGGCGCCCAGGTGCTCATTCGCGACATTCCCCTGCTGGGCCGCCGCCTCGGCTATGCGTCGCGCGGACCCGTCGGCGCGCTCGACGAGGCCCCGGTCCGCGCCGCCTTGTTCGCCGCGCTGCGCGCCCTCGCACGCCGCGAGCGGATCGCCACGCTGAAGGTGGACCCCGAGGCCACCCCCGAATCAGACTTCGGTCGGGCGCTGCTCGCGGCGCCGTGGCGTCAGGCCGACAAGGTGCAGCCACCGAAAACGCGGTTGGTGGATTTGTCGCCGAGCGAGGAGGAGCTCCGCGCGCATATGGGCCGCAAGCATCGGCAGTACGTCAACAAGGCGGAACGCGCCGGTGTCAGCGTCGAGTGGCTGGACCACAACTCGCAAGGCATCGGACAGGCGCTGGCGGACTTCTACCGGATCTACACCTTCACCGCGGAGCGTGCCGGATTCGTTGCTCGGGCCCAGCGCTACTACGACCGGGTATGGGAGCTGTTTGCACCTGTCGGACGTGCCCGCCTTCTGTTCGCCACGCTCGACGGTGAGCGGGTGGCCACGCTCCTGTGCTTCGTGTGCGGAAATCGCGTGGCCGAGGCGTTCGGCGGCATGACCGATGTCGGGGCCGACTCGCGTGCCAACTACCTCCTGAAGTGGGACGCCATCCGCGGCTCGCGCGAGCGCGGTGCCGCGACGTATGACCTGTGGGGCCTGGCCACCGGCGGGATCGCGCAGTTCAAGGAGGGATTTGGCGGGCGCCAGGTGGACTATGTCGGTGCGCGCGATTGGCCGCTCGAGCCGGCCGCGGCCGCCGTGTTGCGCCTGGCGCTGCCCGCGTACGGCGTTGCGCAACGGATGCGCCTGCGGCTGCAGGGCCGACGTCTGGCCGGGAGCGACGACTGATGGCCGGTGCCCGCATCCGCACCGCGAGCAGCGCTGATCGACCGGCCTGGGACGACTTCGTCGCCGCCCGGCCGGAGGCCGATCTACTGCAGTCCTGGGCATGGGGCGAGTGCTCGGCGCTGGCCGGCGAGCCACCGCTGCGCCTCATCGCCGAGAATTCGGACGGCGCGCTGCGCGCGGTCGCCCAGGTCCTGGTCAGGCCGGCCGGCTTCGGACGGAGCGTCGCGTACGTTGCGCACGGTCCTGTGTGGGAGCGCGACGCCGCCGACGGCGATGCGCTGCTGGGTGCCCTGCTCGACGCGCTGCGTGACACTGCCCGAGAGCGGCGGGCCATCGTCGTGAAGCTCGACCCACGGGCCGTGGCCGGGGGTCAGGATGTGGCCAGCCTGCTGCGGCGCTACGGGCTCAGGCCGGGCAAGGATCTGCAGGCGCCGACCACGCGCGTTGTCGATCTGCTCGACGGCGGTGACGAGCTGATGGCCTCCTGGCACGCCGATGCGCGTCGCCTCTCACGACGTGCCGAGCGCGAGGACGTCGAGGTGCTGATCGATCGCGCAGGCGACGCGCAGGCGATCGAAGCCTTCCACGAGCTCCTGATGGTCACCGCCGACCGATCCGACTTTCGCGCGCGCAGCGAGGAGTTCCTGCAACTGCTGGCCGGTGAATTCGTCGAGCGTGACGGCTGGTACCTGGGCATGGCTTACGTCGACGGCCTGCCGTTCGCCGGTATGGCCATGCCGCGCCTTGGCGACCGCGCCTACTACCTGTATGGCGCCTCGCTGCGCGATCCCGCCTACAAGCACAAGTACGGGCCGTACGCGGTGATGGCCACCCTGCAGCGCGCCCTCGCGGCCGATGGCGTACGCACCCTCGACACGTGGGGCGTCGTGGAGCCCGATGACCCCGACGCCGACCCTGCCTGGCAGGGCTTCTCCGCCTTCAAGCGCACCTTCGGCGGCACGCCGCTGCGCCACCCCGGGCTATATGACCTGGTGACCGATCCGTTCTGGTACCGCCTCCGCGACCTGAGGCAGAGCATCCTGGCGCGACTCGGCCGCTGAGGGGCAGCGCACATCGAGAGGGCACGGGCACCGCGCCCTCAGCGAGGTGCGACAGCCGAGCGCGGGCGTGTGCCCGTGACCATCCACACGCCCGTGCTACCATCGCTGATCATGGACCTGGCACGCCTTCGGGCCGCGCCGGCTGCCGTCGTCCACCGAATCACGCGCTCCGCGGACGAGGGGCCCGGGGCCCACTCCACCATCGCGGACGTCGTCGCTGAAGCGCAGCGTCATCGGCCGAGCATCAACGTCGGGCTGATGGAGCGCGCGCATGCCGTTGCGGCGACCGCGCACGAGGGACAGGCGCGTGCGTCAGGCGAGCCGTACATCACCCATCCGGTCGACGTCGCCTTCTACCTCGCCGAGCTCGAGATGGACGCCGAGACGATTGCGGCGGCGCTGCTTCACGACGTGCCCGAGGATACCGACTTCACGCTCGCCGACATCGAGAAGCGTTTCGGACGCGAGGTGGCGCGACTGGTCGACGGGGTCACCAAGCTCTCGAAGTTCGGCTCGGTACGATCCATGGAGGAGCAGCAGGCCGAGAACATCCGAAAGATGTTCCTGGCCATGGCCGAGGACGTGCGCGTCGTCATCATCAAGCTCGCCGATCGGCTGCACAACATGCGGACGCTCGAGTACCTGCCCGCCGACAAGCAGCAGCGCATCGCGCGGCAGTCGATGGAGATCTACGCGCCGCTGGCGCATCGGCTGGGGATGTGGCAGATCAAGTGGGAGCTCGAGGACCTTTCGTTCAAATACCTCGAGCCGGAGACCTATCGCAAGCTGGTCGACATGCTCGCCGACCGCCGCAAGGTGCGCGAGTCGTTCGTGAACAAGAGCATTGGCATTCTACGCAAGGAGCTCGCGAAGGTCGGCCTCGACGCCGAGATCAGCGGTCGGCCGAAGCATCTCTACTCGATCGCCAGGAAGATGGAGCGCAAGGGCGCCGAGTTCAGTGAGATCTACGACATCCACGCCATGCGCGTGCTGGTCGACGAGGTCAAGGACTGCTACGCGGCGCTGGGCGTGGTGCATTCGATCTGGCGACCGATCCCGGGGCAGTTCGACGATTACATCGCCATGCCCAAGCCGAACATGTACCAGAGCCTCCACACCGCCGTCATCGGTCCCGAGGCGAAGCCGCTGGAGGTCCAGATCCGGACCCGCCCGATGCACGAGGTGGCGGAGGCCGGCATCGCCGCTCACTGGCGCTACAAGGAGGGCTCGCGCAACGATCGTCGCTACGACGAGAAGCTGGCCTGGGTGCGGCAGCTGATCGACTGGCAGCGTGAGGTGGCCGATGCGACCGAGTTCGTCGAGGGGCTCAAGCTCGACGTCTTCCAGGATCAGGTCTTCGTGTTCACCCCGAAGGGCGACGTCAAGGACCTGCCGGCCGGTGCCGGACCGCTCGACTTCGCCTACCGCATCCATACCGATGTCGGCCATCGCACCATCGGCGCGAAGGTCAACAACCGGCTGGTGCCGCTCGACTACCGGCTGCACAACGGTGACATCGTCGAGATCGTGACCACCAAGGCAGCGCACGGACCGTCGCGAGATTGGCTCAACATCGTCCGTACGTCGCACGCTCGGGAGAAGATCCGTGCCTGGTTCAAGCGTCAGCAGCGGGATGAGAACATCACCCAGGGCAAGGAGCTGCTCGACCGCGAGCTGCGGCGCCTGGCGCACGAGACGCTCCTCTCGGTCGATGCCGACAAGCTGTCCGAGATCGCGCAGCACCTTCGCTACCGCGAGCTGGACGACTTCTACGCGGCCATCGGCTACGGCGCGGTCTCACCGGCGAGCGTCGTCAGCAAGCTCGAGATTCATGACGACGTTGAGATCACCCTCCCCGAGGTCGCACCGCCGAGCGTGCCCGCCACCACCGGCGTGCGCGTCAAGGGCGTCGGCGATCTGCTGGTGCGCTTCGCGAACTGCTGCTCACCGATTCCCGGCGACGAGATATCGGGCTACGTGACGCGTGGCAAGGGCGTGACGGTGCATCGCGCCAACTGCCCGTCGGTGCTGTCGGAGCGGGACATCGAGCGGCTGATCGACGTCGAGTGGGAGCTGGCGGGCCAGCAGACCTACCCGATCACCGTGCGCATCTCGGCGCTGGACCGGCCGGGCCTGCTCAACGAGATCACCAACGTGGTCGCGGAGCACAAGGTCAATATCGTGGCGGCGTCGATTGGCACGCACGTGGATGGCAGCGCCACCATTACGGCGACGCTGAAGGTGACCTCGCTGCAGCAGCTGTCGCGCGTGCTGTCGCGCATCGAGCGTCTTCGGGACGTAACCAGCGTCACCCGCGAGGTGCGCTGACAAGCCCCGATTCGGACGCGGTTTCCTGTGCTCACCATTGGGAGTGGTGGTAAGCAGAAGAATAGGGTCGTAGGAGCGGGTCGTAGGCCGTCGCCGCGCTCACCGGTGGCTTCGACGGCCCGAGCACGACGCCCGGCACCCACTTACCACTACTTCCGGTAGTGAGGCGCGGAAACTCGGCTCCCGCAGGATGTCGGGCCGGCGCGAATCGGTACACTCTCGGCCATGCCCAAGACGATTGCGGCTCCCCGCGGCACCCGCGACATCCTGCCCGACGAGATGCCGTACTGGCATCGGATCGAGGCCGTCGCCCGCGACCTGGCCGACCGATACGCCTTCGAGCGGATCGAGACGCCGCTTTTCGAGCGCGTTGAACTCTTCGCGCGCAGCGCCGGCGAGACGAGCGATCTGGTCGAGAAGGAGATGTTCCGTGTCTCGGGCGCCACGGGCCGCGAGGAGGAGCGCGCCGAGTGGGCGCTGCGCCCCGAGCCGACGGCCGGCATCGTGCGCGCTTACCTCGAGCACGGCATGCACGTCCTTCCCGGGCCGCTGCGCTTCTGGATGATGGGCGCCATGTTTCGATACGACCGCCCGCAGGCCGGCCGCTACCGGCAGTTCACGCAGTGGGACTGCGAGGTGCTCGGCGATCCGGGACCGATGGTCGACGCCGAGCTGATCGAGCTCGCCGTTCGCTTCTACCGCGACTGCGGCGTCTCCGGGGTCGTCGCGCGCATCAACTCCATCGGTGACGCGGTCTGTCGTCCGGCCTTTCGCCAGGCACTGATCGACTACTTCGCAGCGCATGAAGACCGCCTGACCGATGACTCCCGTCGGCGGCTGCACGTCAACCCACTGCGTGTGCTCGACGACAGGCACCTGGAGCCTGGATTGGCGGCCGGCGCGCCGAAATCGAGCGACCACCTGTGCGATGCCTGTCGAGCGCATTTCGACGCGGTGCGGGCTCTGCTCGACCGGCTTGGCGTGGCGTACCAGATCGACCACGGGCTGGTGCGCGGCCTCGACTACTACACCCGCACCACGTTCGAGTTCTATGTCGCCGGACGCGAGGGCCAGCAGCAGGCCCTCGGCGGCGGCGGGCGCTACGACGGGCTGGTCGCGGCGCTCGGCGGACGGCCGACGCCGGGGATCGGCTTCGGCCTTGGGCTTGATCGCACGATCATCGCCATTCAGGAGCAGGACGTCGGCGTTCCATCCGCCGCACCGCTCGTCGGGGTGGTCGGAGCGACCGATGATCTGGTCGCACGCCTGACGGTAGCCGGGCATCTCCGCGACGCGGGCCTGCATGTTCGGCCCGACGGCAGCGCGCGTAAGCTCGGCCGACAGCTCGAATCGGCCGCGAAGCTCGGCGCACGATGGGCGGTCATCGTCGGCGAGGAGATGACTCGCGGTGAAGTGACGCTGCGCGACCTGGCCGGCGGCGAGCAGCGAGAGCTGCCGCTCGAGCAGGTCGCCGAGGTCATCCGCGCGGGCTAAGCACCCGGATCGACCCCGTCGCCGGTTCGCTCGGCTACCATTGACGGCCCATGGCTCCCCCCTTCCGTACCCATACCTGCGGCGAGCTGCGCGAGAGCCACGTCGGCGAGCGCGTGACGCTGGCCGGCTGGGTGCATCGGCGGCGCGACCACGGTCAGCTGACTTTCTTTGACCTTCGCGACCGATACGGCCTCACCCAGCTCGTCACCAACTCCGACGACGCCCCGCAGGCCCACACCGCGGGCGAGCCTGCGCGCAACGAGTGGGTCATCCAGGTGCAGGGGACCGTGCGGCATCGTCCGGAAGGGACGACCAACGAACAGTTGGAGACCGGCGCGATCGAGGTGGCCGTCGAGGAGCTGACGGTCCTCAATCCGAGCAAGGTGCCGCCGTTCTACATCAACGAGCCGCAGCCGGGCCTCGATGAGCAACTGCGCCTGAAGTACCGCTATCTCGACCTGCGCCGCCCGGAGATGCAGCAGCGCATTCTGCTGCGTGGCTGCCTGGCGACTGCCGTGCGCAAAGCCTTCGACGCGATGGACTTCGTCGAGATCGAGACGCCCACGCTGGTGCGCAGCACGCCCGAGGGCGCGCGGGACTTCGTGGTGCCCAGCCGCATGCAGCCGGGTCGCTTCTACGCGTTGCCACAGAGCCCGCAGCAGCTCAAGCAGCTGCTGATGGTCGCCGGCTACGACCGGTATTTCCAACTGGCGCATGCCTACCGTGACGAGGACCTGCGCGGCGACCGACAGCCCGAGCATACCCAGATCGACGTCGAGATGAGCTTCGTGCGCGAGAACGACGTGATGGACACCATCGAGCAGATGGTCCAGGCGGTGACGCGCGAGGTCCTTCCTGATCGACCGATGCTGGCGACGCCCTTCCCGCGCCTGACCTA
>JBBSCG010000057.1:0-12171 GCA_038250515.1 Candidatus Limnocylindria bacterium
CGAGAAGCTCTCTTGGGTCCAAGAAGAGCCACGCAACATGGGCGCGCGTAAGTTCGTGATGCCCAAGATCCGGCACCTCGTGCCGTACAAGATCCCACTGGGCGACATCTCGCGGCCAGAACGTTCGCGGCCCGCCGAGGGGTATCCCGCGGCCCACGCCGACGAGCAGCAGCGGATCGTCCGCGAGGCGCTCACTGAATAATCGTGCGATAGCCGCACGCTGCACGACCCGCAGGGGCCCGAATCACGGCGGCGTCAGACGCCAGGCGGTGGCGATCTCGCGACCCGACGCCGGATCGCGGATACGCAACGGGTCACCTTTCGCGTTGGCGATGATCGCGGCGGGCACCGCCGCGTGCCGATCGATCTCCTTGGGGTCGCGGAACACGACTGCCCAGCGCTCGGAAGCGCTCAGGTTCTGTCCGGGCGGGCCGCCGTCGGCCGGCAGAAGCAGCCGATTCGTCTCGCAGCCCGAGTACCAAGCCAGGATCGGATCGCCGCCGCCGACGATGCCGCAGTCCGGCCCGGCGACGACCGCGATTGCCTTCGCCGCGGCCTCGAACTGGGTGTAGTAGCGAGCAAGCGCGACCGTTCGCTGGAACGCATAGTCGACGGACGGGCCGCGGTTCAGCGCCACGGCGACGAGGACCGCTGCAGCGCCGGCGACGAGCGCGGCGGGATGCAGCCTCCGAAGGAGGAGCGCGACCGCGGCGCAGCCAGCGATGACCAGCAATGCGGTGGAGTAAATGAAGAAGCGCTCCTCGGCGTGGCCAACTCCCCGTGTCAACAGGAAGACGTGGGCCATCGCGGGAACCACCAGCAGGAGCCCGGCGCGAAGCGGACGACGCCACGCAGGCGATATCACCGCGGCAATGGCGACTGCCGGCAGGCTGATCAACCCGAGGGCCATCGCGAGGTAACGCTCGTATTGGGCGAACGACAGGACGCCGGCGGGTTTCTCAGAAACGACGCTCTGCGCGCGGAGCATGATGCCCAACGGCTCGCCGGTCTGCATGACCGACCAGGCGAGGTGACCCAGTACGGCAGCGATGCCGATCGCGAGAGCTGCAAGCGTAACGGTCGGACGGGACCGAAGCGGCCGCCACCACAGCAGGAGGGCCACGGCCAGTAGCGGTCCGAGCGCCAGTACGGATCCATAGCGCACGAAGAAGGCGGTCGCGCCTACCACGGCCGCCAGCACGACTCCGACCCTGGGTCGCGGTCGCTCCTCGAGCTGGTGCCAGAGCAGCCCGCTGAGGAGAACGAGCAGTGCGGCGGCGGGCACATCGGTCAGCAGCGTGGCGCTCTCCTTCTGCAGAGTCGGGCTGGCGTACAGGACCGCGGCCGCAAGCACGCCGGCCACCGGTCCGGCGATCATCCGAGCAAGCCACCACGAGGCAGTGAGAAGCCCGAGGCCGGAAACGAGCCCGATCAACCGCAACTGCCACTCTTCGCCGCCGGCGAGAACCGGAATGCCGGCGATGATCGGAAGCAGGGGCGGCCGGATATACGACCAGCCACTGAGCGGGACGCCGGGATCGACCCACGAGCGGGCCCGGACGGCATAGACGGCCTCGTCCCAGTGAAGCGGGCTGTCGAGACCGATGAGCCGCGCCACCAGCCGCGTGAAGTCGGCCAGGATGAACAGCAGTATGGCGATCTCGATCATGTGCCACGCCTGGTGCCGGTCCATCCACGACCGAACTGCGTTCCAGGAGGTCCACATCGCGCTGATGATAGGCGCGCATTCCTATACTCGGCTGGTGATGCAGCGACCAATGCCGCTCCTCGAGCGCTACCGCGAACTCCTCGCCAGCGATGGCGACGCCTTCCCGATCACCCTCGGCGAGGGCGCGACGCCGCTGATCCATGCTCGCCGCCTGGGAGAGGAGCTGGGCCTCGACCAGCTGTGGCTCAAGTTCGAGGGCACCAACCCTACCGGCAGCTTCAAGGACCGCGGCATGGTGCTCGCCGTGAACAGGGCACTCGGCGCCGGCGAACAGGCGGTGATCTGCGCCTCCACAGGCAACACCTCTGCCTCTGCCGCCGCATACGCCGCGGCAGCCGGCCTCGCCTGCTTCGTGGTGCTGCCCGTCGGAAAGGTGGCACGCGGCAAGCTGGCCCAGGCGCTGGCCGCCGGCGCGCGGCTGATCAGCGTCGAGGGCAACTTCGACGAGGCACTCGAGGCGGTCCGTCGTCTCGGCGAAGAGGGCGCCGCGACGGTCGTCAACAGCGTCAACCCCGACCGCATCGAGGGACAGCAGACCGCCGCATGGGAGATCGTCGATGAGCTCGGTCGTGCCCCGGACGCGCTGGCGCTGCCGGTCGGCAACGCGGGCAATATCACCGCGCACTGGCGCGGATTCCAACGGTATGTCGATGAGGGCCGGACGCCCACCCGGCCGCGGATGCTCGGTTTCCAGGCCGCGGGCGCCGCACCGATCGTCAACGGCGAGCCGGTCGAGCAGCCGGAGACGGTGGCGACCGCAATCCGCATCGGGCGACCGGCGTCGTGGGAGGCAGCACTGGCGGCTCGCGACGAATCGGGCGGGCTGATCGAGGCGGTGAGCGACGAGGAGATCCTGGAGGCCCAACTGCGGATTGCGCAACTCGAGGGCATCTTCTGCGAGCCGGCGTCAGCGGCGAGCGTCGCCGGCGTGCGACGGTTGGCTGGCGAGGGTCGCGTGCATCGGTCCGAAACGGTCGTCTGCGTGCTGACCGGGCACGGGCTGAAGGATCCCGACATCGTGGCGCAGGAGGAAGGAGCCCTCACGCCGGTGGCGGCAGATCTCGGCTCGGTGCGACGCGCGATGGGGATCTAACGGGGCTGGTAGCAGCCGCAGGCGTTCAGCGCGGCGTCGACGAACTCATCGCGGACCATCCTCCTCCGAGACCGGCGCTTGCCGGGCAACCGGGCAACCGCCCGGCACCATTTTTGCTGAACGGACTGCCTTCATGAGCTTCAACCCAGGTGCCGGGCTCGATCCCGGTCAGGTCCAGGACCGGCGTGGCGGTGGGGTGGGCCGAGGCGGCGGGATTGCGGTCGGTGGTGGCCTCGGCACGATCCTGCTGGTAGCCGCCTACCTGCTGTTCGGTGGCAATCTCGGCGATCTGACCGGCGGCGCCCCGGCCAACAGCGGCCCGAATCCGAGCAGCGACCTGGCGTCGTGCAAGACCGGCGCGGACGCCAACCAGACAGAGAGCTGCAGGATTGTTGGCTACATCAACAGCATCCAGGCCTACTGGAGCAAGGAGTTCACCGACAGCGGCGAGCAGTACCAGAATGCGCAGACCGTCTTCTACTCGGACGTGGCCTCCACCGGCTGCGGCACGGCAAGCTCGCAGGTCGGCCCGTTCTACTGCCCGCCGGACAAGCTCGTCTACCTCGATCTCGGCTTCTTCGACCAGTTGCAGACGCAGTTTGGTGCCAAGGGCGGCCGCTTTGCCGAGGCGTACGTTGTGGCGCACGAGTACGGTCACCACGTACAGGACCTGCTGGGCCTGCTGGGCAGCAGCGGCGGCAACCAGACCGGGGCGGGCAGCGAATCGGTCCAGACTGAGCTCCAGGCCGACTGCTTCGCGGGCGTGTGGGCCAACAATGCCGTCGGCACCGGCTTCATCTCACAGCTGACCGATGCGGACATCGCGTCCGCGCTCGATGCCGCGGCGGCCGTCGGCGACGACCGCATCCAGCAGAAGACCCAGGGCTACGTCAACCCGGACAGCTGGACGCACGGCTCCGCCGAGCAGCGCGACAACGCGTTCCGCACGGGCTACCAGAGCGGCAAGCCCACCTCGTGCGACGCGCCGAGCTGAGCGACGACCGCGTCCGGTGCCCGTGGCCCGGCATCTCCGATCCCGACTACATCGCATACCACGACACCGCGTGGGGCGTGCCGGTCCACGACGAATGCGTCCTGTTCGAGCTCCTCACCCTGGAGGGCGCACAGGCCGGGCTGTCATGGCTCACCATCCTTCGACGGCGTGACGGCTACCACGAGGCGTTTTCCGGCTTTGATCCAGCGACTGTCTCTCGCCTGACCGATGCCGACGTGGAGCGCCTGCTCACCGACTCGCGCATCATTCGGAATCGCGCGAAGGTTCGCTCGGTCGTGACCAACGCACGCGCGTTCCTCGAAGTGCAGGCAGAGTCGGGATCATTCGCCGGCTGGCTCTGGTCATTCGTCGATGGCGTACCGATCCAGAATGCCTGGTCCTCCGTTGACGAGGTCCCATCCGAGACCGATACGTCGCGCGCGCTTTCCGGTGAGCTGCGGCGGCGGAACTTCAGCTTCGTCGGGCCGACCATCGTCTATGCCCTGATGCAGTCCGCCGGGCTCGTCAACGACCACCTGCTCAGCTGCTTCCGCCACGCCGAGGTCGCGGCGCTCGGATAGACTCGCCGCGCCATGTCCCGCCCCATCGCATCGGTCGAAGTGCCGTCCAGCAGCGCCAACCTGGGGAGTGGCTTCGACTGTTTCGCCGCCGCGCTCAGCCTCAAGCTTCGGGCGGAGCTGTACCCCGGTGACGAGGCGGGCATCCTGCTCAATGCGCACGGCGAAGGGATTCCGCGTCCGGACGACGATCCCGACGAGCACCTCCTGATCCGCGCGTTCCGCGAGGGCATGCAGCTGGCCGCAGGCTCAGCGGCCGGCTCGGGCGCGTGGCGAATCGAGGTGTCGAGCATGATTCCGGCGGCGCGTGGCCTGGGCAGCAGCGCGGCGGCGATCGTTGCCGGTCTGCTCCTGGGAGCCTCAGCCGGCCGACGCTCCCCGGAGGCCGATGAGCTGCTGGCGGCCGCGGCCCGGCTGGAAGGTCATGCCGACAACGTCGCGGCGGCGCTGTACGGCGGCATCACGCTGGCCGTGAGCGAGACCGACGGCGTGACGCTGCGGCGATTTCACGCGCCGGAGAGCTGGATCCCGGTTGTCTTCCTGCCACAGCGCGAGAGCCGCACTGCCGAAATGCGTGACGCGCTGCCGCTCGCGGTTCCACATCACGAGGCTGCGTCGGCTGCAGCCCGCGCCGCGCTGCTTGCCACCGCGGTGATCTCCGGCGACGCCTCGCTGCTGCGCAGCGCCATGGACGATCGACTGCACCAGCCGTACCGTCTGCCGCTGCTCCCCGGCACCGCCGATCTGATTCGCGCCGCGTATGACCACGGGGCGGCGGGCGCCGCGCTGTCGGGCGCGGGACCGAGCGTGATCGCCATCTGCGACTCTCCCACCGCGGCACACTCGGTGGAGAAGGCCTTCAACGCATTCGACCTGCCCGGCATGGCTACCCGCCTGCGCTTCGACGCCAACGGCGCCCGCCTGACCGCCGCCGACAGCTGAAGCCATGTCACTGGTCATCCTCACCAACCTCGCGAAGAGCCACGGCGCGCAGCATCTGTTCGACGACGTCAGCCTGCAGATCGCCGCGGGCCGGCGCATTGCCATCGTCGGGCCGAACGGCGCCGGCAAGACGACGCTGCTCGAGATCATCACCGGCGAACAGCAGACGGACGCGGGAACGATCACAAGAGGCAAGGACGTCGTCATCGGCTACCTGCGCCAGGAGGTGGCCCAGAGCCGCGGCCGATCGGTGCTCAACGAGGTGATCGCCGGTGCCGGTGAGGTGAGCGGCATCGGTCGACGGATGGGCCATATCGAGAAAGAGCTGGCCGACGCGACCGAGGACGAGGAGCTCGAGGAGCTGATGGCCGAGTACGGCCGGCTGCAGCATCGGTTCGAAGTGCTGGGTGGCTACTCGCTCGAGGCAGAGGGCCGGCGCATCCTGGCCGGGCTTGGCTTCGCGGATGCTGACGTCGCGCGCGACATCGGTCAGTTCAGTGGCGGCTGGATGATGCGCGTGGCGCTCGCGCGGCTGCTGCTGCAGAACCCCGACGTGCTGCTGCTCGACGAGCCGACCAACCACCTCGACCTCGCATCGGTCGAATGGCTGCAGACGTTCCTCGCCGACTACGCCGGCGCAATCGTGCTCGTCAGCCACGACCGCGACTTCATCAACGCGATCGTCAATCGCGTGGCGGAGCTGAACCACGGCCTGCTGACCGAGTACGTCGGCGACTACGCCGGCTTCGTCGAGCAACGCGGGGAGCGGCAGGCCCAACTGGAGGCCGCCGCCAAGGGCCAGCAACGCAAGATCGCGCAGACCGAGGCGTTCATCGAGCGATTCCGCTACAAGGCGACCAAGGCCCGCCAGGTCCAGAGCCGCATCAAGCAGCTCGACAAGGTCGACCGCATCAGGGTACCGACCGCCCGAACCAAGAGCGTCAGGTTCCGCTTCCCGGAACCGCCGCGCTCGGGGCGCACCGTCATCACCCTGACCGACATCCACAAGCAGTACGGCGACACGCTCGTGTACGACAGTCTCAACCTGCAGCTCGAGCGCGGGCAGAAGGTGGCGCTCATCGGGCCGAACGGTGCCGGCAAGTCGACCCTGCTCAAGATCTTGGCCGGCGTCCTGCCGTTCGAGGGCGGCGCCCGCGAACTGGGCAGCAACGTCAAGGTTGCCTACTTCGCGCAGCACCAGATCGAGGCGCTCGACCCGAACAACACCGTCATGCAGGAGCTCGGGCTGGCCTCGTCCCGCCTGACCACGGCGGAGATGCGCAAGCTGCTCGGCGCCTTCCGCTTCTCCGGCGATGCCGTCGAGAAGCGCGTCCGCGTGCTCTCAGGTGGCGAGCAGACACGCCTCGCGCTGGCCAAGCTGATGGCGGATCCGGCCAACCTGCTCTGCCTCGACGAGCCGACCAACCACCTCGACATCGCCTCGCGCGACGTGCTGGAGGATGCGTTGAACGCGTTTCCCGGCACGATCGTGCTGATCACCCACGACCGATACCTCATCCGCTCAGTGGCCAACGTCATCGTCGAGGTCAACGGCGGCGCGGCCACGCCGTACGTCGGCGACTTCGAGTACTACGCCGCCAAGCGCGGCCTGGACATCGAGCAGCGCGGTGCCACCGAAGGCAAGCAGACGCCGCGCGGCGTCGCGGTGACGCAGCCCAAGTCGCGCGAGACGTCAACGCAGGCCGCCCGACGCAAACGCAACGAGGCCGAGGCACGCAACGGGCGGTATCGGCGCACCCGCGAGCTGCGCAGGACGCTCGAGCGGGTCGAGCGGGAGGCGCGCGCCACCGAAAGCGAGCTGGCCGAGGTCACTCAGAGCCTCGCGGAGCCATCGGTCTATGCGGATGGCGCACGTGTTCGCGACCTGATCGAGCGCCACAACCTCGCGCTCGATCGTTCCCAATCGCTCGCGGATGAACACGAGCGGCTGGTCTCCGAGCTCAAGGCGGCGGATTCGGAGACGCTGGCGCCCACCCGGTGAGCGCTTCGAAGACCGATGCCGGCGCCGGCGGCGCCGGGCTGATCGTCCTGGCCGCAACCTGCTTCGGAACGCTGGGACCGCTCTCGCGCTTCGCTGAGAATGGGGGCGTGGGCGCGATCGCCCTCGTCGGGTGGCGGTCGGCCATCGGGGCGCTCTGCGTGATGGCGTTCCTGGCTGTGCTCCGTCGCCCGATCTTCTCGCTGCGCGGCCTGCCACGCAAAGACCGATGGATGCTGGCCGCCGCCGCCGCAGTCAGCACCCTGCTCAACTTCGCCGTCTTCGCGGCGTTCGTGCGCATCAGCATTGCGCTGGCGCTGCTGCTCTTCTATCTCTATCCCGCGTTCGTGGCGCTGGCCAGCATGCTGTGGTTCGGCGAGCGATTGGATCGGCTGCGCTGGACGGCGCTTGGTGTCTCCCTGGCGGGCATGGTCATGGTGGTGGGCGGCGGCGCGTCGCTCGGCGGGGTTGACCTGCTCGGCGTGGCGCTCGCCTTTTTCGCGGGTGTGGCCCAGGCGTTCTACGTGCTCGCCGCGCGGCACGGCTTCGGCGCCGTTCCCGGACCGCAGGCCGCGGCGCTGACCATGGGGGGCGGCACCGGCTTCCTGCTGGTGATCGGGCTCGTCTCGGGTCAGTTGGCCGCCTTCGGTCAGCCCCTGGCCGGCTTCGATGCGATGTGGCCGGTACTCCTCGCCGGCACGGTCGGGGCCGGGGTACCAACCATGGCCTTCATCATCGGCATTCGCAGGCTGGGCCCGTCGCGCGGCGCGATCCTCGCGACGCTGGAGCCTGTGGTCGGCGTCGCGCTGGCTGCGCTGCTCCTCGGTGAGCGGCCCGGTCCGACGCAGCTGATCGGTGGCGCGCTGATCATCGTCGCCGGCGTGCTGCTCCAACTCCGTCCGCGCAGCGAGGTCGCCGATCACGAGGCCCTGGCACAGGCCGACCAGTACCTCGGTACGGGGTCAGTCGACGATTAGTGGTGTCCGGGAGCTCACGTAGCCAGCCCCCGGTTTCGTCTATCCGGCCGGGCTGACCTCGAGCCGTGGACTCATGAAGGTGGCGTGGACGCCCTGCGCCGCGGCGGCGGCTGACTGCAACGGAACCTCCGCCCAGACGACGCGCAGGCCGCCCTCGTCGAAGGATCCCTCGCCGGAAGCGGGCAGCGGCAGGATCTCGGGCATCAACGCGGCCGGCCCCACCAGCGACAGCCGCGCAATCCGGTCCTTGCGGTCAACCGCCAGCATGAGCACGCCCGCATCGGGCTCGCGAGAACGGACCGGCCGAACGAGCGTCTGCGGCTGTGCACCATCCAACGCGCGCACCACGAGCTGCAGCCGTCCACGGCGCGCACGGCGAACAGCGACCGGGTGGACCACCTCCGAGCCGAGCTCGGCGAGAAGCTCCAGCTGCAGTGCGTCGACGAACGGCAGGAAGCGCGCCGCGGGGACGAGGTGTGGGTCGGCCTCCATCACGCCACCGACGTCCTTGAAGAGCTCGCAGCGATCGGCACGCAGGGCGACCGCCAGAACGACCGCGGACAGATCCGTTCCGCCGCGCCCCAGCGTGGTGAGCTCGCCGTGCGAGCCGATCCCCTGGAAGCCGGCAACCACCGGCACCAGCCCGTCGGCCAGTGCCGCGCGCAATGGCCGCGACTGGACCCGTCGGACTTCGGCGCCAAGGTGCGCGGCGGCGGTCCGGATCCCGGCCTCCGCCCCGCTGAACGACCGCGCCGCAATCCCGTGGGCCTGCAGGCCCAGCGCAAACAGGGCCGCGGAGAGCGCCTCGCCGGTCGCCAGTGCCCGGTCGGTTTCGCGTGCCAGGGCCGACGATGATTCATGACGCGGCTCGCGTAGCGACTGTCCGCCATCGGGCAGGAGCACGGCCGCCGAGGAGAGAATCGTGTCGGTGACGCCCTCGAAGGCCGAGACCACGACCACCGGCTGCAGCCCCGCCCGTCGCTGCTCGGCAACGACGGCGACTGCTGCTGCGATATCCGCCGGCGCGCGCAGCACCGAGCCACCGAATTTGTCGACGACGACCGGCCCATTCATGAGCGGCAGTCAGCCGCCCGCGCGAGCGGCCGCGCCAACCACTGACGGCAGCTCCGCCAGGCTTCGCATGATCTGCACGTCGTCCATCGTCGCGTCGCCGGCGCGATCGAGCAGCAGCGCATCCATTCCGGCCGAGCGCGCTCCCGCGACATCAGCCCGATACGAGTCGCCGACCATGACCGCCTCCGACGCATCGACGCCGGCGCGATCGAGCGCCAGCCGAAAGAAGGCCGGATCTGGCTTGGCAACGCCGACCGAGCCCGAGGCGAGCACGAAATCGAGGTACGGGTCCAGCCCCAGCGACGCCAGGATGCCCTCGAGGTTCGAGCCCCAGTCGGAGACCACGGCCAGCATCGGTCCGGGGTCCGAACGAAGCTCGGTGAGCATCGGTATCACGTCCGGATAGAGCTCCCAGGCGTCCGGCGCGAACTGGCTTTCGAGCACCAGGTCGAGCAGTCGCCGCTGCTCCTCCATGCCGAGCTCGCGCAGCATCCGCGTGTGGTAGTCGCGCCAGGTCGCCTCGATCAGCGCGTCGTCGCCCCAGGTCGTGTTTTCCGCACGGTGATACTCGTCCCAGAACCACGCGTCGGCGGCCTCCCAGGCGGCCTGCAACTCCGCCTGGCCGATGACGTGGCCATGCCGCTCGAGCACGCCCGCCAGCGACTCGGCGAGCGTGCGGCGAGGGGAGAGCAGAGTGAAGCCGGCATCGAGGCAGACGAGTCGGTAGGCCATGTGGGCGCAACCCTAGCGCACACTCCTGCGCCGATGCCTCCACCACGCTGCTCCACCGCACCGTGCATCGACGCCTAGGATTCGTGAATGACTTCTTCGGAGCTCGCGGCGATGCGCCAGGCACTGCTTGCGTGGTATGCCGTCGAGCACCGCGACTTTCCGTGGCGCCACACGAGCGATCCGTACGCGGTGCTGGTCAGCGAGGTGATGCTGCAGCAGACCCAGGCATCGCGCGTGGCCGAGCGCTTCCCACGCTTCATGGACCGATTCCCCACTGTCGAGACGCTGGCCCTCGCCACCGACGCCGAGGTCCTGGCCGAATGGAGCGGCCTCGGCTACAACCGACGGGCGCTCGCTGTGCATCGTGCTGCACGAAGCGTCGTGACGAGCGGCTGGCCGAGAGACGTGGCGGCACTCCAGCGACTCCCGGGTGCGGGCCCATACACCGCTCGGGCGATCGCCAGCCTTGCCTTTGGCCAGCCCGTCGGCGTGGTCGACACCAATGTGCGGCGATGGCTGCTGCGCCGCTTCCCCGTCGAGGACCGAGCAGCCGCGCTGCAGGCAGTGGCCGACGCGCTGGCGGTGCCAGGAACCGACGGCACCGCCGCCGCTTGGACGCACGCAACGATGGAATTCGGCGCCCGTATCTGCATGTCCCGCAACCCCGCATGCGATGCCTGCCCGATCAGGCATGGCTGCCCCTCACGCGACAATGCCGACCGGGTCCCGGTTCCGCGCCAGACAGCCTTCGCAGGCTCCAGCCGTGCTGCCCGCGGCCGCCTGCTGCGTGCCCTGAGCAAGGCGCCGGACCACCGAATCAGCATCACGGCCGCGCACGGGCTGCTCGACGGAACGCTCGATCAGGTCGTCGACGGGCTGGAGCGAGACGGCCTGCTGCATCGGTCAAAGCAGAGCCTGAAGCTGGGCGGCCCTCCGGCCGAAGATCCGGCATCGGTCGCTACAATCGAGCCATGACCATCAACGCGGCCGGCCTGCACGTCAAGGTCGGCGATCAGCTGCCGTCTGTCGGGCTGCGCGCCAGCGACGGGTTCCTGCTCAACCTGCGCAGCTTCGTCAGCAAGCGACCGGTGGTGCTCGTCTTCTTCGGCGCGCCCACCCTGTCCGGCGAGGTACGGAAGGACGGCGACGCCCTCGTCGAAGGGCTGAAGCGCGCCCACGCGCGACTCGCCGCCGCCGGAATTGCCCTGGTCGGCATCACCTGCGACAACGAGCGCCAGCAGGTCGAGTACGTCGAGGCGCAGGACCTCCCGTTCCTGCTGTTCAGCGACGAGCGACGCTCCGCGGTCGAGCTGCTCGGCGTGCCGACCACAGTCGACGGCGAGAACTACAACGCCCTGCCGACCGCCTTTGCAGTGGGCGTCGACGGCACGATCATCGACATCGTCGAAAACGCGACCCCCAAGGGGCTCATTGCCCGGCTCCTCGAGTCGATCGACGAAGCTCATCCCGCCCAGCCCTAGACCGATGCTGGCCGTCCGGCTGCCGGCCATCGGTCAGCCGCTGGAGCTCGTTGAGGTGCCGATGCCCAAACCACGCGCCACGGAAGTGCGCATCCGGGTCGCAGGCTGCGGCGTCTGCCGCACCGATCTGCACATCATCGAGGGATCGCAGCCTCGGGTGACCCCGCCGATCACGCTGGGCCATGAGGTCGCCGGCTGGATCGACGCATTCGGGCCCGATGCCTCACGTTCGCTCCCACTCGGCGAGCCCGTGATCGTGTTCGGCGGTTGGGGCTGCGGCGTGTGCCGGGAGTGCCTCGGTGGCAACGAGCAGCGGTGCCCATTCGGCGCGTCGCCGGGCTTCCAGCGCGACGGCGGCTACGCCGAGTTCATGCTGATCCGCGATGCCCGCCATCTCGTCCCGCTCGGCTCGCTTGACCCGGTTCACGCCGCTCCCCTTGCGGATGCCGGCGTCACGCCGTTCCGCGCGGTTCGTCGCGCTGAGCCATGGTTGCAGCCCGGCGCGCGGGTGCTGCTCATCGGCTTCGGCGCGCTTGGGCAGTTCGCCATCCAGTACCTCGGGCGCACGCCCG
>JBBSCG010000058.1:0-12045 GCA_038250515.1 Candidatus Limnocylindria bacterium
CTCGGTTCACGGGCGCCCAGCCGCGCCGGCTACAAGCCCGCCGCCAACCATCCGTGGCGGCACGCGCCGATCGGTCGACAACCACCCAAAGGGACGGAGTCAGTGAGCAGATGAGCTGACAGAATCACTGAGCTGTGACAGCATTCATTGACACGGTGTGGGCCGAAGGTACGGTCGGCCAGCCACTGGTGCAGTACCGATCGGTCATTGCTCGCGCACCGCACTCGCGCGACGGTAGTGACCGGCCAACGATCCGCCGGATCGAGCCTGCCACGGGAGAAGGCCATGCGTCTGCAGCGGATCGCTCGTTCGATTCTGCTTGCGAGCTCTCTGGCCGCGCTCACGGTGCTCACCGTCGTCTCGACGGTGGCCGCGTGCAGCAACGGCAACGGCTTCCCCTGAGCCGACCGAGTTCGCGACACCAAGTTGGCCGCGTCGTGCCGTTTGTGCGACGCGGCCCCAATCATTTCTGCCTAGAGCTTCGGCAGCTCCTGCTGACCGGTGAGCACCGGGGCGAACAGGTCGCCCAGGCGCGACAGCCGCTCGCCGATCGTGAAGATCGTCCAACCGTTCGGTCGCAGCGATGGATTCTCGAGCTCCTGCCAACGGATCGGTGCTGAGACCGGCGCACCGGGCGCCGGTCGAACCGCGTACGGCGCGACCAGCGTCCGGTTGATCGCGTTCTGCGTGTAGTCGAGTCGCGCCAGCCCTTTGCGCGATCTTTTGCTCCATTCCCAGCTGACCAGCTCGGGCACGGTCTGAGCAATCGCACGTGACAGTCGCTCGACCCAGTCGCGCGTCTGGTCGAAGGTGTAGATCGGTTTGATCGGCACCCAGATCTGGATTCCGCGCTGGCCGGATACCTTCGGCATGCCCATGACACCCAGGTGCTCGAGTGCGGTCCGATACAGACGTGCCAGGACGAGCACCTCCTCCCAGGCGGTCCTCTCCCCCGGATCGATGTCGATGAGCGCGTAGCTGGGCTTCTGCGGTGCATCGGTCGGCGAGGTCCAGGGGTGAACCTCGATGGCCGCCTCCTGGGCCAGCCAGGCGAGCGTGGCGACCTGGTCGACCACGATGTAATCCTTGGTTCCCTCCTGACCGGTGTACTCCCAGCGCGCGATCCAGTCGGGCGCATGGCGCGGGAGGTCCTTCTGCCAGAAACCATGCCCCTGGCCGACTCCGTCCGGATACCGATGCAGGTTGACTGCCCGGCCGGCGAGGTATGGCAGCAACGTCGGAGCGATGCCGATGTAGTAGCGGATCAGCTCCCGTTTCGCGATGCCTTCCTCCGGCCAGAAGACCTTGTCCAGGTTCGTCAGCCGCAGCTCGCGACCGCCGACGCGGAAGTTGTCTTCCTTGTTGATCTTGTCGAGCAGGCGCAGCTCGTGCGAACCGGCAGCGGGTTCCCTTGCTGGGGGTGACGCCGCGTGCTCCGCGCTTCGTGTGGCACGAACCGTGGGGAGGGCGCGCTCCCGAACGACGGTGCGCGGGTCGTGCTCGAGCTCGACACCCTTGAACGCCGCCTGCCGCAGCAACCCATCGGTCGTCCACTCGGCGAACTCAGCACGGATCACGATGCGGGGCTCGACCCAGTGAGCCTCCTTGATGCGAGGCGTGGGACTGAGCGGCGAGTCATCACGTTCAATTTGCTGCAGCTGCTCCAGCAGCGATCGGCGAGTCCTGGTGTCGATGCCGCTGCCCACCTGGCCCGCGTGACGCAGCTCATCTCCGTCGTGGACACCCACGATGAGCGAGCCGAGATCCTTGTGGCTCCCCTTTCCAGCGAGCCATCCCGCGACGACCAGCTCCTGCTCGGCGCGCGACTTGATCTTCAACCAGCTTTTCGAGCGGCGACCGGCCTCGTAACGGCTGGTGCGCAGCTTGGCGACCATGCCCTCAAGTCCGCGCTCCCGGGCCGCGGCGTAGAAGGCGTCGCCCTCGGCGGGCACGTCCGAGGCGTACTGCACCAGCGGATCGGGACGCAGGACAGAGCGCAGCAGTCGCTTCCGCTGCTCGAGCGGCATGTCGAGCAGTGAGCGACCATCGAGATAGAGCAGGTCGAAGACCTCGTAGACGAGCGGGATTGCAGCGATTTCTGCTGCCGGTGGACGCTTCTTGCCCGACGAGCGAGCGCTGCCGGGGGCGCCCCGAATTCCGGTGCGATCCTGAAGCAGGCTGAAGCTCGGGTTTCCATGCTCGTCGAGGGCAACCACCTCGCCATCGACGATCGCCTCCTTGGCAGCGATCCAGCTCGGCGGGCCGGCCAGGTCGGGAAAGTAGCGTGCGGCGTCGTTGTGACGCCGCGTCCAGAGTCGAACCTTGCCGTCGCGAACCACGGTCTCGACGCGGTAGCCATCCCACTTCACCTCGAACAGCCAGCCGTCATCGCTGAATGGCTTGTCGGCGAGCGTCGCTTTCATCGGCTCGATGAACTCGGGCATCTCGGCCCGGCCGGCGGCCGATAGCTCGGTTTCCGCCTCATCGGCTGGCGCGCGACTGTCCCACACCGCCGCGGCGCCCGCGACCACCTGGTCGTTGGTACGGCCGCTCTTCACGCTCCGAGGATGGTCCTCGGCGTCCCAGCCCTCGACGGCGAACTCGCCCCGCTTCTTGATGAGCAGCCACTTGTCCTTTTCGTCGGACGTTGCGGCTCCCCGCCGTCCTGCGGTCTGCACCAAGGTGAAGCGGCCGTGGAGCTTTTCGCCGGTGAGGCTGAACTTCAGCTCACCGGCCTTGAGCGCCGCGGCGGGATCATCGGTCTCTTCGGGAACGAACGTGCCCCAGTCCCAGACGATGACGTCGCCCCCGCCGTACTGGCCCTTGGGGATGACGCCTTCGAAGTCGTAGTAGTCCAGTGGATGATCCTCGACGTGGATTGCCATTCGTCGCTGGTCAGGGTCCAACGTCGGACCCTTTGGCACAGCCCAGCTGACGAGCACGCCGTCGATCTGCAGCCGGAAGTCGTAATGCAGCCGGCTGGCGCGATGTCGCTGCACCACGAAGCGATTCCCGCTCGGTGACGGCTCTCCGCCGGCAGGTTCGGGAGTCTTGCCGAAGTTACGTTTGCGCCGATACGTGTCGAGTGACATGTCTGGCGATCATGCCATGCAGGCGTCGGGCCGAGCGTCAGCACGCCCGCCTGTCACGCGTCAGGCAGAACCCGAGCAAGCTCATCGAGCGAGCCGATGACCAAACGCGCGCCGGCATTGCTCAGCTCCGACGCATCGACCGCACCGGTGGTCACGCCGAGCGGCGTCATCCCGGCCGCCATCGCGGCGCGCATGTCCCAGGTCGCATCGCCGACGTACCAGCAACCGCGTGGGCTGACGTCCAGCGCTGCGGCTGCCTGAAATAGCAGGTCGGGCGCCGGCTTGGCGTGCTCGACGTGGCTGCCGTCCACGATGGTCGGCTGGTGCGGCAGGCGCAGCGCATCGACTGATCTTCCGACCTGCGCGCGACGGCTGGACGTGCCGATGGCCCAACGGATACGCCGCTCATCGAGCAGCAGCAGCGCGGCGCGGACACCGGGAAGTGGCCGCGGATCGGTGTTCAGCCGCTCGTAGATCTCACCCGAGCGTTTGTCGAGCGCTTCCGCGCGCTCGTCATTCAGCCGTTCGCCGGCAGACGCGGCGATTGCCCGTGCCAGATGCTTGCCGTCAGCGCCGATGAGCGCCGCAACCTCACTACGATCCGCAGTGATGCCCGCCTCCTCGAAGAGGGCCAACCAGGCACGGATGCGCGTCTCGACGGTATCCACCAGCGTTCCGTCCAGATCGAAGATGATCGCCGAAGGTGGTGGGAGGACGACGCGCTCGCTCATCGGTTCGCCACTGTTTCATCCTCCCGTTCGTCATCGGGCAGCTCGACGATCACTGCCGCGTGACGCGGCGAACGGTTGTACGCAGCAGCCAGCAGGCCCCCGACGAAGCCTCCGACTACCGCTGACAGCAATGCGAAGGCCAATGCCGCGGCCGGGACGACAAGCAGCCAGTTCGCGGCGATCCAGCGCAGTGCCGGGATCTGGTCGCCGAACGGAAGGAGCGAACGGGTCACTCCCAGGGTGATGGCGAGCTCGCGCTGCCAATCCAGCACCGCACCGGCGAACCAGGCCAAGAGCGCGCCGAGCACCCCGCCGACCACGATGCCGATGGCGAATCCGACCCACGCTCCGGCGCCGAATGAGGCTGTGACCGAAACCGCAGCCAATCGACCGCGAACCTGCCTCATGCCCGCGGACGCCGCAGTGCACGACCGCCACCGGCCAGCAGGAGGCCGAGAACGACGGACAGCAGCCCGAAGGCCACAAGGACCGCGTAGCCGAGCTGGAGCACGAGGCGCCAGTCGTCGCTGCGCGGGACGTCGACGCGAGCCGAACGCAGGTCGGACTCGATTCCGAGCATGGCCCCTTCCCCGGAACGCGCAGCGAATGCACGCGCAGCGCTGTTGGCGGCCAAACGCGCGCTTCCATCGGGCGCGTACAGCCCGAAGTGCTCGACGGTGATGCCGGGGCGCATGGTCAGGTAGTCCTCCAGGGTCCACCACGTGGCGAGTCCGACGAAGCCGTTGTCGCGCGCGTCGGCATGACGCTCGAAGGCAGGGTACGTGGCGGTGAAGATGCTCTGCTGGAGCTTCGGTCCGTTTGGGCCGTCCGACCAGCGGCCGAACTCCAGCGCCATGATCGGCTTGGCAGGATTCGCCTCGTGCGCGAGCTGCAGCGCGCGCTCGGTCGCCGATGCCGCCGACTCGCCGTAGAAGACGCCGTAGTAGAAGGTGAAGCCCGCGACGTCCAGCGGATCCTGTGTCGGGTCGGCCGGCTCGGAGCCGTAGGCGGCCTGTCCGGTGAGCCGCGTCCCGTCGATCTCGCGGTCGACCTGACGGAGGGTACGAAGCGCATCAGTCCGTTCGGCCTGGCCGGTCGATTCGTTTGCCAGCCCGTGAAACAGCACCGATGGATGGTTCATGTCGCGCAGCGCCATCTCGCGCAGCATCTGCTGCGGGATGCCGCGGCGCATGGTCACCCCGAATGTCAGCGGCGTGAAATGGTAGAGCGGAATCTCCTCCCAGATTGCGAAGCCGAGGCGGTCGGCGAGCATCAGCAGCAGTGGATTCGCTGGCGTGTGCGCGGTGCGGATCAGGTCGGCACCCACGAGCCGCGCGTGTTCGAGCTGGTCGAGCAACGTGCCAGCGGAATTGACGCGCCGCCCGGCCACCGGCGATGTCTTGACCGCGCTCAGCACCTCGTCGTGCAGGCCGACTCCGTGGAACATGGCCGGCTCACCGTTGAGCAGCAACTGTGGTGCGTCGGTGGCGACCTGAATGCGGCGCAGGCCGAAGCTCGTCCACAGCTCGTCGATCCGTCCATCCGGCGCGGTTACCCGAACGTGCAGCACATACAGCGCGGGCACCGCTGGAGTCCAGTGGTCGGATCCGCCGAATCGGAAGCTGGCCTCCACAATCTTGGGGTCCCCCGCCGCGACGTCTCCGGCGTCGAGCTGCGCCTGAGCCAATGGTGGCGAGAGGCCGGGGATCAGCCGTCGAACGTCCTGATCGGCCACGTTCTCGGGCGTGACGCGCGCCGGCAGCACGTCGATGCTTACCGATGTCGTGCTCGGCACCGGCTCGACGGTCGGCGTCGGCAGCCGGGAGGGTGATGTGACGATCTCGGACGGCGTGGGGGTCGCGGTCGGCGTTGCCTCGGGAGCGATGGCGTTCGCGCTGCGGAGCACAACCGACACGTCGGCGCCGTCGAGGTGCGGCACCACGTCCGCACGCGCCGCGTGGATGGGTGGCGTCGCCTCCAGCCAGACGGGGCGCGTGATGCCGCCGTAGTTCCACCAGTCGGTGAGGCCCCACGGTACGATGTCGTTGCGCGTGCCCCACGGCGGGTTGTCAACACGTACGACGAGCAGGTTCGGCTGGCCCGGAAGGAGGCTGTGGCCGGCATCGAAGGCGAACGGTGTGTAGCCGCCCTCGTGGTAGCCCAGGTAGACGCCGTTGAGCCAGACGTCGGCGATGTAGTTCACCGCGCCGAACTTCAGCGTGGCGCTCAGGTTCGACCAGTTCGCTGGCACCTCGAACGATCGCCGATACCACCCGCCGGTCTGGGGCGCATCGGGCGGCGGGTTGATCGTGCCGGGGACGTCGGTTTCGTTCCAGCCTGAGTCGTCGAAGCCGGGCCGCTCACGGCCGGCCGCCTCCTTCACGATCGGTTCCAGTGCGACGTCGCGATCGGTGAGCGACAGGTCATCGTCGAGCGCGCCGCGTTCGAGCCGCCACGTTCCGGTCAGGTCAACGCGCTGGCGTGGCTCGAATTCGAAGGTCGGCACGGGAATCCCGTTCTGCATCGCCGCGCTGCCGCCGTCGACCTCTCGCATCTCGAGCGTGGGCTCCAGGCTTCCCGCCCGTATCGCTGGTGCACACGCGGCCAACGGTGCGCCGACGATCAGCAGGATCAGGATCGTCGACAGTGGTCGGGGCATGCTCAATCAATTGCCGCACGACCGATGCCAGTGGCGTCTCTGGCATACTCGGGCGCATGAATGGACGCGTGACCGTGGTCGGTTCGATCAACGTCGACCTCGTGGTGCATGCGGAACGGCTGCCGCTCCCGGGCGAAACCGTCCAGGGTGGCCGATTCGCGCACTCCCACGGCGGCAAGGGGGCCAACCAGGCCGTCGCCGCGGCGCGCGCCGGCGCGACAGTGACCATGATCGGCGCGGTCGGCAACGACACATATGGCGCCGATGCGATCCAGGCGTTGCGTGACGAAGGCATTGACGTCTCGCGGATTCGCGTCGTCGATGAGCCGACCGGCGTGGCGCTCATCGGCGTGGGAGCACGCGGCGAAAACGCGATCCTGCTCGCTCCCGGCGCCAATGGCGCACTCGTCGAGGGCGATGCGGTGCTCGCCGGCCGTGACGCGTCCGTGGTGCTCACCAGCTTCGAGATTCCGTACGAGGTCGCCCTGGCTGCCGTCCGCAACGCTCGAGCGTCGGGCGCCACGCCCATCGTGACGCCGGCGCCGGCGCATGCGCTCTCCGCCGAGCTGCTCGCGCTCGACCCGATTCTTGTGCCGAATGAGCACGAGCTCACAGTCATGATCGGGAACGATGACTCGGCTGCCGCGCTCGCCGAGGTGACGCGCCGCACCGCAGGCCCGGTGATCGTCACCCAGGGTGCTGCCGGCGCGCTGCTGGCTCACGGCGAGCGACGGGAGCGCTTCAACAGCCGGCAGCCGGCGGCAAGCGTGGTTGATACCACCGGTGCCGGCGACGCGTTCGTCGGCACCTTGGCAGCGTGGCTGGCCGATGGCCGTCCGCTCGATGAGGCGATCGCGGCGGCGAACGCCGCGGGCGCCCTGTCCGTCAGCGCGCTGGGTGCACGCGACGGCCTGCCCGACCGTTCGAAGATCGAAGCGCTGCTCTCGCGATAGCGTCAGGCGGAGTGCGCTTCCCGCTCATGGCGGTGAAGGCGTTCGATGAGTGCGTACATGATCGGCACCGCGATGGTCGGGTACTCCTTGAGGAGCGCCGTGAATTCCCACGCCACGAACAGCACGCAGTCGGTTTCGTCGACCGCGCTGATCGTCGCTGAACGAGGATGGTCCTCGATGAGCGCGAGCTCGCCGAAGAAGTCGCCCGGAGTCAGGTAGCTCAGCGGCTCAGCGGTGGCGGTGCCCTTGTCGACGCGGACGCGGCCACGGGTGATCACGTACAGCGCCGACGCCGGTGCATCCTCGCGGATGATGGTGACGCCCGGCTGGTAGGTTCGCTGCTTGCCCTGCTCGGCGAGGCGCTTGATCGTCTTGCGGTCAAGGCTCGAGAGCAATGGGACCGCGGCGAGAGTCTGTTCGAGTTCCAACGCGTCTCCTCCGTTGACGGCCGGCGGCCTTGAGTGGCGCCATCCTACTCCGACGGCAGGCTGTCCGGCTGCTCTTAACGAATGGAGAGTCTGTAACCGCTTCCGCGTATTCGACGCGAGACCAGGTTCCGCGGCGACCAGGCCGGCAAGCCAACCATCGACGGACGCGGGCCCATGTCTCAGCTCAGGCTCGCGCCAGTAGCTTCCTCGTCTCGGCCGCGTGCCAGTCCACACCCATCGCCTCGAATCGCTCGATTGCCTGACCGATCAATGCGTCGTCATTACGCGCGAAGCCCAGTGCCCGCAGAGCGAACGGTTCGAGGTAGGTCTCCGGCTTCAGGATCGCTGGCGCCTCCTCCTCGATCTCCGCCAGTCGCCCGAGCGCAACGAGTGCGTTGAGCCTCGCGATCAGCCCATCGACATCGTCGAGCCCTGCCGGCCTCCACGTGGTGAGCTTCCGATCGACCTCAGCAAGGTCGCCTCGGGCAAGGGCAATCTCGACGCGCATCGGATCAAAGCTCATGGCGTAGCCTTCCATACCAAGATCGTCGGCGTCCCGCTCGAGGCGGACTGCGTGCTTGTCATCTCCGAGACGGACGTGGGCGAGAGCACATGCCAGCAGGGACCAGACATTCATCACGCAGGGGGTCGCGATATTGGCGGCCACCGCCGCCTCCGCTCGCGGCGTGAGGCCACCAACAGCCTCCCAGGAGCCGGCCGCGACCTCGACGTTCAGCAACTGCCCGACCGCATGAATCCGATGATGCGGCGTCAGGCTGCTCGTCACCTCGTCATGCGCTCGGGCTGACCGGCGCGCCTCTTCGAAGCGGCCGAGCCGTGTGCAGATGCCGACAGCAGAGAAGTAGATCAGGGCAATGTGATCCGGATCGGTCAAGCTCGGCACAATGTCGATCCGTCGCTGGGCCCAGGCGAGCGCCTCTTGGTAGTCCCCCAGTGACAGGGCCGCCATGGACCGGGCATCCCAGGCCCAGGATTGCAGGTCGATGTCGCCCAGGCGCTCGGCGAGCTCGCCGGCCTCCACGGCCGCCTCACCGAATCTCTCCGGATCATGGTAGGTGCGGGCGATCAACGCCTTCGCCCGCGCCGGGGTGTCCGGCCCGGATAGCGCGAGCGCGCGTTCAATCCACCCTTCGATCAGGTCGGGGTTCGGCCGGCGCTTCCACATCCCTGGGCGCACCGCGGTGTGTATGGCAAGTTCACTGTAGATGTCCGCCTGGGTTGCCCGGTCAGCGTCTCCTTCAAGCGACTTCTGCATCGCGGTCCAGAAGGCCTCGCCGTCGAACTTGAATGCGTTCGCGCGCCCAATCTCCCGCCAGAGAGCCGCTCGTTCGGCCTCGTCGGGCTCGAGGTCGAGCGCTCGATGGAGGAGCGCGAGGCCATCGTCGATCTCGAAACGGCCAATCGCCAGCTCGGCTGTGCGACGCAGCCACACCAGGGCGCGCGTCCGCAGCTCGGTAAGCTCGTGCCCATTATCCGTCCACGCCAGATCGACATCTTCTGGTCGCGTGGCCTCCGCATAGTGGTGGGCGAGGAGCGGCGCGTACTCGTCCCGCCCCTCGGCGGTGCGCTCCAGCCACTGCGCAAAGGCGGCGTGAAGCTTCGCGCGCCTGGCTTTTGGCACACTGGCATAGGCGACCTCGCGTGTGAGGGCATGCTTGATGGCGTACTCGCGGTCACCGGCGATCGAGGAGCCAAGGCGACGGCGGATGAAGTCGCGCTCCTCCAAGATCCGCAGATCTGGCTCCGCCCCCTGCACGAGCTCATAGACCGGTCCTGCCCAGAAGATCCGACCGATCACCGAAGCGGCCTGGAGCGCCTGCTTCTCTCCGGGGTCGAGCAGATCGACCCGCGCCGCGACGACGGCCTGCACGGTGTCGGGTACCGCGAAGTCCACTGGTAGCTCCGACAAATGCCACGACCCGTTCTGCCGTTCGAGCAGCCGCCGATCGATCAAGGTCCCGAGCAGCTCCTCGACAAAGAACGGGTTTCCCTCCGCGCGCTGGACGACGACCTCACGCAGCCCGGGCGGGAGTGTGCCTCCGAGCAGCTCATCGAGCATCCGGACCGCATCCTCGGACGAGAGCGTTTCGAGTGCCACGGCCGTGCTGTGGATGCGGGCGCCCCACCCGGGTCGCTGTTCGAGCAGCTCCGGCCGCGCAGTCGCGACCAGCAGCAGCGGCCCGCGGGTATCGCGGACGAGTCGTTCGAGGAGATCGAGCAACTGCTCCTCGCCCCAGTGAATGTCCTCGATCAGCATGACGGTCGGCCGCTCCGCGACGAGTGCCTCGAGGAACTCGATCCAGGCGTCTTGGAAGCGATCGCGGACGGCGAGCGGGTGGAGTCCGTGAGCGACGTCGAGCCCCAGCGTCAGCCCCAGGATCTCGCGCGACCCGAGTCGCTCGAGCACCACCGTCGGTAGGTCGCTCTCCAGGATGCCGAGATGTTCTTTCAGCACTTCGGCCAGAGGCCAATAGGTGATCCCCTGGCCGTACGACAGGCATCGTCCGGTACGCCGCAGCGGCTCCGGCGAGCGACCGCCGAGCCGGTCCCAGAACTCGCGCAGCAACCTGGTCTTGCCCACGCCCGCATCGCCGAGGATCGTTACGAGTTGCGGCACGCCCTGGTCCTGGACCTCTCCATAAGCGCGCTCGAGCAGCCCCATCTCGTCGTCCCGGCCGACGAAAGCCCGTCGAAGGCCGCCGACGCCACGCGGACGCATTAGTGAGAGGGTGCGCACGAGGCGTCGGCATTGGACCCCCATCGGCTTCCCTTTGGCTTCGATCGTTCGGGGGTCGCCAAACTCGAAGGCGCCGCGCGCACTCGCAACCGTCCGCTCGCCCACCAGGATCTCGCCCGGCTCGGCGGCCTGCTCGAGTCGAGCGGCGACATTGACCGAATCGCCGGTGACAAAGGAACTGCCTTCGCGCGGCTTGCCAACCACGACCTCGCCGGTGTTGACGCCGATGCGCAGCTCCAGCGCGGCACCGAAGATCTCACGAAGGCGGCGTTGCATCGCGAGGGCCGCGTGCAGCGCCCGCTCCGCGTGATCCTCGAGCGAGGCCGGGGCGCCGAAGGCCGCCATCACCGCGTCGCCCGCAAACTTCTCGACCGTTCCGCCGGCGACGTCGATCTGGCCGGCCATGGCGTCGTAGAACCGGTCGAGTAGCGCTCGCGTCCGCTCAGGGTCCTGCGAGCCACCCAGCTCGGTCGACCCTACGAGGTCGGCGAAGATGACCGTGGCCAGCTTGCGTTCACGCTCGTCGGGCTTCGTCTGCACCGACGAGCCACAGGTCGCACAGAACCGCGCGGTCTCAGGAAGTACAGCGCCACAGACAGCACAGGCGTCCATGGTTGCATTGTGACCTATGGTTCTCGCCCACCGTTACGGTCGCTGTTCGCCGGTCTGTGGGCCGCGCCGCGTACACTAGCCACGGCGGGGATCATCACTGCTGGACCAATCGTAAAGGGAGAGTGTTGTGAATCTGATCTGGATCATCGTGGTCGTACTCGTCGTGCTCGCGCTGCTCGGATACTTCGGACGGGGTCGCTTCCGCGGGTAGTTCGCCACCGCTCGGGCTGCGAGGGGCTTGACGGACGCCGAATTGCCCGACGTAACCGGGACGGCCGACGGAGGCACCGATGGGACCCAGGGAGGCTGCCGACGACCTCGTAGCAAGGCTTGGTAGCGCCACCGTCGCCGCGTGGGGACGTTACGCCGCCAGAGTCGGCGGTCGCCTCGTCCAGGATCGCGGGCTGACGTACGTCGTGGGCACCCACCCGACCCCGGTGATCATCAACGCCGCCTTCCGAACGGATTCTAGCGTCCCCCCGGCAGATCTCTTGGTGCGCAGTCGGTCTTTCTACGGGGCGTTGGGTTACGATTTCACGGTCGTGACAACCCGCTCCGGCAAGATCATGCGGCGCGTCCTCAAGGCGGTGGTCCTGCAGCGCGACCCGGGCGACATCACCACCATCGAGGACGAGGGGTCGGTCGAGGAGGCGCGCGCGGCAGTGGCCGAGCTCCGCGCCGCGCTGGACGGCGGGTGACGCATCGACCGGTCGTCTTCGACGCCTACGGGACCCTCTTCGATCCGCACGCGCTGACCAATCGGCTCGAGGCGGCCTTTCCCGGCCGCGGAGCTGCCGTCTCGGCCACGTGGC
>JBBSCG010000059.1:0-11232 GCA_038250515.1 Candidatus Limnocylindria bacterium
GGGAAGAGCGCACCGGACAGGAAGAAGATCGGCATCATCAGGAAATTCATCACCACCTGAAAGCCTTGCATCGAGCGCATGCGCGAGGCGATCAGCACGCCGAGCGACGAGAGCGAGAAGGCAAGCAGGAAGCAGAGCACGATCACCAGCAGCACGCTGGTTACGGTCAGCTTCACGCCGATGATCGGCGCCAGCAGCAGCAGGATCAGGCCCTGCACCATGGCCTGCGTCGCCCCGCCCAGTGCCTTGCCGATGGCGACGGCGGATCGGTCAATCGGAGCCACCAGCACCTCCTTGAGGAAGCCGAACTCGCGATCCCAGACGATGCTCATGGCGCCGAAGATCGCCGAGAACAGGATCGACATGCCGATGATCCCCGGGAAGATGAACTGCGTGTAGCTGAGGCCGTCCGCGGCTCCCCCGCCGATCCCGCCGCCGGCGCCCTGCAGCGCCGAGCTGAGCCCGGTGCCGAACACGATCAGGAAGAGGAGCGGCTGCGCGAGTGAGCCGACGAGCCGCATCCGGTCGCGCCAGAAGCGCAGGATGTCGCGGTACCAGATGATGTAAATCGCGCGCAGCGTCGGCCGGATCGTGCCGCGTCGCGGGCGCTCGGCAACGCTCGGAGCCTGGGCCATCACGCCGTCCGGTGCGCTCATCGTCGTCTGCCGCCTCCCCAGGCCCTGCCCATCATGCGCATCATGTCCTTGGAGCCCGCCTCCTCCTCGCGGATGGCGCGGCCGGTCAGCTTGAGGAAGACATCATCCAGGCTGGGCCGCCGGAACTGGACCGATGTGACCTCGACGCCCGCCTCCCGCACGAGTCGCGGCACGAACGCCGCTCCGTCCGCAACCTCGACGCGCAGCGAGCCGTTATCGCGAATCGGCTCAGAGCCGGCCAGGGTCGCTATCTGCGGAAATGCCGCGTCGTTGTCCGCGGTGGTGATCGTCACGACGTCGCCGCCGACCATCGCCTTCAGCTCGTCGGGTGTGCCGATTGCCTGGACCTCGCCGTGGTCGATGATCGCGATTCGATCGCAGTACTCCGCTTCGTCCATGTAATGCGTGGTCATGAAGATCGTCACGCCGTCGCGTTTCGGCAGGTCGGCGAGATAGCTCCAGATATGCCGTCGCGTCTGGGGATCGAGGCCAATGGTCGGTTCGTCCAGGAAGAGCACCTGCGGCGTATGGAGCATGCCGCGCGCGATCTCGAGCCGGCGGCGCATACCGCCCGAGAAGGTCATCACCACCGAATCGGCGCGATCGGTCAGCTCGACCATCGCGAGCACCTCGCTGATGCGCTGCGCGCGGATCGCCGAGGGCACGTCGTAGATGAACGCGTGGAACTGCAGGTTCTCGCGCGCCGTCAACTGCTGATCGAGCGACGGGTCCTGGAAGACGAGCCCGATGTGCGAGCGCACGCCCGCGGGATCGCGATCGACATCGATGCCGGCCACGCTGGCAGTGCCGCTCGTCGCGCGCAGCAGCGTGCACAGGATGCTGATGGTGGTCGATTTGCCGGCACCGTTCGGTCCCAGGAACCCGAAAATCTCGCCTGCCCGAACCTCGAGATCGATGCCCCGCACCGCCTCGACCTCGCCGTATCGCTTGACGAGGCCGTGCACCGAGATGGCGGACTGGTCGCTCACCTGGACCTCAGCGCCCTACCGTGGCGACGCCGACGAGTGCCGCCATCATCAGGTGGCGTCGCTCCTCGAGCCAGCCAAGGACCGATCCGGCGACCTCCGGCCAGGTGCGCTCGCCCATCACCAGACCGAAATGGCTGGCGCCGGGAAAGTATTCGTAGGTCGCGCCGATGAGATCGGCAGTACGGCTCGCCTCGGCCGGATGCACCACGTCATCGAGCCCTGCGCCGATCACCAGCGACGGCACCTCGATGCGCGACCCGTCAACCTCGACCCCAAGCATTCGCTCGCGCCGCGCGCTGCCGGACTCACGGGCGCCGGCAAGCATCTCCTGCATCTTCGACAGGTCGTCGTCGCTCATGTCGGGCATCACTTCGCGCAGCTCATCGATTGGCGCGATCCATCCCCACCAGCTCGCGTCGTAGATCGCCGGCATCGACTTCAGCTCGTGCTCCACGGGTCGACGCGGCAGCGCGGCAGCCGGCGGCGACGGGGCGAGCAGCACCAGGCCCAGGACGGGATGGTGCGAGGCGTACATCATCGCCGCCAATGCACCGATGCCCCAGCCGATCAGCACCGGCGGACGGCCCAGGTGTCGCACCGCGACGCCGATATCCGCGACGTAATCGGCCATGGAGGTCTCATCGAGCTCGGCGAGATCGCTGGTGTAGTGGCCGCGGAAATTCATGGCATGCGCCTCCCAGCCGCGCTCGGCGAAGTACGCGCCGAAGCTCGACCACAGCCACGAGCCGGTCAGCGCGCCGTGGATGAGGAGCAGCGGCGGCTTGCGGGATCGTCGTTCCGGCTGCTGCGTCTCGAGGTAGATGCCCTCGGGCTCGATGTAGACCTCGTCGCGTTTGATCGCCTGCACCATCGGGCTCTGATCAATCCTCCGATTGCGACAGTGGGTTGAAAACCATGCCGGTCAGCAGCTTGGGGTAGAAGTAGGTCGACTTCTGCGGCATGACGTCGCCGGCATTCGCCACCGCGGCGAGCTGGTCCAGCTGGGTCGGTCGCACCAGAAACGCGGCCTGGGCCTCGCCACGCGCGACCGCCTGCAGGGCAGCGTCCGAGCTCCTAGTGTAATCGAGCCTTCCACCGGCGGCGACCACGTCCTCATCGAGCCCCAGCCGGTCGGCCAGGACGGCGGCGTGAAGCACGGCGAGGTCGAGCCGCTTCACAGCGCTCGACATGCGCTCGCGTCGCATGCGCTCGCTCAGCGCGGCGCCGTCGGCATGCAGGAGATACCCGACGCTGTCGGGAAGCACCAGGCCGAAAACCGGCACCTCCTCGTCCTCCGCGTCGGACAGCAATGACGGCAGCTCCCCGGCGGGAACGGCACGCGCGCTGAAGAGCGGTCCGGGATGCTCGACAAAGCGGCGCAGGACCTCCTCGTCCACTCCCCGCAGGAGGCGATGCGTGGCCCACACCTCCAGCTCCTCGAGCCCCGCGTTGACGAGCACCGCCATGATCCAGTCAGCCGCCAGCTCACCGGGCTCGGCGTTGCTGAACTCGGGCTCTGAGCGCACCTCGGCCTGGTAGGCCAGCGCGGTCTCATACCGATGATGCCCGTCTGCGACGAACAATCGCTGCCGCGACAGGTAGTTGAGCAGTCGCTCGGCCGGCTCGACGGCGGCGACCTGGTGCAGCAGCCCGTCGGCGTCACGCGCCCGCCATTCATCGGTCCATGAGCGGCTCATGAGGTGCCGATACGGCGCGGATCGGTCGAAATAGATTGCCAGGATAGGGCTCAGCTGCGTTTCGGTCGCCCGCAACAGCCCGAGCCGGTCCGCCTTCGGCCCGTGAAGCGTGTGCTCGTGCGGGCGAATATCGGCGCCCCATGGCTCGAGCAGCACCCGAGCCAGGACTCCCTGCACCGTCGGCTCGTCCGGCTGCGCCGGCCGCGCATGGTTGTAGTGGTAGACCGATGCCTCCGCGCGCCGCTCGAGCGTGCCGTCCGCCCGCCAGGCTGCCAACGTTTCGGCCGCTGCGGCATGCGGGTTTGGGCCGCCGCTGAGCTCCAGACGCACCGCGTTATGCGGATCGCGCTCGAGGAGCGCCTGCCGCTGAATTTCGTCGATGACATCGAACGGCGGACAGGCCAGATCCGTCAGGTCTGCGACACGGCCGGGATGCTGATCCGGGTCGTCCGGCGTCCGAACGCGGGCCGGGATGGCGCCGGAGGAATCGCGCTCACGGGCATAGCCGAGACCCCGAAAGGGGCGTACCTGGGGCATGTCGGGAGTCTAGCCATGCCTCGGCGGTCACGCCGATACGCGTCCGGTTCAGCTGGTGAGCGCGCGCTGGGCGTGAGCGCGGACCTCGAGACGGGGGTCGAGGGCGGCACGCTCGAAGAAGGGCCGAACGTTGTCGGACGCGAGGTCGTCGCGCTCCACGGCGTTGGCCAGCCCGCAGATGACGTTGCGCAGCAGCCGGTGGCGGCCGGCGCGCGTCAGTGCCGTGCCGGCCACGGCCCGCGCAAAGGCGCGGGTGCCGAGTGACAGCAACCACTCACCCAGAGGGAGCAGCGGGACCGCCAGCGGGCCGGCGTCGTCGGCATCGGCGTTGACCGGACATACCTCCTGGCAGACGTCGCAGCCGAAGATCCAGCGGCCGATGGACTGCGCCGAGCCGGCATCCAGCTCGCCCGGATGCTCGATGGTCAGGTAGCTGATGCATCGGCCGGCATCGATCGTCTGGGGTGCGACGATCGCCCCCGTCGGGCACGCGTCGATGCAGCGGCGACACGAGCCGCAACTGCTGCGGATCGGCTCGTCGGCCGGAAGCTCCGAGGACGACATCAGCGCACCAAGGAAGACCCATGAGCCGGCTCGCTGATGCGTGAGCAGGTTCGCGTTCTTCCCGATCCAGCCCACTCCGGCACGCGCCGCGAAGGCGCGCTCGGCGAGCGGCCGATCATCCACGTAGGCCACCTCTCCTGTCGCAGCCCCTGCAGCCCGCAGGTCGTCGGCGAGTCCGCTGAGCCGCTGGCGCAACGCAACGTGATAGTCGGTGCCGAGCGCATAGCGGGCGATGAGGCCGCTCGGCTCGCCAGGTCGGGCGTCGAGGACCGGCGCCAGGACGCGGCGCAACAGATCGGGATCTGGATCCCATGCCGCGCGGTCGCGCCCAGCATACGACGCGGCAACCATGATCACGGACCGCGCGTCGGGCTGCAGCCGAGCGGGGTCCGTGCTGATCGACGGCCGCTCGCCGCCCATCCAGTCCATTCGCGCCATGCGTCCCGCGGCGACTGCGTCGGCGATCCGTTCCCGCGCCTCGGGAAGTGGCTCGGCCGGCGCCACCCCCACCAGCTCGAGCCCATGCCGCTGCGCCAGCTCGGCCAGCTGTTCGCGCTTCACTCGATGGTCTCGCGCCTGCGCACCACGAATGCGGGGGCCTCGGCGCTCAGAGGCGTGGCCATCGAAACCGAACGCATCGGAATCCGGAAGCTGAACACGGTGCCGCCGTCCGCCGCACGATTCGGCGCAGCCGAGATCGAGCCACCGTGCGACTCGATGATCGCGCGACTGATATAGAGGCCGAGGCCCAGGCCACCGAAGCGGCGCCGGCTGATGTCGTCATCGGCCTGGTAGAAGCGCTCGAAGACGAGATCGAGCTGCTCTGGGGGAATCCCGACCCCTGTATCGGCCACGCTGACGAAGGCGAATTCTCCGTCCGACGCACCGCGGATGGCGACCGGGCCACCCTGCGGCGAATACTTCAGCGCGTTGTCGACCAGGTTGGTGAGCACCTGCGCAATCCGATCGCAATCGGCCTCGACGCGCAGGACTTCGGGCGCCTCGAGACGAATCTGCCGGTTCGGATACTCGCGCTGCGTCCGCGCAACCGCGTCGCGGAGCTCCTCGGCGAGGTCGAAGGATGCCGGCTCAATGCTCACTCCACCACGCTTGTCGATGCGGCTGACGTCGAGCAGATCGTCGACCAGGCGGCGCATGCGCGCGACCTGCGAGCGGATGACGCGCAGGTGTGAGTGCTCCTTGGCATTCGCATCGGTCGTTCCGCGCAAGCGGCTCTCGAGCAGTTGCGAGTAGCCCTGGATGCTGGTCAGTGGCGTGCGGAGCTCGTGGCTGACGATCGACAGGAAGTCGTCCTTGATGTGCTGTGCCCGCTGCTCGCGAGCGACCTGGTCCTGGAGGTCGGCCCATAGCACGGCGTTCTCGAGCGCCGGTCCGGCACGCTCCGCGATGGCTTCGGCCAGGCGTCGCTCGCCCTCGCCCAGCGCCAGGGCGTCGGGTGAGGCGCTGACCAGGATCCCGCGCACCGCCGCACGGCTGACGATCGGCACAGCCACGATCGAGCGCAGGCCAAGGGTCGAGACGCCATCCGGATCACCGGGAAACGCCGGTGGGACCGTCTCACCACCAGCCACGATTGATGTTGCCGTCGCGGCGACGCCGCCGGCGATGCCCTCCCCCAGACGGATGAACCGATCGGCCAGGTGCGTCCGCAGCCGCGCGACCAGCTCGCCATCCCGTCCGCCGACCACGGCAACCCGCAGCTGATCGCCGTCGACGAGATACAGCGCCGTGACGTCGCCCAACAACGGTGCCGACGCGTCGATGACCGCCTGTGCCGTGGCATCCCGTTCGAGCGAGCGACCGAACTCACGCGCCATGGCGGACAGCACCTCGCGCTCGCGAAGGCGCTCCGCCTCGCGCTCCTCGTCATCGAGCCTCCCCTGGAGCAGCGCGTTCTCAGCGGCTCGACCGATGACCACCCGGGCGAACAACCCTGCCGCCAGACCGATGCCGACGAGATAGGCCACCCGTACGGGCAGCAGCACCAGCACCAGACCGCGCGGTCCCGGACCCAGCAGGACGACGCTGGCGTACATGAAGGCCATCAGCATCGACGACCAGACCGATGCGCCGAGGCCAAAGCGCAGTGCCGCGCCGAAGATCACCGGGACGTAGAACAGGTAGGCATCAAGCGCCTGCGGCTCGACGTAGATCGCGATCGTGACCGCCGCCATGTCGAGCGCCGTGGCAACGATGCCGACCTCACGCGCCGGAAATCGGCCGAGCAGCACGGCGAGCGCCACGTCGTAAAGCGCCACCGCGATGAGCAGGACCAGGATGAGGGGGAAAGCGGCCAGCCGGTCACGGAAGATGAGCACCACGACCATGGCGGCCAGCGCGACGGCGAAGCGCACGGCGATGAGCTGCCGTTCCTGCGTGCGCATCTGCCGTTCGAGGTGCCGTCCGAGATCCGATCGTCCGGCCTCGCCTCGTTCCATCCGCCGCACCGCCTTCCTAGCATCGGCTGGGCGCCAGCCCCTCGCTCCACGCTACTGCAAGCGGATCGCTTCGTCACGCGTCCGGCCGCCGCTAGTCGATCTCCTCGAGACGTGCATCGTCGTCCGGCGCCGGGGCCGGCCGCGCTCGTGGACGTGGTGCCCGCAGGAAGAGGACGATGGCGGCAACGATCGTGAGCACCACGACGACAGGGATCCACGGCAGCCGCCGATAGTCGACGAAGCCTACGACGCTCGCAATCTCGGTCGCCGTGTTCCCGACGGCATCGGTCGCGACAATGCGAACGTCGGTCGGCAGCAGTGAAGCGTCGACATCGGCGACGAACGAGCCGTCCGCCGCGACGAGCACGGATCGGTCGTCGATCGCCACCGACGTGCCCGGACGCGTCATGCCGGCAAGCGGCACGCTCAGCGAGAAGGGCGCCACGGGAGTCTCGACGGTGAGTGGCGGCGGATCGCGCAGCAGGGTGACCGTCCACTGGGCGGTGTAGCCGTGCCCGACGGGCGTGACCACTCCCAAACGCAGGCTGAAGCGATCTCCGCTTTCGCTCTCCGGCGGGACGTCGATCTCCAGGCTGAGCTGATCGCCGGTGAGCGTCGGCGCGCGCAGCGTCTCTCCCAAGGGCCCGGGAAGGGAGCCGACCGCCTGCAGCACGCTCGACCCCTGCGGCACGCCGAGCTTCACCGTGAACCGTTGCTCCTTCGTCGCGAGCTGGCCCCCAGAACCGACGCCGGGGACCGCGCCGACGAAGTCGGCTTCCAGGCGGCCGTCGTCGCGTTCGGGCGAGAGGACCTGCGCGGTCGGCGCCACGCTGATCCTGGCGGGAAATGGGAGCATCGGCGCGGTCAGCGCACCGCCATCCCGCGCGGGCTCGAAGGCTGGATCGTGGAGGAGCACCATCCAGGATCCATGCGGCCCGGCCACGCCGATCGGCGTGATGCCAGGCAGCGCCGCCATCGGTCGCGTCGCCAGCGGCTCGAGCAGGCCGGAAGCCGCCGTTTGGTCGATGAGGCGTCCGGCATAGATGAACGCCGGCTCCCCGCCGAGGCCGCCGGGGAGAGGTCCGCTGTACGGCGGGAGGCCGTTCGCCACGAAGGAGATGGCCACGCCGCGCAGCGGTGGTGCGGGAGCGGGCCGCAGGAGCGGGTCGACCATACGGAATCCGCTGCCGCCCAGTCCGGCGATCAGCAGCCGCGTGCCGGGTCCGCTCCCGAGCACGCCCACCAGCCGACCCAGAACCGCCGAGGCTGCCTCGTACTTGACCGGCTGGCGCGGCGGCCAGTCAAGGATCAGCGCCAGCCCAGCCTCGGGCGGCACGATGGCGATCCGCGGACCATCACCCGCATCGAACGACGTGACGGCTCCGCGATCCCGCACGGACCACGACTCGCTGCGGACCGATCCGTGCTCCAGCCAGACGCGGTTCAGCACAGCGTCTCCGCCGTTATCGATCGGATCGGAGCTGATGAGCACTTCGCCACCCGGGCGGCCGTCGGTGTCGCCGGCGGCGAAGGCGGTCCATCCGGGCGGCGCGATGAACGACGAGCGTGCCTCGTCAAAGCTGGAGCCATTCCAGTCGTAGACGCGAATGGGCACCTCGTCCGGCCCGCGCGGATCCGGCTGCCGGGTGACGAACAGCTCATCGGCGGGGTCGCCATCCAGATCAAGCGACCGGATCGACGTGGCATTGCCCTGCGTGCTCAGCATCAGCCTCATGGTGAGCGCTCCACGCACGCCGATGACCACCTCCCAGACCGTCAGGCAGCAGGCAATCGGGTCAAGGCTGGTCGCGATCGTGGCGACGAGCAGCCGCTCGCGCTTACCGTCATTCCAGGTCAGGAAACGCGCCGGCTCGCCCACGCCGACCGGCCGCATCGGGTTGCGCTGCGCCGGCCGCTCGCTGAGGATCTCGTTGACGCTGGCCGCGCGTTCGAGTCGCTGCTCACCGAGCCGGCTCCACGTGCCGCCGTCCGACACGCGCCAGCCATCGACGGCCAGGATGCCGGGTGCGTTCGTCTGCGGCACGAGACGAACGAGCTCGCGCGTTCCGTCACCGTCGAGATCGGCAACGATGGCTCCAAAGGCAGAGCCGTCGAGGAACTGCGCGCCGGGCTCATCGGGAAGTGGCCGTCCCGCATCGGCCGCGCGAACCGGAATGGCCATGCCGCCGATCAGCAGGCAGCCGAGCACCAGCGACGCCACGCGTGGGAGCATGCGATCAACGGTAGCGCGGTCTGGCATCATCGGTCCATGGGCATCCCCAACGTGCTGTGGCAACCCCCCAAGGATGTTCGCGAGCGGTCACACATCGGGCACTACCTCGATTGGCTGCAGCGCGAGCGGGGCCTCGGCTTTGCCACCTATGACGAGCTGTGGCGCTGGTCGATCGACGACCTCGGGGCGTTCTGGGGATCGATCTGCGAGTACTTCGACATCGGCTCGGGCGCACGGGACACCGTCCTGGCCGACGACCAAATGCCGAATCCAACCTGGTTTCCCGGCGCCGAGCTGAACTACGCCGAGCACGCGCTGCGCCTCCGCCAGCGGAGCGACGACGACGTGGTGGTCATGGCGCACTCGCAGACGCGTGAGCCCAGCAGCCTGACCACAGCGCAGCTGCGCGACGCGGTCGCGCGGGCTCGCATCGGCCTGCAGCGGCTCGGCGTCGCACGCGGCGATCGCGTGGCGGCCTATCTGCCCAACATTCCCGAGGCGGTCGTGGCGCTGCTGGCCACGACCAGCCTTGGCGCCATCTGGAGCTCCTGCGCCCCCGAGTTCGGCACCCGCAGCGTCGTCGACCGCTTCGCGCAGATCGAGCCGACGGTGCTGCTGACGATCGACGGCTACCGCTATGGCGACCGCAGCGTCGACCGAACCGATGAGGTCGCCGCCATCCGGTCCGCCCTGCCAAGCTTGGCCGCGACCGTGTGCGTGCCCTATCTCGGCATCGGTCTACCAGACACGATCTCCTGGGAGACGCTGCTGAGCGAGCCCGGTGAGCTCGCCTTCGAGCCTGTTCCCTTCGACCACCCGCTCTACATCCTGTACAGCTCGGGCACGACCGGCCTGCCCAAGCCGATCGTCCATCGCCACGGAGGCATCCTGCTCGAGCACCTCAAGATCCACGCGCTGCACCACGACCTGGGACCCGCGGACCGCTTCTTCTGGTTCACGACCACCGGCTGGATGATGTGGAACTACCTCGTCTCAGGGCTGCTGGTCGACTCGACCATCGTGCTATTCGACGGCTCCCCCGCCTTCCCGGACCTTTCCGCGCTGTGGCGGCTGGCCGGTGAGACGCAGATGACCTACTTCGGCACCAGCGCGCCGTACCTGATGGCCTGCCGCAAGGACGCGCTGACGCCCGGCGCAACGTTCGACCTGTCACGGCTGCGGGGGATCGGCTCAACGGGCGCACCGCTGCCGGTCGAGGGCTTCCGCTGGGTCTACGACGCGATCGGCTCTTCGCTGCAGCTGCAGTCAGTCTCCGGCGGCACCGATGTGTGCACTGCCTTCGTGGGCGCCTCGCCGCTGGTTCCCGTCTGGGAAGGCGAGATCAGCTGCCGTCACCTGGGCTGCGCGGTGGAGGCCTTCTCGGCTGATGGCCAGCCGCTCATCGATCAACAGGGAGAGCTCGTCCTCACCAGACCGATGCCGTCCATGCCTGTCGGCTTCTGGAACGATCCCTCTGGCGCGCGCTATCGGGACGCCTACTTCGCCCAGTTCCCCGGCGTATGGCGCCACGGCGACTGGATCACCATCACCGCCCGCGGATCATGTGTCATCAGCGGCCGCTCGGACGCCACCTTGAACCGCGGCGGCGTGCGCGTGGGGACCTCCGAGTTCTATGCCGTGGTCGAAGCATTCCCGGAGGTCGCCGACTCGGTCGTCATCCACCTCGAAGAGCCGGACCAGCTGTTGCTGTTCGTGGCTCTCACGCCGGGTTGTGAGCTGGATGACCGGCTGCGCGACCGGCTGCGCAGTGACCTGCGCGAGCAACTCTCGCCGCGGCACGTGCCGGACTCGATCGAGGCGGTGCCGGGCGTGCCGCGGACGCTGTCCGGCAAGAAGCTCGAGGTGCCGCTGAAGCGGATCCTCAGCGGAGTCCCGGCCGAGGTCGCCGCGTCGCGAGGCTCGCTGGTCAACCCCGGAACGCTCGACGCGTTCGTAGCGATGGCAGCTCGACGCGAAGACGGCTGACCAGTCAGCCGTCCCTTCAGTCGGTGTAGAAGACTCCGTCAAGGGCGCCCCAGGCAGCCGCGCTGAAGATGGCGCAGGCCGTGCGGGCGCGCGCGAAGTGCGCATCGGTCA
>JBBSCG010000060.1:0-11204 GCA_038250515.1 Candidatus Limnocylindria bacterium
AGCGGAGCGGCCGAGGCGCTGGCCGACGGTCAGCGCGTACGGCTCACCTGGAAGCCACAGCACACCTTCGTGATCGGCGCGAACGAGTCCACCAGCCCACAAGGAGCAACCGATGCCTGACGGTCGAGACCAGCAAAGCCATATCGAGCGCGCCATCGAGCGCGCCATCGCCAACGATCGGCTGTCGCGCCGCGCATTTCTGCGGCGGACCGGTCGCGCCGGACTCATCGCGGGCTCCGCTCTGTCCATACCGGCGATCCTCGCGGCGTGCGGCATCGGTCCAGCAGCGTCGCCGAAGGCATCAAGCTTCGCGGCGAGCAACAGCGCGGCGCCGACTCCCGCCCCGACGCCGGCAGGGGTGCTCAACTTCGCCAACTGGCCGCTCTACATCGACACCGACGACAAAGACAAGACCAAGCACAAGACGATCGAGGACTACCAGAAGGCGACCGACAGCAAGGTCAGCTACACCGAGGACATCCAGGACAACGTCTCGTTCTTCGGCAAGATCCAGCCGGTGCTCGCCGCCGGACAGGACACGGGCTACGACCTGATCGTGGTGACCGACTGGCTGGTCACCAAGATGGCCGGCCTCGACTATCTCGAGACGATCGACGTGCAGAGCAGCGTGCCGAACTTCATCGAGCATGGCGGCAAGAAGTACCAGAATCCGGGCTACGACCCGAACAACGCGCACAGCGTGCCGTGGCAGTCGGGGCTGACCGGCATCGCCTATAACCCGACACTCACCAAGCGCGAGATCACGAGCTTCCAGGATCTGCTTGACCCGGCCTTCAAGGGCAAGATCGGGATGTTCACCGAGATGCGCGACACCATGAACCTGGCGCTGCTGGGAATCGGGGTCAAGCCCGTGGATGCGACGATCGACGACGTCAAGAACGCCCAGAAGAAGCTGCTCGACCAGGCACCCCTGGTGCGCCAGTACTACGACAACTCGTATGCCGATGCGCTGGCCAGCGGCGACCTCGCGATCACCATGGCATGGTCCGGCGACGTCTTCCAGCTGCAGTTCGACAACCCGGACCTGAAGTTCGTGGTGCCCAAGGAGGGCGCCATCCTGTGGGTCGACAACATGACCATCCCGGCGCACGCCAAGCATCCGGCCGACGCACAGCAGATGATGAACTTCGTCTACCAGCCGGAGATCGCCGCGCAGATCACCGAGTACGTCAACTACATCTGCCCGGTGCCCGAAGCGCAGGCGATCATCAAGCAGCACGCCAAGGACGCCACCGACGCCGGTGACTCGGAGACCGCCGACTACCTCAACGCGGTGGGCGATTCCGAGCTTGTGTTCCCGACCGAGGACATGCTGTCGCACGTGTACAGCTACAAGAATTTGAGTGAGGACGAGGAGAAGCAGTGGAACGACCTGTTCCAGCAAGTGGTCCAGGGCTGAGCTCGTGCCGGGCATCCTGCGACGGCATCGCTGGGCGCTGCCCTACCTGCTGCTGCTGCCAGGCGGCCTCTGGCTGATCCTGTTCTTCCTGGTGCCGATGCTGACCATGGCATCGGTCAGCATCCAGGAAGGTTCGCTCAGCGCGGGGTATCGGTTCACCTTCAACCTCGGGATCTTTCCGGAGGTCCTGGCCAGGAACTCGACGCAGTTCATCCGCTCGCTGGAGTACGGGCTGATCGTGACCGCGCTGACGCTGGCGATCGGCTACCCGATGGCCTACACCATCGCCTTCCGCGGCGGCCGCTACAAGAATATTTTGCTGCTGCTGGTAATCCTGCCCTTCTTCACAAGCTTCATCATTCGGACCATCAGCTGGAAGTTCCTGCTGGCCGACCAGGGGATCCTGCTCGGCACGCTGAAAGGCTGGGGCGTCCTCGACGATGGATTCCGGCTGCTCGCCACGCCGGCCGCGGTGATCAGCGGCATCACCTACAACTTCCTGCCGTTCGTCGTGCTGCCACTGTACGTGGCCCTCGAGAAGATCGACCATCGCCTCGTGGAGGCGGCGACAGACCTGTATGCCAGCCGGCTCCAGGCTTTCCTGCGCGTCACGTTGCCGCTGAGCCTGCCCGGCGTCTTCGCGGCATCGCTGCTGTGCTTCATCCCGGCGGTCGGTGACTTCATCAACGCCGAGCTGCTCGGCGGGCGCGAGACAACCATGATCGGCAACGTCATCCAGTTCCGATTCCTGCAGTCGAACGACTACCCGGAGGCGGCGGCGCTGAGCCTGATCCTGATGGTCGGCATCCTGCTCGGCGTCGCGGTCTACGCCCGAATCCTGGGCGGCGAGGAGCTGACCGGCGGATGAGCGCCGCCCTGGCACGACCCATCGCCCGGCCACGTCCGCGCACAAGCCCGCGCATCGGTAAATGGATTCTGCCGGTCTACACCGGCCTGGCGGTCGCCTACCTGTTCATCCCGATCGCGGTCATGATCGCCTTCGGGTTCAACGACCCGAAGGGACACTTCAACTACACCTGGCAGGGATTCACGCTCAGCAACTACGCAGAGCTGTTTGCGGTGCCAGGTCTGGCTGACGCCCTGATCACCAGCCTGATCGTGGCGGTCATTGCGACCCTCGCCTCCACGGTGCTCGGGACGTGCATCGCCCTGGCGCTGACGCGGCACACCTTCCGCGGGCGCAGTCCGTTGAACGTGCTCATCTTCCTGCCGATCGCCACGCCCGAGGTGGTGCTGGGGGCGAGCCTGCTGGCACTATTCGTGTCGGCCGGCATCAGCCGCGACATCACCACGATCATCATCGCCCACATCATGTTCGACATCAGCTACGTGGTGATCACCGTGCGGGCGCGCATCGCCGGATTCGATCAGCAGCTCGAGGAGGCCGCCATGGACCTCGGCGCGAACGAGTGGACGACCTTCCGCAAGGTCACCTTTCCATTGATCTTCCCCGGCATCATGGCGGCGTCATTGCTCGCCTTCGCCCTGTCGATCGACGACTTCGTCATCACGCTGTTCGCCTCGGGCCGCACCAGCACCTTCCCGCTGTGGGTCTACGGGGCGTCGCGCATCGGCATTCCACCGCAGGTCAACGTGATGGGCACACTCATCTTTGCCACAGCGCTGGTGTGCATCGTCGGATGGCTGCTTCTGCAGCGTGGGAACCTCGGCACCTCACGGACTGAGCCGTGAGCATGGCATATCGCATCTCGGAGGCGGCGCGTCGCGTGGGCGTATCGGCCTCGGCACTGCGCCAGTGGGAGCGCCGGGGCCTGGTGCATCCCACGCGGACGCACGCCGGCTATCGGCTCTACAACGATGACGACCTGTCGCGGCCGCACCGCGTTCATCGCCTGCGCGAGGTCGACGGCGTCAATCCGCCGGGCATTCGCCGCGTGCTGGGTGGCCATGCCGGGTCGGTGGATGCGGACGGCAGCCGGCTGCGCTCGGTCCGTCGCGATCAGGGCTTGTCGCTCAGGGAGGCCGGCCATCGCTCCGGGCTGTCGTCGAGCTTCATCAGCGCTGTCGAGCGTGGCGCTGCGAGTCCCAGCGTCGCGACGCTGCAACGGCTGACCAGCGCCTATCAGCTGAGCGAGGGCGACGCCCTGTCGTTTCCATCAACCCTGCCGCATCGCTGGCGGAACGACGCCAGCGGGGAGACATGACTGCTGTGGATCAACACGCCACCGACGTTCTGACCACGACGCCCTGGCTGTCACTGCGCGACGGCGTGCCCGCCGTCTGGGCGCGCTACACCGACCTCGTCGTCGCGCGCGGCTCCGGCTCGTGGCTGGAAACCGTCGACGGCGAGCGCTACCTCGACTACACCTCAGGGATCGGCGTGACGAGCACCGGCCACGCCCACCCGCGCGTCGCCGCGGCGATCGCCGAGCAAGCCTCGCGGCTGATTCACGGCCAGCAGAACATCGTCTACCACCAGCCGGGGCTGCTGCTCCACGACCGCCTGCCGCAGTACTTCCCCGGAGGCGGTGAAGCGTCCCTCTTTCTCTCCAACTCCGGCGCTGAGGCGGTCGAGGCTGCGATCAAGCTCGCCAAGATCGCCACGCGACGTCCGGCGGTGATCGCATTCCGCGGCGGGTTCCACGGCCGCACTCACGGCGCGATGTCGCTGACGTCATCCGGCGTGAAGTACCGCGGCCATTACGAGCCGCTTCCCGGCGGCGTGCACTTCGCGCCGTATCCGTATCCCCTGCGCTGCGGGTCTGAGGAGGCAGCGCTGGGCGCTGCGATCGACGGCGTCGAGGAGCTGTTCGCCACGCTGGTCTACCCCGACGACGTGGCGGCGTTCCTGGTGGAGCCGGTCCTCGGCGAGGGCGGGTACGTCGTGCCGCCGGACGGCTTCCTGCCAGCGCTGCGCGAGATCGCTGATCGCCACGGCATCCTGCTCATCGCCGACGAGGTGCAGTCCGGCTTCGGCCGCACCGGCCGCTTCTTCGCCTCCGAATGGACCGATGCGCGCCCGGACGTGGTCGTCATGGCCAAGGGCATTGCGTCCGGTATGCCGCTGTCGGGGATCATGGCCCCGCGCTCGCTCATGGACGCGTTCGCGCCCGGCGCCCACGGCGGCACGTACGGCGGCAACGCGGTTGCCTGCGCCGCGGCGCTGGCGACGCTCGGCGTCATCGAGGACGAGGGCCTGGTCGCCAACGCGCAGCGCCAGGGCGGGCGGCTGCTCACGGGGCTGCGCGACGCTGCAAACGGCAACCCGTACGTCGCGGAGGTGCGCGGCCGCGGGCTGATGATCGCGCTCGAGCTGGCGGACCCTGGAACGCTGACGCCACGGCCGGATCTCGCCAAGCAGATCCTGCACGAGGCGTTCGACCGCAATCTGCTGCTGCTGAGCTGCGGCACCTACGGCCAAGTGGTGCGTATCATCCCGCCGCTCGTCACGACCGACGACGAGGTGGACCTGGCCGTAGAGATCATCGGCCAGGCCCTGGCGACGTTGTAAAACCCTAGCCGGCGAGCTCCGCCGCGAAATCGCGGAAGGTCGAGACGTATCGATCGATCTCGGCGTCGCTGTGCTGCACCGACAGCGTCCACTGGTCGTCCGGACCCGGCGGCAGCAGGATGCCGCGGTTGGCGAGGTAGAAGAACGAGGCCGCCCACAGCTCGCTGTCGAGCCCGATGAAGTCGCGGTAGTTCGTCACCCGGTCAGGCGTGAACATGACGCAGCCCTTCGGCCCGACGTTGATCGCGTAACCCGGCAATGCGAACTCCTCGATCACGGCTGCGCAGCCATCGGTCAGGCGCTGTGCCAGCGCGTGCAGGCGCGGGTAGACGTCGGGCGTCAGGATCCGCGTCAGCGTCGCCACGCCGGCGGCCATGGACAGGGGATTGCCGTTGAACGTGCCCAGATGCGCGACGCGCGTCGCGCCGCCGGGAATGGTGGTGTGCTCCAGCGCGGTGCCGTTGCCGCCGCCCTCGGGCAGCGCCTCGATCACGCGCATCACCTCGGCGCGTCCACCGAAGGCACCGATCGGCACGCCGCCGCCGATGCTCTTGGCAAGGCAGAACAGGTCCGGCTGCACGCCGAAGAATTCGGTGGCGCCGCCGTAGGCCAGCACCACGCCAGTCTTGACCTCGTCGAAGATCAGCACCGCGCCGTGCGCCGTGGCCAGCTCGCGGACCCGCTCGAGGTAGCCCGGCAGCGGCGGCACCACGCCGATGTTGAACTGCACCGGCTCGATGATGATCGCCGCGATCTCGCCGCGATGCCGCTCCAGGATCGCCTCCAGCGCCTCGGGCTGGTTGTACGGCGCGATGACCGTCTCATCGATGCGGCTGCGCGGCATGCCGGCCGTGGCTGGCACCGTGTTCGGCGCATCGGCCGGACCCATCAGATCCCGCGGCGGCTGAATGCTGACCAGCACGTCGTCATGGTGGCCGTGGTAGCCGCCTTCGAACTTGATGATCTTCTCGCGCCCGGTGTAGCCGCGCGCGACGCGGATGGCATCCATGGTCGCCTCGGTGCCTGAGTTCGAGAAGCGGACCAGCTCCGCGCCGAAGCGACGCTTGATCTCCTCGGCCAACGCCACGCCGTCCTCGACCGGGAATGTGTAGCAGGTGCCGTTGGCGACGCGGTGCTGCAACACCTCGGCGAGGATCGGATGCGAATGCCCCGCCGCGAGCACGCCGAACGCCATGTCGAAGTCGACGTACTCGTTGCCATCGACGTCGGTGATGCGCGAACCGCGCGCATCGGTCATGAACAGAGGATAAGGGTCATACGACTGGAACGAGCTGGCGACACCCAACGGCATGGCGTGCTTGGCACGCTCGAACAGCTCGGCGCTGCCTGGCGTTCGCGCGCGGTAGGCAGCCTCCTCGCGCTCGCGGATCTGCGCCAACCGCGCTCGGTCGATACCAACTGAAACCGTCATCTGACTACCTCGAATTCGCGGCCGCCGTCAGGTCGGCCGATGCTCACCGGGTTGCATCTCGACCATGTCGTGATGGATGCCGTATCGGTCGAGAAGCGCGAGGTACGGATCCGGATCGAATGGCTCGGGACCGAGCACACCGCTGCCCTTCCAGGCGCCGCTGGCAAGCAGCTCCATGGCGATCACCGGGTTGAAGCCGGTCTGCCAGGCTACTGCCTGCAGACCGTACTGCTGCCACGTCCGTGAGGCATCGGTCATTTGGTAGAGAAAGACTTCTCGCGGCTTGCCATCCTTGCGGCCGATGACCCAGGTGCCGACGATGGCGCGACCGACCATCTTGTCGCCGACCTTCGCCGGATCGGGCGTGATGGCCGCCAGGACGTCGCGCGGCGCGACCTCGACGCCTTTCACGTTCACCTTGTCGGTGCGGTCCATGCCCAGCGCGTGGATCGTGCGCAGCTTATCGATAAAGTCGCTTCCAAGCGCGTATTTGAAGGTGACGCGCTTGGTCTCGACGTAACGCGGCACGAGCAGGACCTCCTCGTGCTCGACGTTGACGCACTCGACCGGACCGATGCCCTCCGGGAACGGGAACATCTCGGGCGCGCTGAACGGCTCGGTGGTGTGCCACGCGCCGTCGGCCCAGATGACCGGCGGGTTGAGGCACTCCTCGATGGTGGTCCAGATGCTGAACACCGGCGCGAAGTCGTAGCCCTCGATGCGCAGGTCGCCACCGTCGCGCACGTGCACCTCATCGATCTCGTCGAACAGGTGCTTCTTGGCATGGGCCGCGAAGACGTCGGTCAGGCCGGGGTCCATGCCCATCCCCAGCAGCGCGAGCTTGCCGGCCTTGGCCCATGCCTGCATCATCGCGAACTGCTCGTCGGCCAGCTTGAGGCCCGTCTTCTCGAATGGCTCGTCCGGATTCGGTTTCGACAGGCTGGTGGCCATGTCGATGTAGTGCGTGTTCGCTTCCAGGGCAGCCCGGAAGATCGGCATCACGAACTGCGGGTCGACCGCGTTCATGACCAGGTCAGACCGATGCGTCCGCACCAGCTCCACGATGGCCTGGACGTTCCCGGCGTCGATCTGCGCGGCTTCGAAACGCTTGGGTTGGCCGATCTCGCCGACGACTTGGCTGGCGCGCACGACGTCGTAGTCGGCGACCACCATCTGCTCGCACCAGTCGCGCTCAGCGGTGAGCTTGGCGATCGCCTCGCCAACCGTGCCGGCGCCGACTAACAGGATCCGCATGACTTGCTCCGCGTGCGTGTTCCAACGGAGAGGCACGCGTCTGCGCAACAGGATCTCGGTGCCAATCCGCGCTCGATACGCGGATCTCAGCGGAATGTAGCACGAAGGGCCTTTCGGGGCCACCCGTCGTAAGCACGGCCGCGCCTGATTCTGAGATGACTCAAATGAGGGTGAGCGCACGGTTGTCGTGCGTTTGAGTCGTCAGGCGCCTGAAACCAACCAATTTCACCGGTGGAGCCACTCGGAGGTGGTCCCTTGAGTCGTTCCACGCATCGTGATCCAGCCCGAAGATCTCATCGACCGATCGCGCGGCCGAGCGAATGTCACCAGTTCGGATCAGTTCGTCTGTGCTATGAAAAATCGCCGGGAGTCGGTCCGCCACGAGCCCCGTGATGTCCGGAACGAGCAGGCGTTCTGCTTCCCGCGTCTCCAGTTTCAGGACACCTCCACCATACGCCCGTCCCTCGACCTCAGCGCTGAGCAGAGTCAATGAGCTTGCCATGGCTACGGCAAGGCTGGCTGCTGGAGGCGCGCCCTCCTTCAAGCTGACTCCGTGAAGAAGATTCGTGCTCCGCGCGCCGACTTTGTTGACGACCAGGCGCGGACCAAGGTGAAACATGTACGGAAGGAAGGCATCCGCGCGCCGCTTCGGGAGCGGCACCGCGTACCACGGCGTTCGGACACGACATTTATAACGTTGGGCCTGATACATGGCATGAAGCGGGGCGCAGCCGGGCTTGGTCGCGACCACCTTGCTCGTCGACCGCACCTTCGCGCTCTGTCGGGCCATGTCCGCAGCATGTCACGATGCTCCACGCCCGCGTACCGCTTTTCAGGCACGTTCTACGGGTCGTCGTGAGCCACGATGGCTACCCCTCGGTGGAGCTCTGATCCATCCAGATGACTTCCCACAGGTGGCCATCGAGGTCCTGGAAGCTCCGCGAGTACATGAGTCCCTGGTCAGTGGGCTCGTTCGACTCCTGCGCACCTGCTCCAAGCGCCTTCCGGTACAGCTCGTCGACCTGATCTCGGCTGTCCGCGGTGATGGCCAGGATCGCCTCAACGTGCGTTCCTGCGTCCGCGATCTGCTTCTTGGTAAAGGTCCTGAAGAAGTCCTCGACGAGCAGCATCACGAACACCTCATCGCTGACGATCATGCAGGTCGCGCTTTCGTCGGTGAACTGCGGGTTGAACTCGAATCCGAGCTGGGTGAAGAAGTCGACGGACCGATTCAGTTCCTTGACCGGCAGGTTCACGAAGATCTTTCTGGCCGTGTGGGGATCTTCCTGTCGCGATGGTTTGTATTCATCCAGTTAGACCCCGCCGGCCGCGGAAACTCATCGGTCTGGGTCGTCGCCGTGATTGCTGATGTGCCACCGGGTGGAGCTAACGAACAACGACAGGCCTATCCGGGTCGGATTCAGCCTGCTGCTTGGCCGCCCGTGCCATCGCGTGACCCGAACCGCCAACTTGAAGCCAATTCGGACGGCGAGTTGTCCGTTAGCTCCACCCCGTGGCACGTCGGCCAGCTGCAGAGCCCCGGCGGTCACGCCACGGACCTGTTCGCTCGGATCCCGACACTCAACGTGACCCGATGTGCTGAAGTCAGGACTGGCCGGCCACGCTGTCAGGCCGTTGCAGCGCCGGCCAAGGGCGCGGGCGGACAGGCCTCACTGCCCGCGATGCATCGGTCCTAGTCGACGATCTTGGCCATCACGTGCTTGACGATCGTGTAGTCCTCGATCGAATAGCTGCTCATGTCCTTGCCGTAGCCGGACTGGCCGAAGCCGCCGTGCGGCATCTCCGAGGCCATGGTCAGGTGGTCGTTGATCCAGACCGTGCCGTATCGGAGGGCCTTCGCGGCGCGCAGTGCTCGCTTCACGTCGCGCGTCCAGACCGATGCCGCCAACCCGTACGGCACCCCGTTCGCCCAGCGAATCCCCTCCGCCTCGTCGCTGAAGCGCTGGACGGTGATGACCGGTCCGAAGACCTCCTTCTGCACGATCTCGGCGTCCTGTGCCACGCCGGCCACGATGGACGGCTTGTAGAAGTAGCCGCGATCGCCGAAGCTTTCGCCGCCGGTCGCAATCTCGGCGCCGTAGCCCCGGGCGCGGTCGATGAAGCCAGAAACGCGCTCGCGCTGCGCCTTCGACACCAGCGGGCCCATGTCGAGCTCCGGATCGGAGGCCGGGTCACCGACCTTGATCGACTCGACCGCCGGCACGAGCGCCGCCAACGCCCGGTCGTACCCGTCGCCCATGGCGATGATCCGGGTCGCAGCGGTGCAGTCCTGGCCGGAGTTGAAGAAGCCGGCAAGCTTGATCGTCTCGGCCAGCGCATCCATGTCGGCGTCGTCATAGACGAGCACCGGCGCCTTGCCGCCGAGCTCCAGATGCACCCGCTTCACGGTCTGCGCCGCGGCCGCGGCAATCTCGCGACCGGTGGCCGTGTCACCGGTCAGGCTGACCATGTCGACGTCTGGATGGGTGATGAGCCGATGCCCCACGGTCTCGCCGGGACCCGTCACCACGTTGAGGACGCCCTTGGGGAAGATGTCGGCGGCCAGCTCGGCCAGGCGCAGCGCCGAGAGCGGCGTCATCGAGGCTGGCTTGAGGACCACGGTGCAGCCCGCGGCCAGTGCCGGACCGAGCTTCCAGATGGCCATCATCAGCGGGTAGTTCCACGGCGCCACCTGGCCCACGACGCCCGCCGGCTCGCGGCGGACCATGCTGGTGTGGGTGCTGACGTACTCCCCCGCCGCCTTGCCTTCGACCACGCGGGCCGCGCCCGCGAAGAAGCGCACGTTGTCGACCGTGAACTCGACGTCGAAGTCGGCGACTCCCTTCGGCTTGCCGACGTTGGCCTGCTCGAGGCCGGAGAGCGTTTCGGTGTCGCGCTCAATCGCGTCCGCAAACGCGTACAACGCCTTCGATCGCTCGGCCGGCGTCGTCTGCGACCAGGTCTCGAAGGCCGTGCGCGCGGCGGCAACGGCCCGGTCGACGTCGCTGGCGTCGCCCTTCGGTACCTGGGCGATCTCTTCTTCAGTAGCCGGATTCATGACCGCCACGGTCTCGCCACTGGCCGCATCGGTCCAGTCGCCGTTGATGAACATCCGGTTGCGGGTAGCGGTGAGCGTCATCACCAACCTCATGGCTGCACAAGGACTCCCCCGAATGCGCCGTATCCTAGCCCAAAGCCTCCTCGACGAACGCCGCCAGGACCGATGCGGGGACGGGCACCAGCGGAGGACGCGGCGTGACCTGTGCGCGCGGGTCGTCGGCCGACAGCTCGAGACGCTCGGCCAGCCACGGAACGCAGCGTCTCCCCTGGCAGACGCCGAAGGCGACGCGTGTGGCGCGCTTCAGCTGATCGACCGTCTCCCAGCCATTTCCGACCGCCCGATACACCGCATCCGTGCTCACCCCGCGGCAGGCGCAGGCCAGGTGCTCGAGCTCACCAAGGGTCGCCACCGCGCCCGATCCGGCAAGCAGCGCCTCCAGCCGTCCGTCCGAATCCTCGATCTCCAGTCGAGCCGCTCGTACCTCGTACGGTGTGACGGTCACGTCGTCGAGATGCGCGGCACGCAGGACGTACCCTTCCGCATC
>JBBSCG010000061.1:0-11151 GCA_038250515.1 Candidatus Limnocylindria bacterium
GAGGCACCAACTGGCGGGCGAGCGTGGCGGCTAGAATCGGTCGATGGCCAGCAACGCGGTTCAGCAGGCGGCGATCACCGAGGCCGCCGCCGAGTACCTGATGACCATCCGCTACATGCGCGGCGAGGGTCAGCCGGTGATCGCTGCGCGCCTGGCCGAGCGGCTGGGGTTCAGTGCCGCGACCGTCAGCGAGATGGTCAGCCGCTTGGCGCGTGACGGCCTGCTGAGCATCGATGAGCAAACCCGCCAGCTCGATCTCACCGAGCTCGGTCGAACCACGGCCGAGAAGACCTTCCGCCGCCACGCCCTGAGCGAATGGCTGCTCACCGAGGTCGTGGGGCTGGGCTGGGCTGAGGCCGACGAGGAGGCGCACCACCTCCAGCACGCGCTGTCCGAACGCGTGACCGACAAGCTCGACGAGCTGCTCGGTCGCCCGTCGACCTGTCCGCACGGCAACCCCATCCCGCGCGACGGGCGAACGCCCAAACGTCCGGAGGGCATCCCGCTCAGCCAGGCCCACGCGCACGAAGAGGTCACCATCCTGCGCGTCACCGAGGAGGCGGAGGAGGACGCGCGCCTGCTCACCTTCCTCCAGGAGAATGACGTCCGACCCGGCAGCGTGTTCGAGGTGCGGGATGTGGCCGAGCACATCGGCACCATGACCCTTCAGCGTCGTGGCCGCGAGGTGACGCTCGGCCTGGTCGCGGCCGCCAAGCTGCGCGTGCTCGAAGGGCAGGCGGACCCCGCCCTCTTCCATCACGTCCCCGAGCGCGCGCGGCTGGCCGCAGCCGGTTCCTGATTTGCTACGATGCGCCTTGCACCCCCACGCACGGAGAGCGATCGCAGCATGACCACGGATCGAGGCAAGCGCGCGGCAATCGCCACGGTCGCCACCGTGCTCTGGCTCGGCTACATGGTGGTCGGCCTGTGGCTCATCAACAAGTTCGCTCCGACAACCGGTGGCGCGGGGCCCGACGGCGCCGCAGCCTTCGTCGGGTTGGTCGGCGGCGTGGTGGTCGCCGGCCTGATCATGTGGGCAGCCTCCGAATAGCGCCGCTCCAGATCACCAGCCCCATGTCCATATTGACCGATGCCGGCCTGACCCTGCGCCGCCCTTCGCCGGCCGATGCGCACGCGGTGGCCGATCTCATCAACGCCGCCGATGCACATGACTACGGCGACACCGACATGACCCTCGACGACGTCCTCGAGGCGTTCGACGCGACCGACCTCGAGACCGATGCCTGGCTCGTCGAGCGCGACGGCGGCCTTCTGGGTGTTGCAGCGTTGCAGATCCGCGCCGGCGTGCGGATCGTTGCCACGCTCTACGTCCATCCCCATGACCGGCGGCACGGGATCGGCTCGGCCCTGACCCGGCTCCTCGAGGAGCGTGCCAGCGAGCTGGTCGAGCACGCGCCCGCCGATGCGCAGGTCAGCATGGTCGGCTGGCTGAACGGCAAGTCGCCCGATGCGGTCGAGTGGGCACGTGGTCTCGGCTACGAGTCAGTGCGCAGCTTCTATCGGATGCGGATCGATATGACCGATGCGCCGCCCGAGCCGCAGTGGCCGGAGGGGATCAGCGTGCGGACGCATCGACCCGGCGAGGACGACCGCCGGCTGTTCGACGCCGTCGAGGAGGCCTTCAGCGACCACTGGGGTCATCTGCCCATGCAGTACGACGATTGGCTGCGCCGGATGCAGCGCGACGACTTCGACCCGTCGCTGTGGTTCGTGGCCTGGGACGGCGACGAGATCGTGGCGATGGCGCTGTGCGGCGTCATGATTGATAACGGTGGCTGGGTTTCGAGCCTGGCGGTGCGCCGTCCGTGGCGTCAGCGCGGGATCGCCCGCGCCATCATGCTGCACACCTTCGGCGAGTTCTGGCGTCGGCGCCGCCGCTGGGTGGCGCTTGGCGTGGATGCCGAGTCATTGACCGGCGCGACGCGCCTCTACCAGTCGGTCGGGATGTACGTCCGCCAGCACTACCGGCAGGTGCGCAAGATCCTGCGCGACGGTGTGGACATCGAGGTCCGCTCGCTCGGCTGATTCAGTCAGGACTCAAACGAGTGGGAGCGCCGCGCTCTCGTGCACTTGAGTCCGCGGAGAATCGAGCTACTCGACGTCACCGGAAAACAACGCGGCCGATGGCGGGTGCTCACGGTCGACGCCCGGCTCGAGCAGTCGCTGGTACAGGCCCGGCCGCCGGTCGGCGATCGTGTCCCATTCGTGCTCGCCCGGCCGCTTTCGCACATGCGTTGCGCGGGCCACGTCCACGTCCACCTCGCCGTACAGGATCTCTTCGTCGGTATCGGTCGCCACAGCGACACGCCGGCCGTCCGGATCGACGAAGACCGAGCGACCGATGAACGTGGTTCCACGTTCCGACCCGACGCGGTCCGCCGCGAGCAGGTAGCAGTGGTTCTCCGCGGCGCGCGCCGGTGCGAAGAGGTCCGGATGGAAGTCGACGCCGACCGGCCAGTTGGTCGGCAGCGCGATCAGGTCGGCGCCGTCGAGCGCGCAGATGCGCGCCGCCTCCGGGAAGCGCAGGTCGTAGCAGATCAGCACACCGACCCGCATCCCGGCCACATCGACCACCGCCGGCGCGTCCGGGCCGGGAGTCGCGAAGCGGTCGATCCCCAGGAAGGGGAGGTGCATTTTGCGGTAGCGGAACCGCCGCCCGTCCGGCGTCAGGATCAGGGCCACGTTGTAGATCTCGTCGCCCTCGGCCTCGAGCGTTCCGCAGATCACGCTCATCGAGAGCGAGGCGGAGAGCTCGGCCAGTCGGTCCGCGGCAACGGCCGTTGCGCGCCGCGCGACGGGCATCGCCTCGTCGAGCGACGAGAAGGCGTAGCCGGTGACCGATGCCTCGGGCACGACCGCCAGGGCGGCACCGCCGCGTTGTGCATCGGTCAGGAAGCGGGAGATGCGCTCGAGGTTGCGGTCGACTTCGCCGATCTCGGGATCGATCTGGCAGGCTGCCACGCGGACGGTCGTCATCGGTCAATCCTAGCCTTCGGTATCATGGGCCGCGTGACCCCAGCTGCCAGCGCGGTCCGCCGATGACGGGCCCGCGCGACCCTGATGACGGCCCTACTCAGCCGGTGTCCTCCTGGCCGGCGCGCGACCTGGGAGGCCCGCGGGCGGTCGAGGTGTCGGACGCCGACCCTTCGTTGCAGGCGGGCGCCGAATGGGACCCCAGGCGCCTGGGCGAGCGTCGCCGACCGACGACCGCGGAGCAGGCCGTGCCCTGGCTGATCGCGATCATCCTGGCGTTGGCCGGCATGGTGATCGTGCTCCTGGCGCTGATCTACACGAGTGAGAACGGCGCGCTTGCCGGGCTGCCAAAGCCCTCGCCGGCGGTCGGCGCGGCGAATGGCAGCGAGCCGATCGCCACGGCTACACTCGGAACGAGCGGCATCCCGACACCGAGCGCTGCAAGCTCCGGCACACCCAAGCCCAGCCAGGATCCGAGCCCGAGCCCGAGCGCGACCCCGGCACCGACCTACGGCCCGCTCGAGGTGGTCTACCTCGGCCGCAGCACGGCCGCGGCGGCGATCTACCTGTTCCGCCGCGACTTCGCCAAGAAGGTCGATCCAAAGGAGCTGGCGATCGCCGATCAGGGCATCGCCTCGTTTGCCTGGGCGCCGGACGGCACGGTGGGAGCGGCGCTGATCGGCGGCAATGTCGGCCGGGTGGTTGCGATCGAGCCTGCGGGGAACAAGCGCGCGTTGATCGACGGCGTGGACGAGATCGCCTTTGGCCAGGACGCCTCGACGCTGTACGCGGTGAAGATCATCACCTCGGGGGCCAAGGACCGCGCCGAGGTGCTCGCGGTCGACTTCGCCAGTGGCGGCACCAAGTCGCTCACCGACTTCATTTACCCGCATCCGCAGATCGTTCCGGAGTCGCTGCTCAAGGAGGCGGCTTTTACCGATGAGGGCGGTTCGGTGCGGCTCTATCCGACCAGCGACGGCAATCTCGTGCTGTGGATCCTCGGTGCGCCGGCGACGTATCGGATTGATCCGGTCGACGGCACACACACGCCGGTGACGCGCACGCCCACGCTCTGGTCGCCGGACGGCGCGCGGCGCGTCGAGACCAAGGTGAGTGGCAGCTCGACGACGCTGACGCTGCGCAATCGCGACGATGCGTCGCAGGCATCGGTCAAGGTGAACGGCCTGGTGAGCAACGTGCGCTGGTCCGCCGACAGCTCGGAGGTTGCCTTCACGCTCAGCCGGCTGGGCCGCAGCGGCGGCATCGTGCAGGACATGTACATCTGGGAGCTCAAGGACGGCGTGGCTCCCATGCCGATCACCTCCAACGGCGCATCGTTCGGCGCCGAGTGGCTCGGTGCGTCACAATCTTGGGAACCATGAGCACACCGCGATGAGCCCTCTCCAGGAGATCATCAACCCGATCGGCGTCGAGCTCGATGAGACCGCCCGCCTGATGCGCATTCGCTGGGATGACGGTCATCTCGGCGAGTGGGGCTTCGAGGAGCTGCGGCGCGCATGCCCCTGCGCGCTGTGCGCCGGCGAGGGCAACATGCCCGGGGTCGTGACGCTCGAGATGGTCTTCACGGAGCAGCAGACAATACTCGAACGCGTGAAATGGATCGGCCGATACGCCCTGGCACCCATCTGGGCCGATGGCCACGATACCGGATTGTTCACCTACACCAAGCTGCGGGATATGTGCTCGTGCACGGAGCACCGCGGTGGTTGACGGTGGCGTGGGTGGCCTGCTGCTGGTCCACGCCCACCCCGATGACGAGGCGATGGCCACCGGCGGCGTGATCGCCCGATGCGTTGCCGAGGGCCGGCGCGTCGACCTGGCGACCTGCACCGGCGGCGAAGAGGGCGAGATCCATGATCCGACCCTCGACGTCAAGGAGGCGAGCCCGCGCCTGGCCGCCATCCGCGCCGCCGAGCTGGCCTGCTCGCTGGATGCTCTGGGCGATGGCGCGGTGCGCTTGCATCCGCTCGGCTACCGCGACAGCGGAATGATGGGCACCCCGTCCAACGAGCGGCCGGATGTCTTCTGGAAGGCCGATCTGGATGCCGCCACCGAACGCCTGGTCGAGATCGTTCGTGCTGCACGACCCGCGGTCATGATCAGCTACGACCCGAACGGCAACTACGGCCATCCCGATCACATCAACGCCTACCGCATCGCCCGCGCCGCGTTCCAGGCAGCCGGCGATCCGGCGCGCTATCCCGATGCCGGCGTCCCGCACACCGTCGCCAGGCGCTACGAGATCGCCTTCTCGCGGGAGCACTGGTTCGAGCTGATGACCGAGCTGCAGTCGCGCGGGATCAAGCTTCCCTGGGACTTCGATGAAGCCATTGCCGCGGGCGATGCTGAGGTCGAGGGCAGTTCCGGTGACAGTCGCAGGGACGCTGCCGGGCGCTCGGCCGAGGACCTCAATCCGACGAACGTCGAGTCAGCGCGCCAGGTCGGCGAGGACCTCGCCGAGGGCGAGGCCCCGCCCGAGGAGTTCGGCACGCCCGAGGCTGAGATCACGACCCGCGTCGACGTCTCCGCCTACCTCGACCGCAAGCGCGCCTGCATGGATTGTCACAAGACGCAGCGCCAGGACATGGGCTGGGTGCTCGACATGCCCGCGGACCTCGCGGACCGCGTCCTCTCCCCGGAGCGCTTCGTGCTCGCCGCCTGGCAGCATCACGAGATTCCCGACGGCTACAACGAGGACTCCCTCTTCTCAAACCTCTGACGCGTCGGTTCCGGACGGTTTGAGTCCACGCACACTCAAACGAGGGTGAAGGCGGGCCTCAGCTGCGATCCATGCGCCTGACGACTCATTGGCGCACGTGACGGCCTTTCACCCTCAAACGCATTGTTTTCATGCGCCTGACGGCTCAAGTGCACGACAGCCGCCCGCTCACACTCGTTTGAGGCAGCACAGAATCAACGGCCGCCAGAGGCACCGAGCGGTACCATGCAAGGCGTGTCCGCACGCACCCTCAACCTGACCGATGAGCTCCAGGACTACGTCCGCCGGCTGGGCGTCCGTGAGCCGCCCGTCCTCGCCAGGCTGCGCGAAGAGACCGCCCAGCTCCCGCAGCGAAACATGCAGATCTCGCCGGAGCAAGGCGCCTTCATGGCCATGCTCGTCAGGCTGATGGGCGCCCGGCAGTGTTTGGAGGTTGGCACCTTCACCGGTTACTCGTCGACTGCGGTGGCGCTGGCCCTGCCGGCGGATGGCCGCGTCACCTGCTGTGATGGTTCGGTCGAATGGACCGATATCGCCCGCCGCTACTGGGCCGATGCCGGCGTCGGCGACAGGATCGACCTGCGCATCGGTCCGGCGCTGGAAACCCTGAAGAGCTTGGAGGAGCGAAGCTTCGACTTCGCCTTCATCGATGCCGACAAATCGAGCTACGACGCCTACTACGAGCGCGCGCTGAAGCTGGTGCGCCATGGCGGGCTGATCGCCATCGACAACGTGCTGTGGAGCGGCCGGGTCGTTGATGAGGCGGATCGCGACGACGACACGCTCGCCATCCGCGCACTGAACGACAAGATCGCGACCGACGAGCGCGTCGAAATGGTGCTGCTGCCAATCGGGGACGGTCTGACTCTCGCCCAGGTGCGGTGAAGTCGCGACGCGACGCCTAGTTCTGGACCGCGGCCTCCGCGAAGCCATAGCCGCCCATCACCCGCCAGCCGATGCCGTCGTTCTCGAGGTGGTAGATCGCCGGGTTGGGCATGGCCTGGTGGAAATCGAAGCCGACGGCCGGCTCGAGCGCCTGGAGGATCAGCGTGATGAGGTTGCCGTGGCTGCCGACCAGCAGGCGGCCGCCGTACGGGTGGCGCACGCGCAGCAGGTCGAGGGTTGCGATCGCGCGCCGTTGCGCGGCACGGCCGGTTTCGCCACCTTCGACCGCGTACTCGGGATCGTCGTACGAACGCCGGAGGTGCTCGCGCCAATCGTCGAGCAGTTCCGGCATGAGCAGCCGTTCCCGCATGTCGAGCAGCTCGAGGACTCGCAGGCCCCGACGTCGCGCAGTCGGCTCGACGGTTTGCCGGGCGCGCGGATAGGGACTCGAGTACACGGCGCTTAGGTGGAACGGCTCGAGTTCGTCGGCGAGCTCCTCGGCGGCGTGTCGGCCGGCTTCGGAGAGTGGTCGCTCCTCGCTCACGCCGGATGTGCCCAGCGGGACCCCCTCGGCGTGACGTACCAGCAGCACGTCAAGCGTGCCGAGTCGCGGTTGCATGCCCGCAGTCTAGGCAACTGATTCCTCGGGTGAATCCAAGGCAGGCCGTGCCACCGCCGGCTGCACGGGCCGTTGACCGTGGTTGATCGGACCGGCGATACTGCGCTCGCCCCTCGGTGAAGGAACACTCGTGATCTGTCCAAGCTGTCAAGCGACCAATGAAGCCGGCCGCAAGTTCTGTGGCGAATGCGGCACACGCCTGGCGGTGACCTGCGCCGCATGCGGCACGGCGAATACACCGGGCCTCAGGTTCTGCGGCGAGTGTGGCACTGAGCTGACCGATGCCTCGTCCGCCGCCGGGCCCGCCTCCGCGTCAGGCCCTGCCTCCGCCACGCCGCGCGACCCGAACCAGGGACAGGCCGAGCGGCGCCTCGTCTCGGTGCTCTTCGCCGATCTCGTCGGCTTCACGACCCTCTCCGAGTCGAGCGACGCCGAGACGGTGCGCGAGGTGCAGGCTCGCTACTTTGCGAGCGCGACCTCGGTCGTCGAGCAGTACGGCGGCACCATCGAGAAGTTCATCGGTGATGCCGTGATGGCGGTGTGGGGCACGCCGACCGCCCACGAGGACGATGCGGAGCGGGCCGTGCGGGCAGGGCTCGACCTGGTGGAGGCGGTGCACCACCTGGGCGAGGAGCTCAGCTTCGCGCTCCAGCTGCGTGCCGGCGTCCTGACCGGCGAGGCGGCGGTCACCATTGGTGCGACGAACCAGGGGATGGTTGCCGGCGACCTCGTGAATACGGCGAGCCGTCTGCAATCGGCCGCGGCGCCCGGCACCGTGCTCGTCGGCGAGGCGACGTATCGGGCGGCCGCGGGCGCCATTGCATTCGAGCCGGTCGGCGAGCAGGACCTCAAGGGCAAGGCAGCGCCGGTCGCAGCCTATCGGGCGTTGCGTGTGGTCGCCAAGCGCGGCGGCGTCGGTCGCAGCGACCAGCTCGAGGCACCGTTCGTGGGTCGCGAGGCGGAGCTGCGCCTGCTGAAGGATTTTCACGCCGCCACCGGCGAGGAGCGACGGCCGCGGCTGGTGTCGATCATGGGCCAGGGCGGCATCGGTAAGAGCCGGTTGGTCTGGGAGTTTCAGAAGTATCTCGACGGCGTCACCGAGGTGGCGTACTGGCACTACGGGCGCTCGCCCGCGTACGGCGAGGGCATCACCTTCTGGGCGTTGGCCGAAATGGTGCGCGGTCGTGCCGGCATCGTGGAGGGCGAGGACGGCACGGAAGCACGCACCAAGCTGGCAGCCACGCTCGACGAATTCGTGACCGATGAGGGCGAACGGCGCTGGATCGAGCCTCGCTTGCTGCAGCTCCTCGGGCTCGAAGAGGCGACCGGGGCGAATCGGGAGCGCGAGACGCTGTTCGCGGCGTGGCGCACCTTCTTCGAGCGTATCGCCAACCGAGGAACGGTGCTCCTCGTCTTCGAGGACCTCCAATGGGCCGATGAGGGCCTGCTCGACTTCATCGACCACGTGCTCGACTGGTCGCGCGACAGACCGCTGTATCTCATCACCCTGGCCCGTCCCGAGCTGCTCGATCGACGTCCCGACTGGGGTGCCGGCCGCCGGAACTTCACCTCGCTCCTGCTCGATCCACTCTCCGACGACGCCATGCGCGAGCTGCTGCGCGGCCTGGTCCCCGGCCTGCCGGACAGCGTCGCGACCGGGATCCTGGAACGAGCCGAGGGGATTCCGCTGTACGCCGTCGAAACGGTCCGCATGCTGCTCGGCGACGGTCGCATCGAGCGTGTCGGCGATAGCTATCAGCCCGTGGGCGATGCGCAGCCGCTCTCCATTCCGGCCTCGCTGCAGGCGCTCATCGCAGCGCGGCTCGACGGGCTCGACCCGGCAGATCGGGCGCTGCTGCAGGCGGCATCGGTCATGGGCAAGACGTTCACCGTGGATGCGGTGGCCGATGTGAGCGGCGAGGATCCCGAGACGCTGACCGCGCGGCTGCGCGCGCTGGTGCGCCGCGAGCTGCTGACCCTGGAGGCCGACCCGCAGTCCCCGGAACGAGGGCAGTACGGGTTCGTGCAGGGCCTCATTCGCGAGGTGGCCTACGGAGGCCTGGGTCGTCGGGACCGACGTCGCCTGCACCTCGCCGCGGCGCGACATTTCGAAACGCTGGATGACGAAGGCATCGCGGGGGTGCTCGCCGAGCACTACGTGGCCGCCTATCAAGCGCAGCCGGACGGTCCGCAGGGTGACGCGGTGGCGGCGCAGGCACGCGTCGCACTGCGCGGCGCCGCCGAACGTGCGGTCTCGCTCGGCTCCTTCACTCAGGCGACCGGATACCTGGAACACGCGCTCGAGGTGACGAACGATCCCGACGAGCGCGCCCAGCTGCACAAGGCGGCAGCGGATGCTGGGCGTCACTCCGCGCGCGACGCCGATGGCATGCTCGCTCATTACCGGGCGGCGCTCGACCTCGTGGGCCAGACCGGTGATCGAGCCCGGCTGCTCGAGGCCACGACGGACCTTGCCAGGGCGACCGGCTGGGTTGGTCATACCGAGCAGGCCGCAGCGATGATGCACCAGGCTCTCGCGGACTTCCCGGACTTCGACGGCACCCCGGGATGGGTCAGTCTCAACACCGAGCTGTCCCGCGTCTACATGTTGCTCGGCAAGGTGACGGAGGCGCTGGCGTGCAGTGAGCGGGTGCTGCCACTCGCCGAACATCTCGAGCTGACCCGCGACGTCCTGGAGCTGCTCGTCACCCGTGGCGCGACGCTCGCCACCGCTCGTCGGCTTGGCGAGGCCATCGTGCTGCTGCTCGGCGCCGTTAGCCAGGGCCGCTCGCTGCAGCTCGCCGAGCTCGAGCTGCGGGCTCGCGTCAACCTGAGCTATGCCACCGCGGCGCAGGATCCCCACCTTTCCTACCGCGTCGCGCGCGAGGGTCTCGAGCTTGCCCGCCACCTCGGCATGCGCGGTCCGGGTTCCTACCTGCTGAACAACGCGGCTGATGCCGGCCTGAGGATGGGGGAATGGGACTGGGTGGTGGACCAACTCAGTGAAGCTGTGGCAGCGGACCCGGAGGGCGACTTCGGGGCGCTGGTGCACACTGCCCGGCTTGCGGCGTTTCGCGGTGAGGAGTCCGAGACGATGATCGCCAAAGCAGCGGCAATCGTCGAGGACTATACCGAAGTGCAGGCTTTCTCCATGCTCGATGACGTTCGCAGCGACGCCGCCATGGCACTTGGCCGATTAGCGGATGCACGCACGCTCGCGATCAGCAGCTATCAGCGGCTCGACGCCCCGGACTCCACGGCGCGGGCCCGAGCCGGGCGGCTATCCATCTGGCTGCGCGACGTCGACCCGATCCGAGAGTTGCTGGCGGAGCAGCGGCAGGTTCCCGGCGCCGTTGCGAGGATCACCGAGCTCGAGCTCATGGCCGGGCTCGCCGCCCTGGAGGGACGCCCGCGCGAAGCGATCACGCTCTTCCGGGATGCCGCCGCCCGGTGGCGCGAGCGGGGAATTCGATTCGAGCTGGCGTTGTGCTGCCTGACGATGGTTCATGCGCTCGGCACCGGCTTCCCGGAGGTGCGTGAGGCGGCGACCGAGGCGCGCGAGATCTTCACCCAGCTCGGAGCGAAGCCGCTGCTCGCGCAGCTCGAGGCGGCTGAAGCAGTCGAGCCACGCAACCCGACGGCCGCAGCGCCAAGTTCAAAGATGGCTTCCGGCACGTCGCCCGCCCGCAGCTGAGCGACTGTCCGGGACCATCGGGCCATTGGGCGGCGGTGTCGAGGCAACGACCATGGCGTGGTGCATCGCATCACCACTCTGCTCTCGCTCGCGCTGCTGGTAACCGCGTGCGGTCAGGCCGCGCCATCGGCCTCGCAGGCGCCATCGGCATCGGTCGATCCATCAAATGACGGCGCGCAACACGCTCTCGTGCGTTCTATTCGTCCAGCGCGTCAAAAC